>CALFBG010000057.1 GCA_937951685.1 uncultured Saprospiraceae bacterium | reverse complement strand
GTTCAAAATGTTAAGTAATTTAGATTACAATGTACTAGTACACTGTAATTTAGATTATAGTGTACATAGGTTTTTAAAATGGAACTAAAAATCAATATTGGATCTATTTTTTGATTTTATTAATTTCCCTAAGCTACCGCTCACTTCCACTTAACTATTATTGAAGTTATTTTAAAAAAAGATAATTATGTTGCAACGATTCCCCTCCCTTTTATGCTTGGTACTTTTAACTTTAGCACAATCCCTTTGGGCACAAGTAGATATTTCCACCAAGATCGAAGATATTGCTATTATCGATCAAAAGGTAATGATGCCAATGCGTGATGGTACGCGCTTAGCAACGGATATTTATCGACCTAAAACGGATCAACCCGTGCCGATTATTTTTTCTAAAACACCTTATAATTTTAATTCTTGGGGCGACGGTAAACAAAGAACTTGGACAACTAAACGAGCATACGAAGCGGTTAAACGAGGGTACGCCTACGTAGTGCAAAATGAAAGAGGGCGCTATTTTTCAGAAGGGAAATGGGATATTTTAGGTTTACCTAAAACGGATAGCTACGATGCCTTTACCTGGATGGAAAACCAAGCTTGGTCCAATGGAAAAATTGGTACTTATGGTTGTTCTTCTACCGCAGAATGGCAAATGGCAATCGCAGCGATGGATCATCCTGCACACGCAGCAATGGTGCCACAAGGTTTTGGCGCCGGCGTTGGTCGCGTTGGAGATTATATGGAACAAGGAAATTGGTACAAAGGTGGCGCCGTACAAATGCTATTTATTTCTTGGTTGTATAGTGTTCAAAATGATGAATTTCGGCCACGTGTTCCCGCTGGTGCCACCCAAGAAGATTTACAACGAATCTCTAGGTTTTACGACTTAGCTTCCGAAGCACCAAAACAAGACTGGAAAAAAGCTTTCGCCCACTTGCCAGTTTCTGATATTCTAAAAAATGTCAACGGCACCAAAGGAATTTATGATAAAATGATTCAACGCAAACCGAATGATCCTGCTTGGTACGAAGGCGGCTTGTATCACGATGACATGGGATTTGGAGTGCCCAGTTATTGGTTTGTTTCTTGGTATGATGTATCGGTTAGTCCCAACATCGCGCTTTATAATCACGTTTCGCAAAATATTAAAGATCCCAAAATTGCCAACAACCAATACCTTGTAATTGCCCCAACTTTACACTGTCGATTCACTCGTGCTACGGAACAAACAATCGTGGGTGAGCGAAACGTTGGCGATGCTCGCTTGAATTATGACGAGCTCATTTATGGTTGGTTTGATCATTGGTTGAAAGAAGAAGACAAAGGATTTCTTACCAAAACACCAAAGGTACATTACTACACGATGGGCGCTAATAAATGGCAAACTTCCGAGGTCTTTCCGCCCAAAAGTGCTACAATGACCAACTACTATTTATCAAGCGAAGGACAAGCAAATAGCTTATTTGGAGATGGTCTTTTACAACTTACCAAAGCCAAGGCAGATGCCATTCCTGATGCTTTTACCTACAATCCACTAAACCCCGTGCCTTCTTACGGTGGTAATGTTTGTTGTACAGGTGGTGCCATCGAAGGTGGTTCTTTTGACCAACAACAATTAGAAACACGCCACGACATTTTGGTTTATTCGACCCCACCCTTGACGGAAGGCGTTGAAGTTACTGGTTTTATTGAAGCAACCCTTTACGTATCTTCTGATGCAAAAGATACTGACTTTACGCTCAAGTTGATTGACGTATATCCCGACGGTCGAGCGTATAATCTAGACGAAACCATTCAGCGAGTCCGTTACCGAGAAGGTTATGATAAAGAAGTGTTTATGGAAAATGGAAAAGTCTACAAATTAGATTTAACGCCTTTAGCCACGAGCAATTTTTTCAAAAAAGGGCATCAGATTCGCATTGAAATTTCAAGTAGTAATTTTCCCCGTTTTGAGCGCAACTTGAATACTGGTGGGAATAACTTTGATGAAAAAGATGCAGTCAAAGCACACAATAAAATTCACCATTCTAGTAAGTATCCCTCGCACCTCAAATTACCCATTGTGCAAAAAAAATAACTTGGAAGTACCAAGACAAAATATTAGACTTTATTACATTTCATTTAAAAGAAAACCTCATGACCCACGAAGCACTCATTACTCAATTCTATGAATCTTTTAAGAAAAAGGATGCCGAAGGGATGGTCGCTTGCTATCATCCAGAAATTCAATTTCAAGATCCTGCTTTTGGTAAATTAAATGGCGCAGATGCGGGCAATATGTGGCGGATGCTCCTCTCGCGGGGGGATAATAAACTAGAGATGGAATTTAATAACGTAAAAGCAAGTGGGAATAGCGGCGCTGCCGATTGGAAAGCGACCTACCTCTATGGGCCGGATAAACGCAAAGTCATCAATCGCATTCACGCTAATTTCGAGTTCAAAGATGGCAAAATCATCAAGCACGTTGACGAGTTTGACCTCTGGAAATGGACCCGACAAGCATTAGGTTGGAAAGGATATTTATTGGGTTGGACGCCGTTTATGCGGAGCAAAATCCACCAACAGACAAATAGTTTGTTGCGTAAATTTAGTGCGACGCGTTAATTTTCTTTAATTTTTTTAATTTTTTTAATTTTTTTTTAAAAAAAATCAACCATGAGTAATTCGTAGCAAACGAACTTGCTCAACAAATACATTTTAATCGTCGAAAATGCTACTTTTTCCTCTGCTAAATCATATAATTTATTGATTTTCTGCAACTTAAGTAATGCCGTATTCCGTAGCGATGACTAGGAAGTTTAGCTAATTTTTCCTTGTAACCACGCACACTCACCTTCGTATTTTTAAGTCCGAAGAATATTTTTTCATTTTTTTTAAAAAAAAATTATTCTTCCTTTGAACATTTTTATTTGGACAATGTTTTATCTATGTTATTTAACAAATGACAAAGTAACACTATCGCCTATTAAAGTTACTAAACGCCTATTCAATACTAAACGCCTATTTATTACATAGGAAAGTCGATTCTTAGAATCGGCTTTTTTTTTGCCTTTTTTTTAATCAGTCGTTTTATCCCATTCGATTGTTTTTGCGACGACATCCCAACTTGCTTCTCTTCCAAAAACTGCGGCTTCTCCTTAAAAATCCTTACCTTCAATGCTCAAAATTACGACTATGAGAAGACTGTATTTAATCCCTTTGTTATGTTGTTGGATCTTATTCGCGGGTCAAGTTGCGGCACAAAAACCCAAACGTTTCAACTCCGCAGATATTCATGATGCCATCAAAAAACTTCAAGTTTTGGGTTCTGCCCTCTATTTGGCCGCTCATCCCGACGATGAGAATACGGCGATGATTGCTTATCTAGCCAATCACAAAAGAATTAATACCGCTTATCTTTCCTTAACCCGTGGAGATGGTGGTCAAAATCGGATCGGATCAGAAATGCGGGAATTGCTTGGTGTTATTCGTACCCAAGAATTATTGCAAGCCCGTAGCGTCGATGGCGGACAACAATTTTTTAGTCGCGCCAATGATTTTGGGTATTCTAAAAATGCGAAAGAAGCTTTGGCAATTTGGGATAAAGAAGCGGTACTTGCCGACGTAGTCTGGGCAATCCGAAAGTTTCAACCCGACGTAATCATCAATCGTTTTCCACACGATTCTGATTATCCGACCCATGGTCATCATACCGCTTCCGCGAAATTATCTTACGAAGCCTTTGATTTAGTCGGTGACCCTAACGCTTTCCCTGAGCAACTTCAATATCTTTCTACTTGGCAACCACGCCGTTTATTTTTTAACAGTTTCTGGAAAGCTTACGGTAGCAAAGCTAAGTTTGAAGCACTCGATCCAGCAAAAATGGTCAGCATTGACGCCGGAGTTTATTATCCTTTAAAAGGAAAATCCAATACCGAAATTGCGGCAGAAAGCAGAAGTATGCACCAGTGTCAAGGATTTGGTACTACGGGAACAAGAGGCTCCAAAATCGAATATTTAGAATTACTCAAAGGAGATTTACCTCAAGATCGCGAAGATATTTTTGCGGGAATCAACACGAGCTGGACGCGCGTCGAAGGTGGCGCACCGATTGGGAAATTAATCCAGCAAATCGACGAAAGCTTCGATTACGAAAATCCAAGTGCCAGCATTCCACAGTTGGTTAAGGCCTATCAACTCATCCAAGCTTTACCGACGGGCTACTGGAAACGCGTCAAATTAGCAGCAATCAAAACGGTCATCAAAGCTTGCACGGGATTGTATCTGGAAGCCGTTGCCGATGATCATTCCGCTACGGTCGGTCAAAAATTATCCTTATCCGTAGAAGCAGTCAATCGCTCAACCGTTCCGATGGTTTTAGAAAGCGTGCGTTATCTTCCACTCGACTTGGATAGCAGCTTACAACTCAATTTAGTAAGCAATCAAGCCTTCCATTGGGAAACGCAGTTTACCATTCCTAAAACCGTGTCTTCCTCTAATCCGTACTGGCTCAACCAACCCGGTACGCTCGGCATGTATCACGTTCCCGAACAAACCATGCGAGGCTTACCCGAAACACCACGGGAACTTGCCGTTCAATACCACTTACAAATTGCAGGAACAAAAATAGCCTTTACCATTCCTATCATTTACAAAAAAAATGATCCGGTCAAAGGAGAAAGCTATCGTCCCTTCGAAATCATCTTGCCCGTTTCCGCCAATATTCAAGATCAAGTTTACGTTTTTGCGGACGAGCAAGCAAAAGAAGTGGTGGTGGCTATTCAGGCCGGTCGTGATCAAGTTAGTGGAACCTTAAGTTTGCAGCATCCAAAAGGATGGCGCGTAGAACCCGCAGCGCTTCCTTTTAATTTGCAATTCAAAGAAGAAAAGCAACTCGGGCGCTTTAAAGTTTTTCCACCCAAAGATCAACATACTGGAAAAATTACGGCACAAATCCTTTGCGACGGTATCACTTACAATCAATCGCTGACCAACATTAACTACGAGCACATTCCTCACCAGATGGTTTGGCAACCTGCGAGTGCGAAAGTAGTAAAAGTAGACCTTAAAAAAGCGGGTAAAAACATTGGCTACGTGATGGGAGCAGGTGATTTGATTCCAGCGAGTTTAACGCAAATTGGTTACCAAGTTAGCTTGCTCGAAGAAGCGGATATGCAACTGGCTAGTTTGCAACAATACGACGCTATCATTCTTGGTGTACGAGCCTTGAATACACTAGAGCGCATGAAATTTCATCTTCCAAAACTACTAGCGTATACGAAGGAAGGTGGAACGCTCATCGTACAATACAATACTAACCATCGCCTCAAAGTAGAGGAAGTTGGTCCTTATCCTTTAACGCTATCGAGAGATCGCGTTACGGTCGAAGAAGCGGAAGTCCGCTTTTTGAAAAAAGAACACCTCGTACTCAATTGGCCCAATAAAATCACAACTGCTGATTTTGATCATTGGGTACAAGAGCGAGGGCTGTATTTCCCCAATGAATGGGATCCCCGTTTTGAGGCAATCTTAAGTGCAAATGATCCCGATGAAACGCCCAAGAATGGTGGTTTGCTCGTCGCTAAATATGGTAAAGGGCATTACATTTATACCGGGTATTCTTGGTTTAGAGAATTGCCCGCAGGCGTACCCGGCGCTTACCGCATTTTTAGTAATCTAATTTCTATCGGCCAATACAAAAGACCTTAACCCATGCGACAGAAACCTCCTTTCGACGAAGAAGCGCCCCCCATTTTTACGACTTGGAATCAATTGTACTGCTTTGTACTCGTGCTCCACCTAATTATCATTTGCCTCTTTTATTGGCTGACCAAAACGTATTCCTAAGATGAGTAACATAGATTGGATTATTTTAGTAGGGACGTTGGCTTTTATCGTTTTCTATGGCGTTTGGAAAACGCGGAATGTCAAGAATGTAGAAAGCTATCTTTTGGGTGATCGGGATTTAAAATGGTGGACCATTGGTTTGTCCATTATGGCAACTCAGGCGAGTGCAATCACTTTCCTTTCGACGCCCGGACAAGCTTACGAAGACGGTATGCGCTTCGCTCAATTTTATTTTGGTTTGCCCATCGCGATGGTTATTATTGCTGTTTTTTTCTTGCCGCTTTTTTATCGGCTGAAAGTATATACGGCTTATGAATATTTAGAGTCGCGATTTGATTTGCGAACGAGAACCTTGACGGCGGTCTTGTTTCTCGTGCAACGTGGTTTGGCCGCAGGAATTACGATTTATGCGCCAGCCATTATTCTATCTACCATTCTTGGTTGGGATTTATTTACAACCGTTTTGATCATCGGTGTCGTAGTTATTTTTTATACGGTAATGGGCGGAACCAAAGCGGTGAGTGTAACCCAAAAGCAGCAAATGATTATTATTCTGGGCGGAATGATTGTTGCCGCAATTATTATTTTAAATAAATTACCTGCTGATGTTTCTTTCCAAGACACCTTAGGCGTTGCGGGAAAGATGGGAAAATTACAAGTCGTAGATTTTAGTTTCGACTTATCCAATCGCTATACGATTTGGTCGGGTATCTTGGGTGGTACTTTTCTCTTTCTATCTTATTTTGGGACGGATCAATCGCAGGTACAACGTTACCTTTCGGGTAAATCCTTGACGGAAAGTCGCCTAGGTTTACTCTTCAATGGTATTTTCAAAGTACCAATGCAATTTTTAGTTTTATTTGTAGGGATTTTAGTTTTCATGTTTTACCAATTCACGCCACCACCACTCCACTTTAACCGAGGCAACGTTGATAATATTGAACAGTCTAGTTATGCGCCCGCGTACAAACAACTGGAAACGGATTATCAATTGGTTTACCAAGAAAAACAAACGGCAATCAAAGACCTAATGCTTGCCATTGAACAAGAAGATGAAACGGCGATACAAGCGGCACAGACCCAAGTCAAAACTTATTTCCAGCAAGATAGTTCCCTCCGTGCGGAAGCCAAAACGTTAATTCAAAAGCAAAATACTTTTGCCAAAGTCAAAGATACCGATTACGTTTTTATCAGTTTTATTGTCAATTACCTTCCTGTAGGTTTGGTCGGTTTATTGCTCGCCGTTATTTTTTCTGCGGCAATGTCATCGACGGCTTCTGAGCTAAATGCACTGGCAACGACAACCGTTATTGATCTTTATCGGCGTTCCATTGTCAAAGATCGAAATGATCAACATTATCTCAAGGCTTCGAAATTTTTCACTATCCTGTGGGGAATTATTGCGCTGAGTTTTGCGGCGACGGCGGACTTATTTGAAAACCTCATTCAAGCGGTTAATATTATCGGTTCGCTTTTCTACGGCGCTATTCTAGGCATTTTCTTGATTGCATTTTTGTTTAAAAGCGTCCAAGCGCGAGCAGTATTTTTGGGCGCCATCGTAGGAGAGTTAATCGTATTAATCACTTTTACCTTATCCGTATACGGCTACATTGATCTAGCTTATTTGTGGCTTAACCTAATCGGTTGTATAATCGTGATCTTATTGAGTTTGCTTTTTCAAGCTATTTTTGGAGATTCGCCACCGACGCCTACAAAGGTCTTAGATCGTTAATTGTGAGTTCGTTTTTATTGCGAAAGCAAATAGCCAAATTCTCGTAAACGTTGTTTGAAGCGCGCCAAATTTTTATTAGCCACTAAGATTTGGTAGCCTTCCGCCTTCATGACCATTTCTCGGAAAGTTGCATCTTTAGCGATGAGTCGCACCAGTACTGTATTATCCGTAGGAATTTTAAAAATAGTGATATCTTCCACGAGTGTCAAAGGATCAATCTTACGTTGTAACTCATTGAAAAAACTCACCCAATTAGAAGGTAATTCTTGTGAAATCGACTGCCGGAATAAAACAATTTTCAATTCTAGATCACGCTTGTTATTACAGCCCGTCAAAAAGATATTAGCGTCTGTACGAAAGCGATTGGCGGTTACTTTTTTGGTAAACGGTTCTAGTAGTAAAGCTGCCGTTGGATCATTTTGGTCGACTACGATGGTTAAAGATTCTTCCGATAATTTGAGGGTCGCCTCTTGTGTCGATTCGGGTACTTGGTAATCCGTCACTCGATCCAGTAAGTAAGCGCCCAATTCATTTAATCGAACGTACTGCAAACCATCATACTGAGAATAAGCCGTTTTACCCAGTTCTTGTAAATCGGGCATTTCGTAAGCAATATCCAACATCCCGAGAGAAGCAAATAAAAATAAAGTTCCTTTCAACAAAGGTTCAACAATTACACGATCGTAGCGATTCGTTTTGACGTATTCTTGTTCTACGTACTGCCGACCGCTATCAAAAGTTTGGATCAATTCGTAGTAAAGAGAAGAGCTTGCTGCGTAGTTGGTAATGGGTTGTAGTTTGACAAAATTATACTTCAACGAAGCGCTGATATTATCAACGGACACCCATTTTTTTACGGGAAGTTGATTGACAATATTGAGCAGTTTGGTCTCCGTTTTTTCATCGATGTAGTAATTACTGACTTTGCTCGATCCTTTGAGGTAAGTCATGATACTCAATACACTTTCATAATTATTGAGGTAATCATATTTCACCAACTGCTTGAGTACTTCAAGTGAAGACTTGCTGGAATGTCGGCTGTTTGATTTTACGATAAGACTAGCAAGTAATCCACTGCGTAGCGTTTTCAAAACTTTTTCTGATTCGTCGATCGGATAAAACTCTTGCAACCTAAGCTTACGCTGCATTTTACTTAAAGTACTCACTTGAACTTTACCCCGTTTGGAGGTTTTGATTTGACCTTGTTCTTTGTACACTAAAATACGATCCAATTCTGCAAAAACATCTTCCTGCCCCGTTTCGTACAAATAGCTCGTTGTCGGAATCTCATCAAGAGCTTGAATGACGCCCGCCTCGGGTAGCTCATAAAACTTAGCAATATGTTCTCGTAAGAACTGTGGTAAGTACAAGGAATAAGAACCACCATCTGAGGTATGAGCTCCAAAAACTTTATGATTTTGTTGGTTAAAAAAGAAGAACGGTTTTTTGAGGCGATTGTATTTTACGGCGTAGGTTTTAGAATATCGTCTTTCTTCTACGTCGCAAATTTCAATATTAAACCGCTCTAAAATATCATCTTGCGACAAACTTTTTTCCCAGACCAAAGCATCTAATATTTGTTGGATATCGGCAGCTAAGGTTTTGTGAAATTTCCAATAAAATGCTTTGTTATAAAAAGCAAATGCCGTCAAAAGAGAATACTCACTTTTTGACCAATTCGTTTTGCTAATCGCTAACTCGAAGTACATGGCAGGCACGCCTTGTGCTTGCAAAAAGGCTTCTTCCGTCACGAAGAATTGCCGAATGCGTTGTTCAAAACCAGATTTCATTCCCGCAATGGTATACTCCAAGAAAAAATCTCCCGCAAATTCTTTATGTTGTTGTTCTGAGTAACTCATTCTTATTTTCCAAAATTAAAAACGCTAAGGACTAAACTAACTTCTATTACAAAAAGTTGCAACTATTGTTACAAGGTTTTATCAAATTTTTCTTAGCCGTGTGTTCAAATATCTGTCGGTGAGCGATGCTCAGCCATTCATCCAATGTTAACTAAAGATAAAATCAATATCATCTTCGGAAAGCGACTTCATCGAGCTGCCATCCGCCGAGATAATATTATCAAATAATTCTTTTTTCTTTTCTTGTAGTTGTACAATTTTTTCTTCGATACTACCTTCCGTGATCAACTTATAAGCCAAGACTTTATTTTGTTGCCCAATCCGATGCGCACGGTCAATGGCTTGATTCTCCGCGGAAACGTTCCACCAAGGATCAAAAATATAAATGGTATCTGCCGCCGTAAGGTTCAACCCCGTTCCACCCGTTTTGAGGGTCATCAGAAATACCTTACAGTTTGAGTCCGTTTGAAACCGTTCAACCAAGGCTTGTCGATTCCGAGTAGCGCCCGTCATGACTACGTGATCAATTCCGGAATCTTCCAAGTGTGTCGAAATCAATTCAACGGCTGCCAAAAAATTGACAAAAATTAGAATTTTATGACCATTGGCAATCCCATCCATCAATTGTTGTTGCAGTAGTTCTCGCTTGGGCGAAAGAATTTTTCCATCGCTAAAATTTTCCGGCGTAGAAGCAATCTGCCGCAATTCGTTCAGTGCTTGAAAAATAAAGAATCGCGATTGCTGCATTCCTCGCGACGCAATCGACGTATCAATCGCTTCTTTGTAAAAATTTCTACGTTGTTCGTATAAACGACGTTGTGGCGCTGACATTTCCACAAAAAGTGTTTGCTCAATTTTGTCCGGTAAATCTTTGAGTACATCTTTTTTCAGCCGACGCAAGATGAAAGGATAAATCTTTTTCCGCAATTGCTGAATAGCTTCTTTATCGTTATCTTTTTGAATGGGCGTTAAATAGTTTTCATTGAATCGTTGTACACTGCCAAACATTGCTGGATTCAAAAACCGAAACAAAGAATATAATTCCCCCAAGTTGTTCTCAATCGGGGTTCCACTCAAGGCTAGGCGGTGTTCACTTTGCAACAACATTACCGCTTTTGTCGTCAGCGCTTGCAAATTTTTAATATTTTGAGATTCATCCAAAATGATATAGTAAAAGGAAATGTCCTTCATCGCTTTGATGTCATTCCGCATCAGTGCGTAGGTCGTAAAGATCAAATTGGATTTTTGGGCTTCCGCCAAATCTCGCGTATTACCATAGTAAGTATAGCAGGAAAGCTGTGGTGCAAATTTTTCTACTTCTGCGTTCCAGTTGAACAACAAACTTCGAGGCATTACGATCAAACTCGGTCGCTGTTCCTCGGGATAAACCGATGCTAAAATACCGATGGCTTGCAAGGTTTTCCCCAGTCCCATATCGTCCGCCAAACAGCCGCCCAATTCATTATCGTGTAAGTATTTGATCCACTGATAACCATCTTCTTGGTAAGGTCTCAAGGTCGCGTTCAAGGCGGGCAAATTTGGTTTTTCTTTGCCAATATCATTAAAGCCTGCAAAGATACTTCGCGCTTTGAGGAAGGAATTACCATGAATTTTTTCTTGAATTAGCTCTTCGACTAAAGGGAGGTCAAAGAAGGAAATCTGCACTTGATCCGTTCCTTTTTGTTTGAAAATCCGTTCTAATTTCTTGAGGTAATCCCCGTTGATCACAGCGTGCGTTCCATCGTTGAGTTTGATGTAATGATTTTTCTTAAACTGTGTAATCGCATCAAATAAACTAATCTTTTCGTCGCCAAAATCAAGGTTGACCTCTCCTTCAAGAAAATCAATGCCATGGCTAAGTTTAAACCCAAGCGAAGGTTGTTTTGTGGATATTTTATAAGATTTTAATTTCTCAGCCCCAAAGATTTGATAGCTGATGAGCAACCGAGGTAATTCTTGATAGATGAAATTACTGGCGACCTCTTTAGGAATAATGAGCAAGTCTCCTTCTAATACAACTTCCTGACGCTCTCCTTTTCTAGCACGTGGAATATGCTTTTTGAGCAATTTATTAATGGAAGCAATAATCGCAGCCGTAGATTCTTGTTCGACGTACTTTACCGTAATCGTCCGTTCTAATTCATTTAAAACAGCATAACGCGCGAGGTCAAATTGTTCCAACGTACCAATTGATAAACCGGGCAACACTTGTCCTACCCGCATAAAAAGTGCATCGTCTTCGTCTATTTTTTCAAAAATAAGTGCGGGCTGCGCATAGATTTTTTCCTCTTCTCGAATCAGTCGATAGTCTTCAAATAATAGTTCCACTCGATTCAGGTAAGAGTAGAAAATAGATAAAAAGAGAATCAAATCTTGGGCAGCTACTTCCGTGGTAAAATAAGACAAATCTTTAAACCCTTCACCTAGAGATTCCAGCTTAAAAATTTGTTGATCCACCAAAACGGTATCTTCCGTAAGGATTTGAAAATTAGGATAGGTTTTGTCTTTGAATAAAAAACCGATCTCACTTTTCCAACTTAGTGTCTCTAATTTTCCTTCCGCCGTCTCTTTCTGCTTTTCGGCAAATAGGCGCAGCTGCAGCCGTCCTTCTCCTTCTTGAAAATGTAAAGGCTCCATTTTCGCATCTACCAATACGCTCGTCTCCCGCAACTGTTCCATCAGCGATGGGTGTTCGTTAAGAAAAACACGATTCGCAGGCTTTTCCCAGTCAATCACGAAACTATTCTTATCCTTAATCTGCTCCATCGCTTTCAGGATAGTCCGCTTGATTCCGCTATGTGCCTGATAATCTGGCTCAATTTCTTGACCCTCCTGATCCACTACGCTAAGGCTCGCGCCATAATTCTCAAAAACGATTTGAAAGAATATTTTGGGATGATTCTCTGTCTGTTTCTCAAAATTTTTTGAGCGTTGAAAATGCTTAAAAAAATTTGTGTTATCCATGGCCGCAAAGGTCGTAAGTAATATTGGCTTTTCAAAGATTGCCGAGCGGCTATTTTCCGACTTAACGACTTTTATTTTGCTTCTTGGACGGAAATAAAAAATTTGCAGCTCAATCCATCGGATTGCAAATCATATCCGACGATCTTGGAGACATCGTTTCGCCGAAAAAACACCTAATCAAACAACTGATTATCAGCATGATACACTTAAAAACTTAGTACTACCCTTTTCAGAAAAGTTATCTTTATCCCTTTGTGTACCTCAAGCGTCTTTCAGCAACGACGTCAGCGTTGCCACAATCCGATTCGCGCTGAGTACGGCTCCTTCCATGTATCCACCGAAACTCGATGAAGTTTCTGCACCAGCCAAGAAAAAACGACCTTCATAATAACTGTCTAGCAAAGCCACATGTCCATTATTTTGGTGTGGTAAGACATAGCTCTTGTAATCGAAGAAACTAAATCGTTCTAATCGCCAAATGGCTTCTTCGTATGCACTATATTCGTCTACCGGTGTACCGTAATACTTGCGTAATTGTTGCAAAATCAAATTCAAGCGCTGCTCGCGGGAAGCACCGTATAAGCCACTACTCAAGAAGCCTTTTAGCGCAAAATGTGTGTCTTCTACGTTGGCGTGATCGTACATTTCAGAAACGGGTCCTACATTACTAAAAACCGTCCCACTCAACTTAGGTGCCCGCCAAAATGCATTGGGAAAACGGAGTCCAACTTTTATGGATTCGCCCATCCAAGTGTGCGTTTGTGTGGCAACTTCTACTAAATTAGCGGATAACGCAGGAGAAAAATCTATGGTATTGACCAATAAGTTAGGTGGCAATGTGCTAATCACAATATCTGCTGGATAGCTATTTTGTGCCGTTTTAATTTGACATTGTTGATCTACGAAGTCGATGGATTGTACCACTTCGCCCAATTTGAGCTGTTTCTCCGCTATGGTAGCCGCCAGCCGATCAATCAAGCTGCTCGTTCCTCCTGCGATTCGAAAACTAGGGTCTTGGTTGGGTGGCATTTTCACCAGTTGCGGTGGACTGGTTGAAATCGCTTCAAAAATGGCGTTGTCACCTAGATTTTGCGGAAAAAGTGGAAGGCCTAGTTCTTGCAATAATCCTTGCAGCGCTTGATGTCGTGGTCCTAACCAAGTAGCGCCCAATTCAATCGGAGCGCCGCCCGCAGTTTTTACTGTATGAATCCGTCCTCCTAGTCTTTCCCGTGCTTCTAAGAGCGTTGCCTTGATACCGATTTTCTGCAAGCCGTACGCGATCGTCAGACCAGTCAGTCCAGCACCGAGGATCACAATTTTAGCATTCGTTTTTTCCATAAAATATTTTTGAGATTTTCCTGGTGTTAAATAGACTTTAGCAGCAGTTAGCGGAGTGATTATTTAACAATTATTTTGAGGCTAAAGATAAGTATCAATTGGGCTTTTCAAAAAGAGTCTTCGCGACAATGAAGTTATTCTTCCTCAAGTATCCAAGTTTAGACCGCAATATCAATTGTTCGCAAACTCAAGCATTAGTGCGCGATGATACTCATAAAATCCTGAACTAGAGTGAACTATTACAAAGATAATATGTTTAAAGTCGGGATTTCTGCTAATTTTTAGCTACTTTTGAGCAATCTAAACCAAATTTATCCCTAGTAGTATAGCTTTCTTGTAACTGTTTCATTAAGTTATACGAATCGAAGTGTTGCAGTTAAATCTGTAAGGCTCCATACTGAAGAGCAAGTTATTACCTGCATCTTTGGTGCTAAGAATAAAAACAAATAGCGCTTGTTTGCTATAGTGCTAATTTAATAATCACAACTTTAATTATGCGAAAGAAAGGATTTAAACTGGCGGTTGGACATTTTTTCTTTGATATCAAAATGGGATATCAAAACACCATTACGATCTCTAGAAAGACTAAAGAAGAAGCAAGCTATGCTTATCTAGGTTATGTTAATCAAGGAAAAGAATGCGAATGGTTAGGACAGTGGAACGGCAAGAAATTTGACCACGACAAGTTCGACGAAGCAGCTTAAGCTAACATTTCATTTGACCCTGAAGTTGTTTACGAATAGATGCTAATGTCCTTTCCATGCAACTTCCCCAACTAGACTTTATCCGAAATCAATAGTGCTTAGAAGTACACTCCAGTAATTTTCTTAAGTATTCTTTCGGATAAAGTCTATTCCATTTTTATAGCATATTTTTTTAAGCTTTTGTGCATCTAATTATCCGACCTTCCCTTTTGACGTATCAATATCTAGTAAGTTGTTTGTGTTGCGTAACGTTATGCGCTGACTTTATCCCATTCTTTATATTTCTAAGATAAAAGCCACTAGGTTTTTGTCTGAATCTAGGTCTAGTTTCTTACGCAATCGGTAACGACTAATTTCTACGCCCCGCACAGAGATATTTAAGAGTGGTGCTATTTCTTTCGTTGCTAGATTCATGCGTAGATATGCACACAATTTTTGATCTTTAGGGGTAAGCTTGGGGAATTGCTTTCGCAATCTTTTGAAGAAATTTTCGTGAACCTGATCGAAGTAAAATTCAAATTGCTTCCAATTATTATCAAGGCGAATATCCGCGTCGATGGTTCTCGAGATCTGTTCAATTCTCTTTTTCAAACCTTGCGGAATATCTTTTTCAAGCTGATTCAAATCGCTTTTAATTTGCATCAAAATCTCACTTTTTTGCACTAAGTGCATGGTAGCGGAAGCGAGTTGACTATTTTTATATTTGATATCGGTGTGCAATTTTTCGTTGCGCAGTTGAATGACTTCGCCTTCTGATTTTTTTACCTCTTTTTTAAATTCTGCCTCTTTCCGTGCCAAACGCTCCACTTGTTCCAATTTAAAAGCTTCCGTTTTTTGAGCTTCTCTTCTAGCAATGAATTTCACCAAACTAAGGAATCCCAAAACGAGCAAAATAAAATAAGCTGCTTTGGCGTACAACGACAAATACCAGGGTGGAGTAATCCGAAAACTAAAAATTGCTTTCGAACTTTCTTCGCCATAAGCATTACGTGCTTGTACTTTAAAGGTGTAATTTCCCGCCGCCAAATTCGTATATTCTTTCTCAACTTTCGGCGACCAATTAGACCAAGAATCTTCGAATCCTTCTAACAAAAATCGATACTGAATATGATTGATTTTTTCGTAGTAAGGGCTCGAGAAACTAAAGCGGAAATCATTCATCCGGTAATTAAAATTCAACGCTTCGCTTTCTTTATCCGAATTGGTATTGCCCCAATATACCGTAGAATCTTTCTCCGTAATAGAAGTCACTTTACGAATCAAAACCCTAAAAGGAGTTTCCCCCGTCGGACTACGAGAAGCATCGTAATGAATAAAGCCTTTTTCTGCACCAATGAGAAAGTGGTGACCTTGATAGGCGTACACGTGCTCAAAGCCATCGACCAACTCCGGTTGAATCTGATTGAAATACGCTAATTCTAATTTATTAACAACACCTTTCTCTTGTACTTTCAACATTCCAAATTCATCGTCAATAGAAAACCAAACATTTCCAAATTTATCTTCTAAGAGTCGGTGTACATTTCTATTTTTACCAAAAATGTCCTGAAAATCTTGATGCACAACGAAGTAGTCTCGTTGCTTATCATATTTGTAAATCCCTTTGGGCGTCGTAAAGATTAATTCTTTTCTAATCTTCGTAACGTTGATAAAGATATTGGTTGGTAGCCCGTTTTTGGAATGATAAAAATTAATTTTTTTGATCGTTTCTAAATCCGCTGTTAATTCGATTTTATAAAGCCCTTTATAAGCGTGAGAAACCCAAATATGCCCATCTTCATCTTCTTCAAAAACCCTCGCGGATTCTGTAAATTTGTCTAATTTGCGAACGAGCTCCCACTGTGGCGGTTCGGCTTCGTCAGCTTGCCTATTTTTATAGAGTACCAACCCCGTGTAAGTTCCTTCGATGGCATAATCTGGATTCACTTCCAGCCGCATAAATTTCCAAGCCCCTTCAGTGTTCGAAAAAGGAACCGTTCTTTTATCCTTCAAATAAGCTGCGCCTTTGTGTTGACAAATAATGGGTTCCGCTGCCACTACGTTAATGTTCCACACTTGCCCAATCGTATTTTCTACTCGCTCAAACTTCCCTTGTTGCGTTGGATCATGGTCTTTGTCCCAGTTGGCATAATACAAACCTTGATTCGTTCCTAGGTATAACTTATTTTCGTGAATAACCGCCGCGTAGCCCGTACCCGCTACCCCGTCTTCCGAGCGGATGGTAGAAAAGGGCGAATTGATCTCCGCATAATCAATACCGTTGTCTAAACCAAGCCAAAGGTTACCTTGAATGTCCTGACAAATACTAAGTACCGTACTATTTTGTAGTCCTTTAGTTTCATTGAGGTGTAAATCTGGCACACCTTGTTCATCTATAATTAATACTCCGTTTTGAGAAGTACCAATAGCAAAGCGATTATCTTTCAATTTAATCGCACAGTAAGCTTGGTGGGAAATTAAAAAGGGAGAAGCTTCTACTTTCCAAGGGGAGACCGTCGTACCTTTCATCAAAAAAAGCCCTTTGGATACTGTTACTAGCAAGGCTTGTCCTTCTTGATGTGGCAAAATAGCGACCACGCGATCTTCCGTAAAGATTCCGCCCTGTTGCAAGACTTGTAGTTGATCATCCTTTAAAAGGAAAAGCCCTTCTGCCTTATCTTGGATGTATATTTCTCCATCTAGCGAAAAGAAATTCTCAAATCTTCCACTTTTGGGTTGTAAGACCGTTATTTCTTGATTTTCTAGGCTAAAAATTGCTTTTTCGGAGCAAAAGAAGACTTTTTGGTGTTGAATGAAAATTTTCCAGACATCTTCAAAACTGCGCAATTCTTCCGGAATCAAATCAATTAATGAGGTATAGTGATGCTTCCCACTATCATCTGCCTTAAGGTATCCCAACTCATTTTGTCCCCCCAAATAGATCGTTCCTTCGGCTCCAAAAGCAAAAGATCGGACGATCGTACGATTGGGTAGGGTAACAATCTGCCAGTTTGTTCCATCAAATTCTAATAATCCTTTATTATTGCCAAAATATACAATTCCTCGTTCATCTTGCCGAATCAGCCAATTCTGCGTTCCTGCTTGATAATCAGCACGCGTAAAATTAGTAATGGAGGGAGAACCAATTCTTTGGAATTGTCCCTGAAGCAAGGAGAGATTCCAACAACAAAAGCATAAGCATAGCACAAATTTTCTCAGCATAAGTATATGATAACACTTAACGAATGATGTTATTTTAAAATGACATTAGCCCCTAAACTTTTCTCTGACCATCCAGCAAAAGGAAGTACTTAAAATTCAGCACGTAGCGCTTTTACTTACCATCTGCAAGTCCTCAGTAGCAAAGCTTCGACGACAAAAAAGCAGTAGTACCACCTTTCAACATTTTTCCCGAAGGGGTTAAGGTTTATTTTAAAACAACTTTAATCATAAATCTTACTCCCCAAGACTTGAAGTAGTTTTTTTTACGAAAACATTATTTATAAACCCTTGGTTATAAAATAATTACAAACTTAATGCTTTTTATCAAAAAACACATGATGTAGTGTTGATGTATTTATAAATAATAGCGATGTACGTAAGATGTAGGCGCAAATTAAACCAAAGCTACTCTTCTTGGTTATATTTGTCAGCGTGCTCACTTAAGATCTATTCATTTCATAAAATCTCTTAATGATTATGCCCAAATGCATCTTTTACTCGATGGTGACGCAAGACTTATTAGAAATGGAATTTGCAGATATCAGCTTTTTCATCTAAACCCAACGGAATACCATGTACTGTCTAAAGTATTATTTTGACCCTAGTAAGCAATCAAGATAATCCATTTTACTCATCTTAACCTCAGTTAATCATGTTTAAAAATCAGCAATCCGTTTTCCTTCTTTTTGTACTCGTAACAATATTAACTGCTTGTAGAGCCATAATAAAAGTTACTGTATCTCAACTTTCGAGTCGTTTTGCCATTGATAGTTTGATCCAGAGCGACAAGTTTAAAGCTGCAAAAGCTCTAACTATTGAGGTACGATACTTTTTCTCACTTTCCACTCAATTAGGAGTTTCATTTTATTCTCAACCTTACAGTAGCAGTTAGTCTTCCTAAAGCCTTATTGAACTGACAATAACTGCTTTTCAGCTGCGAATGGACAGGTTTAAGCATTTTTAATAAAAATACCTCATTAGATCAAATTAATAGTAACACGACAAATAAAATACCGCTAAAATACACATTAACACAGGTCAAATGACAAAACGTAAATTTTTCGTTTGACTTAATTCCTAACCTTATAAAAATTTTAAAATATGAAGTTGTTTACCACGCTATTATTCCTAGCCGTTAGCCTTACGGGATATGCGCAGTTAAACTTTCCCATCGATTTTGAATCGACAACTCTAGATTACGATCTTACCGACTTTGGTGGAAATGCTTCTTCCATTGAAGTAGATCCTACCGATCCGACGAACACTGTAGGCAAAGCCATCAAATCGGCAACTGCTGAATTATGGGCAGGGACAACCATGAATGATGGTGGTTTAGCCGCGGCAATTCCTTTTACTGCAGCAAATACGAAAATTAAAGTGCGCGTGTGGTCACCAGACGCAGGAATCCCTATTCGAATCAAAGTAGAGGATAAAACCGATCCTACCATTTCCGTAGAAGCAGAAGCAATGACGACTATGGCAATGGCTTGGGAAACTTTAGAAATTGACTTCAGTATGGAAGCAACGGGTACCGCAGCATTGAACCTCGCGAATACTTATGATAAAATTTCGATCTTCTTCAACTTTGGTACCGACGGTCCGACCGCAGGAGAAAAAACTTACTACTGGGATGACGTAGAATTCGTAACCGGTGGTGGTGGCGGTCCAGCTATGGTAGATTTACCAGTCACTTTTGAAGATGCTAACGTTGATTATGACTTGACTGACTTCGGGGGTAATGCTTCTTCCATTGAAGTAGATCCTACTGATCCTAGCAATATGGTTGGTAAAGCAACTAAATCTGCCACCGCTGAATTATGGGCAGGGACGACAATGGGCGATAGTGGTTTAGCAAATGCTATTCCTTTTACGGCCGCTGATACCAAAATTAAAGTACGCGTGTGGTCACCAGACGCAGGAATCCCTATTCGAATCAAAGTGGAGGATAAAACCAATCCTACCATTTCCGTAGAAGCAGAAGCAATGACGACCATGGCGATGGCTTGGGAAACTTTAGAAATTGACTTCAGTATGGAAGCAACGGGTACCGCAGCATTGAACCTCGCGAATACTTATGATAAAATTTCAATCTTCTTCAACTTTGGTACCGACGGTCCGACCGCAGGGGAAAAAACTTACTACTGGGATGACGTGGAATTCGTAACCGGCGGTGGTGGTGGTCTCGACCAAATAGACTTACCCATTACCTTCGAAGATACTAACGTAAATTACGACTTAACCGACTTCGGGGGGAATGTTTCTTCGATTGAAGTAGACCCTACAGACCCTAACAATATGGTTGGTAAAGCAATCAAATCTGCCACTGCTGAATTATGGGCAGGGACTTCAATGGGCGATGGTGGCTTAGCAAACGCTATTCCTTTTACAACGGAAAATACGAAAATCAAAGTGCGCGTTTGGTCGCCAGATGCAGGAATTCCAATTCGAATCAAAGTAGAAGACAAAACTGACCCTATCATTTCCGTAGAAGCGGAAGCAATGACTACCGTAGCAATGGCATGGGAAACGATAGAAGTTAACTTTAGCATGCAAGCGACAGGTACCGCACCACTTAACCTTGCGAATACTTACGATAAAATTTCGATCTTCTTCAACTTTGGTACGGATGGTCCTACCGCAGGAGAAAAAACTTACTACTGGGACGACGTAGAGTTCGTGATTGGCGGCGGCGGCGGCGGTGCCGATCAGATAGATATGCCCGTTACTTTTGAAGATACTAACGTAGATTACAACTTAACAGACTTTGGTGGGAATATTTCTTCGATTGAAACAGATCCTACAGATCCAGCCAACGTAGTAGGAAAAGCAATTAAAACGAACGTTGCTGAAGTGTGGGCAGGAACCACGATGGGCAATAATGGAATGGCATCCTCACTTCCTTTTACCGCAACAGAGACAAAAATGACCGTACGAGTATGGTCTCCAGATGCAGGTACACCGATCTTATTAAAAGTGGAAGATCCTGCCAATCCTGCCATTAGTGTAGAAACAATCGCTACTACAACCGCAGCAATGACTTGGGAGACCTTAGAGTTTGACTTTACGCAAGAAGAAGTGGGCACACCAGCACTTGACCTTGCTAATAACTACCAGAAAGTTTCTATTTTCTTCAACTTTGGTACAGATGGTGCTACGGCAGGAGAAAAGACATACTACTGGGATGATGTTTACTTTGGTCCTTTAGTGGTCGGTCTTTCTAATTTGAATGCCGCCGATAATAATATCAAGGTATTTCCAAATCCTGCTAGTACAGAGCTTAACCTACAATTTCCAGAGACATTAAATGAAGCAGTACAAATTTTACTTTACGATACCAATGGAAGATTACTAAAGCAAGCCACGACGCAAGCAATTTCCTTTCAGTTGAACACAGCTGATTTAAATAATGGGACTTATTTCTTGCAAATTAATGATCGTGAAGCGAGTTACTACCAAAAAGTAATCATCGTCAAATAAACACAAACCATGGCGGATGCGCCGTCGTAGATGACACTTTTATAAAACTAAAGGTAAAACTACGACCCAAAATTTAACAAACTTAGAGTAAGATGTACTTCAATTTCGCCTCCTGCAGTTTTTACTAGCAGGAGGCTTTTTTTTAGAAGTTATTTTTAAAAATCATTTCTCAGTCGCCAATGGATAATACTAACTTTCCAAACTGTAAGCCTCGATCCATTTTTTCGAAAGCAGCATTTCCTTCGGATAATTTATAAACCGTATCCACTACCGGAACAATCTTATGCTGCTCAACGAAAGCCAACATTTCTGAAAATTCGTGATCCGATCCCATTGTCGTTCCATATAAAGAAAGTTGCTTCCAGAAAATAATTTGTGGATTCAAGTCCGTAATTTTTCCTCTCGTTCCACCGTAAAAAGCAATCCTACCACCTGGATTACACATCTTCACCAAATCTTTAAATCCATCGCCACCAGCACTATCAATCACTACATCAAAACCACCCGCTTTTGCCACCAGTGCTTTCGTCCAATCTGCCATTCGATAATTTCCACCCGCTACGGCACCCATTGACACCGCTTTCGCAATTTTATCATTATCACTAGAACTAACGTACACTTCTGCGCCCGCCGCTATCGCAAATTGACAAGCAAATAAGGCGACTCCCCCTCCTACTCCAGAAATTAGTACTTTTTCTCCTACTTTTAATTGACATTTTGTGAACAACGCTCGATAAGCAGTCAATCCTGACAAAGGTAACGCAGCCGCTTCTTCCATCGTTAAATGTGCAGGTTTCGGATGAATTTTGTCTTTCCCTACCTTAACATACTCCGCAAAAGTACCATTCGTCGGCAGTCCCAAAATATGATATTGAGCACTCTGATAAGCTTCCGTTTCTCCCCAGTTAATATTAGGATTAAGGATAACTTCTTGTCCTTCGTAAATACCACAACCATCAGAACCTAAAATGATCGGGTAAGCAATTCCCGGATACAACCCTTTCGTTATCCAAACATCTCGATGATTTAAAGCTGCCGCTTTTACCGCTACAATTCCCTCCGATTCCGTTGCTACGGGAGTATCCACTTTCTTATAGTCGAGCGCTTTGCCTTTTTCCTGTAAAACTAGTGCGTTCATTTTTTTACCCAAACTTACATTTTTTTTTGGGATGCTGTTTAAAATTATATCCATCCAGTTTATTTTTTTTATCTTTAGAGTTCTAACCGCCTTGCTACTTAAAACCACTTGCGACGCCTCTTGATATTTTATGATCGTCCCTAATTATGTTTCTTCTCGTAGTAAATATTAACGGACAAATATAACCGAATACGGTGTTTTCTTCTAGTGCGATCAATTCGTACTAGCACCGATATACTTAAAACCGTTCAACGATTAATGGCTTCTTTACAGCATACTGGAATCAAAATTGTAGCGGTAACTTTAAACAACTTCAATACACAAATTATAAAATAATTACATCCATGACCGAAAAACATCAACGGTTCCAAAAAGTACTCGTAGCGAATCGCGGCGAAATTGCCATCAGAATTTTGCGCGCGGCCTCTGAGTTAAAAATTAGAACCGTAGCCGTTTATACTTACGAAGATCGCTATTCCCTTCATCGTTATAAAGCCGACGAAGCGTATCAAATTGGTGCCGACGATGAGCCACTCAAACCTTACCTCAATATTGATCAAATCGTAAAGGTTGCCCAACAGCACCAAGTTGATGCGATTCACCCGGGATATGGCTTTTTGTCTGAGAACGTCGATTTTGCCAAAAAATGTCGAGAAGCAGGAATTGTATTCATTGGCCCAGAGCCAGAAGTCATGGAACGTCTAGGAGATAAAGTAGCCGCAAAGGTGATTGCCCGTGCCGTAAACGTTCCTCTAATTGAAGATAGTAAAGCATCTTTAACCACCGAAGAAATTGCACTCACAGAAGCAAAACGCATCGGCTTTCCGATCATGGTGAAAGCCGCCGCCGGTGGTGGTGGTCGAGGAATGAGAGTCGTACGAAAGGAAGAGGAACTCATCAAGGCTTACCTCGAAGCAAAAGGAGAAGCCAAAACTGCCTTCGGAGACGATACTATTTTTTTAGAAAAATACATCGAAAATCCTAAGCACATTGAAGTCCAGATTATCGGAGATAGCTATGGGAATATCGTTCACCTTTTCGAAAGGGATTGCTCCGTACAACGACGCTTTCAAAAAGTAGTAGAAATTGCACCCAGCATTAATTTAAAACAAAGTACCAAAGATAAACTCTACCAATATGCTTTGTCCATCACAAAATACGTCGGTTATAGTAATGCCGGTACCGTAGAGTTTTTGGTAGATAGCGACGAGCAAATTTATTTTATCGAGGTAAATCCTCGTATCCAAGTAGAACATACCATTACCGAAGAGATTACAGGTGTCGATATCGTTCGTACCCAATTGCTCATCGCCATGGGTTACGCACTAAGCCATAGTACCATCATGCTCGCCGAGCAAGATAAAATTAAAACAAACGGCTTTGCGATCCAGTGTAGATTGACAACCGAAGATCCCGCTAATAATTTCAAACCAGATTATGGCAAACTCATCGCGTATCGTTCTGCCGGTGGCTTTGGTATTCGCTTGGATGCCGGTAGTGCTTATGCGGGTTCTGTCATTTCTCCGTTTTTTGATAGTATGCTGGTTAAGGTAACCGCTTCGGGACGTACCCTTAAAGGTGCTGCTCAACGGTTGCAACGGGCTTTATCAGAGTTTAGAATTCGTGGCGTGAAAACCAATATTGGTTTTTTACAAAATTTACTCCAAGACGAAACTTTTCAACAGGGTGCCGCAACGGTTAAATTTATTGATAATAATCCTGACTTACTGATCTCGCCAAGATATCAAGATCGAGGAACAAAAATGCTACGTTACTTAGCAAACGTTATTGTAAATGGAAATAGCGATGTGAAGCTGGTTGATCCTAGCAAAAAATTCAATCTTCCGGTAGTGCCTAACTTCGACCTTGCTCTTCCTTACCCAAAAGGAACCAAAGATTTATTACAAGAAATTGGTCGTGATAATTTTGTACAATGGTTGCGGGAAGAAAAAAGTATTCAATATACCGACACTACTTTTCGAGATGCCCATCAATCTCTGTTGGCCACGAGGGTACGAAGCAAGGATATGCTGAGGGTCGCCGAGAGTTTTGCTAAAAATCACGCAAAGGATATTTTTTCAATGGAAGTTTGGGGAGGTGCCACCTTCGATGTAGCCTTACGCTTTTTAAAAGAATGCCCTTGGAAACGCCTAGAATTGTTACGGAAATCAATTCCTAATATTCTGTTGCAAATGCTCTTACGAGGTTCCAATGCTGTTGGATATACTGCTTACCCTGACAACCTAATTGAGAAATTCATCGAACAAGCCGCTGAGAAAGGGATTGATATTTTTAGAATTTTCGATTCCCTCAATTGGATTGAAGGTATGAAAACAAGTATCCGCACCGTCCGCGAACGAACCAATGCATTGGCGGAAGCTTGCCTTTGTTACACAGGAGATATTACGGACCCGAGTCGTAGTAAATTCGATCTTAAGTACTACGTAGAATTAGCCAAACAACTTGAAGGCGAAGGCGCACACATTATTTGTATTAAAGATATGGCGGGTTTACTCAAACCTTACGCCGCCGAACTTTTAGTGGGTTCACTCAAAAATGCGGTTAAAGTGCCGATTCATTTACATACCCACGATACTTCTTCCATTCAATCCGCGAGTTACCTCAAAGCGATCGAAGCGGGAGTTGATGTCGTTGACGTCGCACTCAGTTCCATGTCGGGACTTACCTCTCAGCCTAATTTCAATTCGATTGTTGCTATGATGGAAGGACACGAGCGACAAAATAAAGTAAACTTGCCTTCGCTCAATCAATACTCCAATTATTGGGAAACCGTAAGAACTTACTACTACCCTTTCGAAACAGAACTCAAAGCGGGAACCGCAGAAGTCTACGCGCACGAAATTCCGGGCGGACAATATTCTAACCTTCGACCGCAAGCGCGAGGTTTGGGATTGGAAGATAAATTCGAAACGATTAAAAAAAATTACCGAACGGTTAATGATATTCTTGGCGATATCGTCAAAGTAACGCCTTCTTCTAAAGTCGTCGGCGACATGGCGATGTTCATGACTTCTAATAATTTGACCAAGGAAGATATTTTTACGAAAGGAGATCAACTTGCTTTTCCAGATAGTATGAAAGCCCTAATGCGGGGAGATCTCGGTCAGATTAGTGGTGGCTTTCCTACTGCTTTTCAGCAAATGGTTTTAAAAGGAGAAGCAGCATATACCAACAAACCCAATGCACACCTAAAACCCATTGACTTTGACGTAGAACTTAAAGCTTTCCAAGAAAAATTTGGTCCATATGTACATTCCTTAGATTTTCTTTCTTATAAATTGTACCCTAAGGTTTTTACCGATTTTCAAGCACACTACGAGACTTACGGTGCCGTACGAAATATTCCAACACCCGCTTTTTTCTACGGGTTGAAACCCAACGAAGAAATTCTGATTGAAATTGATTCGGGTAAACGAATCCTCGTGAGATTTCTTAATAAAAGTGAAGCCAACGAAAAAGGAATGCGTACCGTTTTGTTTCAACTCAATGGTCAAACACGATCAATTGAGGTTAAGGATAATACGCTAACTTCTAGCATAAAAGTACAACAAAAAGTAAGCAAAGCAACGGATATTGGTGCGCCTTTGCAAGGTAGCTTATCTAAAATTTTAGTCAAAGAAGGGGAAGAAATTAAACGCAATGCACCGCTGTTTATCATCGAAGCCATGAAAATGGAAAGTACCATTACGGCACCCACGGCAGGAGTTGTTAAAAAAATTCACCTCACGGAAAAAACGATGGTCGAACAAGATGATCTAATTATCGAACTTGAGCCCATCTCAGCCCTTACAAAATAATCCAAAAAAGCCGCTTCTTGATCGAACAAGAAGCGGCACAATTCCAAAAACTCATTAATTGAGTATTTTTATTAATCGAAATCTCTTTTGCTTATCAATCTAATAGAATCATTTTGCGAGTAGCGGTGTGATTCGGGGTATCCAATTGGTAATACAGTACGCCCGTGGTAGACAATACTGATCGGTCAACTGAAATTTCATGATAACCTTTTGTCAAGTCTTTTCGGTATGTTTTCAGTAACTTTCCAGCGGTATCGTAGATACTTAAATTCGTCGTCGAAGCTTCTGGTAAGTAAAAGCCAATCACCGTTTGTCCTTTAAATGGATTCGGTCTGTTTTGGTACAACGCAAAGTCTTGATCTTCTACTTCAACGCCTTCTTCCGAGGCAAAAGCTAAGGCTACAGTCAGCAGTTCCACATCACCATTACCGGCGGCAGTGGTATATGCTTCAGCTGCTGTGTAGCGGGAATTAATACCGATTACTGATTTTAAATCTCTTGTTTCATTGGCTTTTACCACGATACTGAAAATGACTTCGTCGTCCTCAAGTGTTTGTGCCACAATGTGACTCCAACTCGCGGTCATAAATCCTTCGTCTAGTAAGTGTAATCCAAAGTTATCCATTCCTAAGTCTGGTAAGTTTCCTGGGATTAATTCGACGAAAGTCAAAGCTTCTCGGTCAAAATTCATCGTAAATTGGTAAGCCGCCATAGACTTAAAGTCTTTCGCTTTAAAGTCTATCGTGTACGTTTGCTCAGCGACTAAGCGTTGATCTGCTACGCTGAAAGTAAGTGCTCTATCTAAGTTTCGAACTTCTGTTTCTTGTAAATTATTGGCAATGGCATTACCATTCAAATCTCCCGTTTTGATTCCGATAAAGTTGGCAGACATCATATCGCCACTCAAGTTATCAATCGAGTACGTTTCAGGGAATGTTCCTCCGAATGGATCAGGATAATTCGGGAAAACATAGTTTGAAGGTACAAATCGCCAAGAAGTATTTCCATTTGGAAATTCAACCGAAAGGTGTAAAATCAACTTTCGCAATTCAATCATATCAAAAATATTGATACTTCCCGAGTTGTCTATATCCGCAGCAATTCGTCGGTAAGGAGAATCAATCAGTTCAATATTCAGTAAATGTTTTCCGAGTACCACCAAATCGTAAGACGTTACGCCATTCCATAGGTTAATATTTTTCTCTGGAATAATACCGTAATCATCTCCCGTAGGCAATTCGTCGAAAGCATAGTCTCCTTGATTACCCGTTAAGATTGGGAAAGCATCATACCCATCCAAGCTAACGTTGACTTCGTCGACCATATCTCCACTTTCATTTTCAACGTGTCCGGCAATCATTGCCATACTTGGCGGATCAAAACAAAGTCCTTGTAAAGTGATCGAACCAATACAGTAATCCCAGTTTCCAGCGGCGTCTTGTACCCAAAGATCTACAATTTGTAATTCTCCGTTTACAACAAAATCTAAGCAGTCAAAAGAAACAGAATCTGCTGCGGTACTTGGTGGCACCATTTGATTAGGGCCTAACGATGGATGTTGAATCAAAATATTCAAGTCTGCCGAAGTGGTACAATTATCAAAACTACCTGCGTCAAAATGACTAGCGGGTAAAACGACACCGTTCGTTGGTAAACTAATTGTTTCTCCTGTCTTACACTTCGCAACGGGATTAATACAATCTTTAATCGTAAAAGTATAACTACAATCTACTTCGTTACCGCAACCATCTTCCACGGTAAAAGTAATCGCGTGTGTTCCGATTGGATAATTTCCACTGGCATCATTTCCATTTCCTACGATATCAAAACTACCATCGTTTCCTGCGTCTATCTTGTAGCGATACGTTAATTCATTCGCTGGTGTACAATCATCCGTAGCATCTGCGACGAGTGTGGCAAAACCATTGCCACAGGTTGCAGGATCAGTCGTACAAAATGCTTGACTATCACAAGTGGATACAAAAACTGGCGCCACGGCATTCATCACTTTAATCACTTGAACCTTTTCCCAGCGACCACCAGCCGTTGGATTGTTTTGGTCGTATTGACACCAATCAATTACGATCCAAGTTCTCAAAATTTTCATGCAAGCTTGATCTACTTGATTAAAGACTAAATCTTGGTGTGTCGTAAAGATATCAGCACAGCCATTCGGTGTAATTACAGGTCCATTAAATGGTGCGGGAAGATCGGATGGTTCAACAGCTGCGCCACACATATTGGTGGTATACGAAGGTGCCCAAACTATATTTGTTTCATCAAACGGATCGATGTTTACCACTCGGATTTGCTGTACACAAGATGCCGTTCGACCTCCTGGATCGGTAGCCGTCCAAATTCTACTGATCGTTCCTTCTCCACAATTATCCAAAGTTCCTGAGTCTGTATAGCTAATCGTAGCGCTGCAATTATCTACAGCAAAACCATCCATACCAATAAATTGATAGTTCCAATTTTCTGCGGTAGAACTTGGGTTAAGGTCAACCCAACCAAATAAAGAATCAATTGAATTAAGGTCTGTTTCTACATTCCCCGTCAAGGTCAAATCATCAATGGCTTGCTCACAAGACAAGGTAATATTTGCAGGACAACTGATACTTGGATTTAATTTATCCTGCACCACTACTTGTACCATACAACTATTGACATTCCCTGCTTGATCCGTTACTTGCATTTCTACGCGTACCGTATCTCCCGCATCACAGCAGTAGAAAGGTACCGTTGTTCCAAAGCTCGTCGATTCATCTCCGGGGCATTGTGCCTCATCCATTCTTCGTACTAAGATTTCAGTCATCGTACAATTATCAGAACTGCCGCTGTCAAAAACTCCAGCAGGAACGTTCGTTGGTTCTGAGATTAAAGAAACAGTTGTAAATAAATCACAAAC
This sequence comes from uncultured Saprospiraceae bacterium, assembly GCA_937951685.1. GTDB lineage: Bacteria > Bacteroidota > Bacteroidia > Chitinophagales > Saprospiraceae > CALFBG01. The sequence goes on along the minus strand of CALFBG010000057.1, from coordinate 29,391 downwards.
TACTTTGGGTGGTGTTAAATCAACCACTTCAATTTGCATCGTGCAAGTGTCTTTATTCCCACAATCATCTTCAGCAATGTAAAGCACCGCCGTCGTTCCGAAAGGAATATTCTGTAAAACGTTACCGATCAAATTACCTGCCGCTGGAACAATCGTGACATTGATGTTCGCTTGACTAGAACAATTATCGCTAACTGTTGCGGGTAATAAAGTTACCTCCGCCGTACAAGCATCTGCTCCCGTGCTAATCGTGAGGTCAGCCGGACAGACAATCGTTGGACTTACTTTATCTAATATTTTAATAATTTGTGTGTCTTCTATATTATTTCCAGTACAATCAAAAACGGTCCACTTTCGGAAAATGATGGATGTTCCTTCGCAAAGGTTCGTCGTTACCGTATCGTCTTCCATCACAATATCAAATCCACAAAGATCGCCAGTAATTAGTGTTTGTCCGTTAAGTGTTGGTCTTCCGGTAATACTTGGATCAGCATTCGGCGTATCGCAACTTAAGGCTGCTGCCTCGATGTCATCTCGATTATCAGGAAATACAATATCTGTCAAAGTATCTCTGACAATGGTAATAATTTCTTGACAAGTATCTCGATTATCCCACTCATCTACGGCAATCCATTGACGAATAATTCGCTGTAAGAAGTCTTGATCACAAGTTCCGTTAATCGTTGCAATATCATTATAAAATAAACTAATATTATTGCTACAGTTATCCGTTACCGTTGGGAAACCTAAATCAGCTGGCAACAAAGAAGCTTGACAATTTATGGTATCATTTTCACAAACCAATACTGGCGCGCGTAGATCGAAGACACTGAAAGTACCTTCGCAAGTTACACCACTAATTGTATTCGTTACGCCGTAGGTAATAATTTGACCAATGTGAGAAGCATCTACTTGATTCGCAGGAGTATAGGTATTCGTTCCTGCGGGGTAAGTCAATTCTACTACATAATCATCATAGCAATCAATTAATCCTTTCAAAACAATATCAGGTCGAATAACTGCCATACAATTGTCGTCTAGAGAAACATTAAAAGGATCTTCGCAAGTTACGGTAGAAGGTGTTGCTACAACTTGTACAAATTGATCAACGGCTTGTATACAACCTGGATTATTTACATCTACGCTATCTGCATCAAAAGTATATTCAACTTCGTAATTTCCAATTCCTAAATCCGCAGCATCAAAAACGATTGCTGGTATACCATCAATGGTAAAGCTTCCCGTTCCTGGAATTGGATCCGCATTTCCTACCAAAGTAATGGCTGGTGTTCCTAAACAGTAAGGACCGGCTAAGTCTTCAATCATTGGATTCGGATAGAAACAAACATTCATGGTATCCAAAGTCTGTACACCGTTGGTTACTTCGATTGAAAATCCTAGTGCGTCAACGTGAACCCCCGTTAAGATATATTGTCCGGAGCCAACTGGCGTTTCTGGTAAAACAGTTCCGGTTGCAATTAATGCTGGTGCTGCGGGAGGGTTAGCGCTATTACTAGCAAAAAGTCCTGTTACCGCAGACACTGTCCAATTCTGTCCCGGAGGTGCCGTTACCGTAATGGTTTCATCAAACTGTCCATTCTCTAAAGTAGTTGCATTATTCTTACAGCCACAAGGATCAGATAAACTAATTTCTGTAGTACAGAAAGCACTCGCGTTCACGGTTACCGTAGCCGTGCAAGTAGCAAGATTTCCACAATCATCAATTGCGGTTAAGGTTACGACATTAGCGCCAAGATTAGAACAAGTAAACATAGTCTGATCTAAAAATACACTATCTACGGTACCACAAGCATCCATCGTACTGAGTACAATATCCGCAGTGGTGATCGTTGCCATACCTAAACTGTCTAAGTCAACACTAATATCTTGGCAAGTCACCATCGGTGGTGTATCCTCTACCGAGATTACCACTTCAAATAAACTAGCGTTTACATTACCACAATCATCTGCTACCTCATAAGTTAAGGTTCGTACAAATTCTACCGAACAAGTTCCCATTACAGTAGTATCATTATTCAGACTAACCGTCACCATACTACAACTATCCGTCGCCGTCGGTATATTAGCAGCAATCAAAGCATCAATATCATCCGTGCAACTTGCCGTTAAATTTAGAGGAGAAATACTATCCCACATTGGAGCAAGCAAATCACTCACCGTGAGGATAAGTTCAAAACTGGTAGCGTTTGTGTTACCGCATTCATCCGCCACACTATAGCTTAATGTTCGAACATAATTGCCAGCACAAATTCCCGCTACTGTACTATCACTATCAATACTGACAAGAACCATACTACAGTCATCCGTAGCCGTCGGTGCATTCGCTGCAATTAAAGCCGTAAGGTCATCACTACAGCTTGCCATAATATTAATTGGAGCAATACTATCCCAAGTCGGAGCGGTATTATCACTTGCAGTAATGACTACTGAAAATAAATCCGCATTCACATTACCACAAGAATCATTTAATTCATAATTAATCGTACGTACATAATTACCCGCGCAAGTTCCAATGGCTGTAGTGTCACTTACTATACTCACCAATACACCACTACAATTATCCATTCCCGTCGGTACGTTTGCCGTAACTAAAGAATCTATATCTGCGCCACAGTCCACCACTAAGTTAACAGGTGATGTACCATTCCAAATAGGCTTAATCGTATCACTTACCGTAATCTCTACGACAAACAAAGTCGAGTTCGTGTTCCCACAATCATCACTCGTTTCATAACTAAGCGTTCGAACATAATTGCCCGCACAGTTACCCGCAACCGTCGTATCATTTTCAAGGCTTACCGCAACCATACTACAACTATCCATTGCCGTGGGTACATTCGCTGCAATTAAAGCAGCAATATCATCTTCACAAGTTGCACTAATTTGAACGGGCGTAATGCTATCCCAAACTGGTGCTACGTTATCACTTACCGTTAGTACTACCAAGAAAGTATCAAGGCTGCTATTTCCACAATCGTCTGCTACTGTATAACTCAAGGTACGAACATAATTGCCTGCACAAGTTCCAGCAAGGGTACTATCATTGGCTAAACTTACCGTTACCATACTACAGCTATCCATTGCCGTGGGCACATTTGCTGTAATCAAAGCGGCGATATCGTCTGTACAACTTGCCGCTAAATTGAGTGGAGAATTTCCATCCCAAGCCGGTGCTGTAGTATCACTTACCGTCAAAATAACTTCAAAGCTGGCAGCATTCATATTTCCACAATCATCCGCTACCGTATAACTTAAGGTACGAACATAATTGCCCACACAAGTTCCGGCAACCGTACTGTCACTGGCTACACTTACGATGACCATGCTACAATCATCCGTCGCCGTTGGTACATTCGCAGCGACGATCGCCGCAATATCATCGCTACAATTCACCGAAAGATTAACAGGAGTAATACTATCCCAAGTCGGTGCCATATTATCACTTGCGGTAATGACTACTGAAAATAAATCCGCATTCATATTTCCACAAGAATCACTTAATTCATAATTAATTGTGCGTACAAAATTACCCGCACAAGTTCCAGCAAGGGTACTGTCGCTTGCTACACTTACCATCACGCCACTACAATTGTCTGTTCCCGTTGGCACATTCGCTGCAATCAAAACATCAAGATCCGCATTGCAATCCGTCGTTAGATTAAGCGGAGTCGTGCCCGTCCACATTGGAGCAGTAGTATCACTTACCGTTATCACGACGGCAAACAAGGTTGAGTTCGTGTTGCCACAATCATCACTCGTTTCGTAACTAAGTGTTCGAACATAATTGCCCGCACAGTTACCCGCAACCGTCGTATCATTTTCAAGGCTTACCGTAACCATACTACAACTGTCCATTGCTGTGGGTACATTCGCTGCAATTAAGGCAGTAATGTCATCCTCACAAGTCGCACTAATTTGAACGGGCGTAATACTATCCCAAATTGGTGCTGCGTTGTCGCTTACCGTTAGTACTATTTCAAAGGCAGTTGCATTAGTATTGCCACAACTATCCGCTGCGACATAACTAAGTGTACGAACGTAATTGCCCGCACAAGTTCCAGCAACGGTACTATCATTATCTAAACTCACGACAACCATACTACAACTATCCATTGCCGTGGGTACATTCGCTGCAACTAAAGCAGCTATATCATCGGTACAACTTGCTGTCAAATTAACGGGAGAAGTCCCATTCCAAACTGGAGCAGTGGTATCACTTACCGTAAGGACAACATCAAAACTTGCCGCATTCATATTTCCACAATCATCCACTACCGTATAACTCAAGGTACGAACGTAATTGCCCGCACAAGTTCCAGCAACGGTACTATCATTATCTAAACTTACTAAGACCATACTACAACTATCCATTGCCGTAGGTACATTCGCTGCAATTAAAGCAGCTATATCATCGGTACAGTTTGCTGATAAATTGAGTGGTGAAGTTCCATTCCATATTGGTGCATCAGTATCACTTACCGTAAGGACTACTGAAAATAAATCCGTATTCATATTTCCACAATCGTCACTGATCGTGTATGTAATCGTCCGTACAAAATTACCTGCACAAGTTCCAGCGACGGTACTATCCGTAGCAACACTTATAATGGGCGAATTACAATTGTCCGTTCCCGTAGGCCTATTTGCTGCGACTAAAGTATCAAGATTCGTAGTACAATTCGCTGTTAAATTTAAAGGAGACGTTCCATTCCAAATAGGTGCAATTGTATCTGGATTAATGGTGATCATTTGTTGTACCTGACTCACTGTTCCACAAGCATCTGCTACGGACCAAGTTCGCAAAATTGTTCCACCACCACAAGGATCAACCGAAGCATTATTATCAACAGATAACTCCGTTTGTGTAATCGTTCCGTCGCAATTATCCATCGCAGCTAAACGACTTGCAGGAGGAATCGGGTCGTCACAATTAAGACTAATGTTGAATGACATTCCGGTATCATCGATGGTAGGTGCCATATTATCTTCAATGGTAATGACTTGTGTGTAAGTAATTGCATTACCACAAGCATCCATTACCTCCCAAGTATTTGTATAACTTCCTTCTTGAGGGCAAGTTGCCCCCGCTACAAATGCTCCTGCATTCTTACTCCCTAAAGTGGGCGAAGGACAATTATCCGCAATATCACTTGCACTCGGTGCTAAAGCTTGTGCTGCGGTGAGACAAGCTGCATCGTCACAAGCACAAGTTCGGTCTAGGGCATTGGGCGCTAAACTAATCGTAGGATCTTCTTCGTCTTGAATTCTGATCCGTTGTATGATCTCATTAAAATTATTACATAAATCTTGTACCGTATAGGAAATTTCTACCCATCGAATACAAGCTCCTAAATCTGTTCCCGAACCATTAAAATTAATATTATCAACACGGAGTACTAATGCGTTATCCGCCGTACAGTTATCACTATAATTTGTACCTACTGCGGGGCCAGTAAAGCTTACTCCATTTACAGTAAACATTTCTTCAGAGCCAACTTCTATGTCTGCATCTAAACTAATAGACGGCGTTCCAGCAGGACAAGCGGCGGCGCCCATTGTAATACTTGTATCAGCGACATTAGCAATCGTAGGATTTTCTGTATCTGGGCTAATGATAATATTTTGGGTGAGATTCGCGCCATTACCACAAGCATCTTCGATTCGATAAGTACGGGTGACGTTGCCACCTGCGCAGCTTGGACTAGCGCTATCACTTTGAAAACTTACCGTTACGGCACCACCACAATTATCCATCACGTTCATCACCACGCTACTATCCGGAGCAGGAATATTTGAGGAACAATCAAAAGGACCTAAATCTGGTAAAGCATCTGCCGTCGGAGGGGTATTATCTGCACTCACCATTATGTTTTGTAAAATATCACGGGTATTTGCACAGACATCCGTCAAGCGATAAGTTCTAATTACTGTGCCGCCATCACAACCTGGATCAATTCCATCACCAACGTGCGTTACGACAACTAAACCACCACAATTATCCATCTCGTTCATGACATCATTAATATTCGCGGGCGGAATAGCGGTATAACAAGCGAAAGGACCTAGATCCGGTAAAGCATCTGCCGTTGGAGCAATGGTATCTGCGCTCACGACTATATTTTGAGTCAATGGTAAAGCATTACCACAAACATCTGTTACACTATACGTTCTAATGACAATGCCACCACTACAGCCTGGATCGCTTGAATCTCCTACGTGCATAATCGTAAGATTTCCTCCACAGTTATCCGCTGTATTCATTACGACCATCGTATCCGGAGCAGGAATATCATCAATGCAAGCGAAGGGGCCTAAGTCTGGTAAAGCATCCGCCGTTGGAGCAATGGTATCTTGAACCATTAAGGTAACTACGTAATCTTCGGAAGTATTTCCACAAACATCTTCGGCTTGGTAAGTAATGGTTCGCGTAAAATTATTCGCACACGTTCCTGCCACTATAACGTCCGAAAGCACATTGACAGAAAGCACATTATTACAATCGTCCGTCGCTGTTGGCGAAGGTGCTAATCCCGGAGCCGTGCAAGTAAAACTAGCATCTAAGGCACCTGGTAATTGATCCCAAATAGGACCTAGCGTATCTCCTAAGATGGTAATCATTTGAGAAAATGCACCAATGTTTCCCGCAGCATCTTGTACGGTCCACGTACGCATAATAATACCACCTGTACAAGTATCAATCCCCGAAACATCATCAATGGGACTAACCGTACCGGCTACATTATCACAAAAATCTAGAAATGGCAAATCAGGTCCTGCGGGGATTCCTGCTTGAAAGGTCGCACAATCATAAGGACCAACCATCACTACTCCTGAGATATCAATCACAGGAGCCGTCATATCAGGTGCGCATTGTGCGGAGAGTTTATTACCAAACGTAGTTAATAATAAACACAGTCCTACTACGAACTGGATTTTAAGTTTTAGGTTCATGGGCTTCATGGATGTAAAGGTTTATTCATTGTAAAGGATTATAATTTGTTCTGCTGAGATGTATTTATATTAAAATGTACTTGCCACGCAACAGTTGATTACTGTTGCAATAAGCAAACGAACGTTAGTCAAAAGCACCAATTAGCTGCTTTTCACCAAGGAATCATCAGGATAAAATGTAACCAGCAAGCGCACTTAATCACTCTACTCGATTTGAGTAAAGATTAAGTGTACTCCTGTAAGCCGTCGATGGCAAACTCAATTAACGGTCAGCGTTAATCTAGTGCCACTACGCATACGGTAGTTGGGATAACTAAAAGGTTTTGGGATGGTCGATCGCAATCTAAAAAAGACTACGAGATGCTTTAAAAACTCAGTGCTAATTGAGCTTTTCGCTCAAACTAATGGTGCTATCATTAATCTGAGGTTTAGACTTTAAAATGGATAGTGCTATTATCCAAGCTAAAGTCAAAATCCTTGTTACAAATCATGCGCGTCGTTCGTAAAAACTTAGCGCATACTCAAGGATTCTTTATCCGTAATGTTTTGGTATGGTTAAATTGTAAGATTCGATCGGAACCAAGGGATATTGATCACCGATAAGATTATATCGTAGAAAAATACGATATGTTTCATTATATATATAATTTATTAATGTTTTTAAAAAATAACTGCTCTTCTGCTGAAAAGCAGTTCGTTTTAGGTATAAAAAACGATGAAGGCTGGCAAAATTCAAGTTCAACACTCAAGACCTTTTAAAACAATTCTACGAGCGAGAAGGCTCATTCTATATAGTTCTGGGTGAATTGTTGAAATAAATAAAACATTTTGTTTTAAATTAATTGGATTTTATAAACATTTTGTTTTAAATTTGTTTCATACTTAAGTACTTCGGTACAGCAAACTTTTACATACACCACATACTATGAATCTGTGCTCGTTTAGTTTTCACGATTTAATGAAAATCGAACGTGTGCAACTACTAATCAAACTAAATACTTTGTAATATAAATTATCAAACATTTTGAACCCGCCTTTTCGTCCTACTCCGCGTTGGCTCCTCGCCTTAATCCTTTTCAAGGATTAAACTCCGGGGCTTCTTTGATTAGCACGAAAATCCAAGGCTCAAAATATTCACAAACTTAAATTACAAAGTACTAAATCTCCTAAAATGAAAAATTTATTTACCTCTGCGTTCAACAAAGTCTCCCAAGCATTCAGCAAGCATTGGATCAAAATAGCTGGTTTGCTTTGCATTGCTTATCTGTTAACCCACAAAGATTTGAGCTTTCATATGAAGATGAATGCTAGCGAAACACTCGCTGCACATACAATAAACGAAGCTCAATCGAGCTGGAAAGAACGTCTTAGTAACTGGTCGAATCGCACTACTCAATCTTTGATTGATGGTTTACAGACATTACAAGGAACTGAAAATTTGAGTGCAGCGCAAAAAAGAAATACGCTTGATCTTAATCTAGCGAATACCTATTCCAATATGGGTTTTGGGGATTTAGGAGAAAAAAACGCACCGAGTATTTCTAAAAAGAGAAAGAAAGAAGTCTACATCAAACGTTTTGCAAAAGTCGCACAAGCTGAGATGCGAAAGTATGGTATTCCGGCCAGTATTATTCTTGCGCAAGGCTTAATTGAAACTAATGCTGGAGAAAGCCGTTTATCTACTAAGAACAACAATCATTTTGGAATGAAGTGTTTTTCTAAAAAATGCAAAAAGAATCACTGTAGCAATTTTACGGATGATAGCCATAAAGATTTTTTCCGCATTTATAAAAATGCTTGGGAAAGTTATCGAGCGCACAGTTTATTGCTACAAGGAAAAAGGTATCGACATTTGACCAAATTGCCTCGTACAGACTATAAGAATTGGGCAAAAGGATTAAAAAAAGCAGGTTATGCTACTGACCCAAAGTATGCAATCAAACTGATCAGACTAATTGAAAGCTTAAACCTTCATCGCTACGATCAATGAACATAAGTATAAAGTAAGCGTTGTAAAAATTGTTTAAAACACCCTGACAAAATCAAATGATATGATTTTTATACCATCAATGAAAGAGGCTTCGCTACATAATTTCGAATTAAATAGTATCAAAACGGTAAAAGTTAAACCGTTTCCTTTCAAACTCAAACTGAAGTTTAACTTTAGCTATCTTAAAGATATGTTAATTCGTAATTAAGTTCACACATTGGCATTGTATATGTGCTTTATGTTAGTAAGCATACAAAAAATTTAAAATATCTTCTAAAGAGAAACTGCTTTAGAAGATATTTTGTGTGCGATAACGATTAAGAACTCGGACAAAATTGAATGTTCTTTCAAATTTGTCTCCGTTTTATCATAAACCATTTAATACGTTGTAACAAGATCTTAATCAGCGTGTTGCTTAAAACTCAACAACTGTTACTGCGCATTTTAACTTACAATTCCATTTCAATTATGAAGCAATTCTCTTTACTCCTCCTAGCCCTCGGCTTTTTGCTGACCAGTGCGAATATTTACGCACAAGGTGATGCTACTCAGAATTTGGACGATTTTATTAAAAAGCATCAAATCAAAACGGAACGCACCAAAGAAGGGATACATTATTTAATTGAAAAAGCTGGCAATGGCCGAAAGCCCATCGCGGGAGATTATGTGAAGGTCCGTTACAAATCAAGCCTTTTGACGGGTAAAGTATTCGACGAATCTCCGGAAGAGGAGCCTTTCGTTTTTCGATTAGGCTATCGACAAGTGATTCAAGGCTGGGACTTGGGCGTTCCTTTATTTCAGGTCGGCACCAAAGCTAGTTTATTCGTTCCTCCAGCCTTGGGTTACGGTGAAAATGGTGCGGGTAATATTATTCCGGGTAACGCCCCCTTGATCTTTGAATTAGAAATTTTAGAGATCATGGATCGTAAATCTTATAATCAATACATGGTTGCCTTAGAACGCAAAGAACGCCGAGCGTTCGAAGCACATCAAAAGAAACAATTTAATACGGATAAAAAAATCATTCAAGAATATGTGCTACAGCATAAGTTGAAAACCAAAAGAACAGATTCAGGACTCAGCTACCATGTTGCTAAAAAAGGCAGAGGAAAAAAAGCTAAGCCGGGAGATTATCTCGAAGTTCACTACGAAGGTTTTTTGGTAGATGGGACGAAGTTTGATTCTTCTTTAGATAAAAAACCTTATCCCGTCACTTTAGGAAAGGGAAAAGTGATTCCAGGCTGGGAAGAGGGATTACAACACTTCAAAAAAGGAGGAGAAGGTTGGATTTTAGTACCTTCGCGCATGGCCTACGGTCCGAGAGCAATTGAAGAAGATAATATTTCTATTCCTGCAAACTCCGTATTAATTTTTAAAATTAAGATCGTCGACCTCAAAGCAGATACGACAAATTCGACGGCAAAGCAGTAAAAAGATACCTTTCAAACCACTACAAATAATTAAAGCCAATTCCATCATCTGGAATTGGCTTTAATCGTTGGGCAAAGACCTCATTAAAAAACTAATCTTCTCTTTTTTCTTCTATTTTCTGGCGCTCTGCATCTTTGATTCCTTCTTTAATTTCGCCTTCGATGGATGCTCTTGCACTATTAAACTCTCGAATTCCTTTTCCTAGACCGCGCATCAATTCTGGAATTTTCTTACCACCAAAAAGTAATAAGATGGCAAATAAAATAATAATCCATTCTGCCCCGCCCGGAAGTCCAAATAACAAAATTGTGTTCATATTAAAAAATTAAGTCAGTTTACAACTGAAGTTAAACTAATTTAAGCTTTGCTTTATTGCAAAGTTACGATATTTATATGGAAGTTGTCAGAAAATACTACTAGAAACTCAAGTGACTTACTAGGCTTACGGGATAAAGATCTGAAAGTAGAAATAAAATGAATCCCATACTTGTCAATCTTTTCTCAGCTGCTCTAGTCAAAAGTGATTTCCCAATACTCAACTATTTGAACGGTCAATCTACTAAACGATGCTTCATGATGATCCGCTTTTACGCCTCCATGCTTGCCATTTTATTTAAGCACTATTACTAAATACTTAGACGCTATAATCCCCAATAAGTTTAATAGAATTAACAATATTCGATGAAAAAACGGCGATAAACGACGTATTCTAAAGCATTTCCTGTATATTTATAACCGAGCGAGTTCAAATGTTAACGTAATACAGCTTCAATATCATTGATGGCATTTTACATTTCACCGAATTAATAGTCTTAACTTATGGTGGCTCCATTTGTCAATTTCGCACAATTCTCCCCCATTCCTGCTTTGCGGAACTACGTTCGTTATTGTTGGTTCATTGAGGCTGACATGACTGTCGCTTGTCGACCTAAAGAGCGATTTCTTCCCGATGGTCATTTAGAATTAATCATTGATTTAGGCGATCCGGTGATGCACATCTACAACGATCAAAGCTACGTTAGACCGGAAGGCTTTATCGCAGGTTTACACGAAAACGCTTTTCACATTAAAGCCATTGGTCAACAACAATTAAAAGCCATTGGCATTATTTTGAAACCTTGGGCTGTAAGTTGCTTTCTCAAAATGTCTTTACAAGAACTGAAAGGACAAGCAATTGCCCTAGAAGATGTTTTTGGCAAAGAAGTCAATTTCTTGCTAGAGCAAATCAAGGCATTATCCACCACTCAAGAAAAACTATACCATTTTCAAAGTTTCTTGGTACACCGAATGCGCGCGCCAAGCACCGAGCAATTTATCTTAAAAAAACTACTGCAAACTATTTACCATAGTAGAGGTAATATAAAAGTCAAAGATTTAGCGCAGCAAGTTTATTTTAGTGAACGAAAGTTATTGCGCGTTTTTCAACGCTATCTTGGTTTAAGTCCCAAATCTTTCGCTAGATTAATTCGCATGGAAGAAGCCGTAAAAGCTTACAAAATGCAACCACAGAAAAGTCTCACGGACATTAGCTACGACTTAGGATACTTTGATCAATCTCACTTTATTCACGATTTTCAAAAAATTGCGGGTATCAGTCCTAAACAATATTTCCAAGAACTTAATACCTTGGATGATCAGTTTTTAGATCACGAAGCAGTTATGGTGTAGAAAAAATCACCTGCCAAAGTGCCGCTTTATGCTCACATTGACCTTGTTTAAAATCGATTCGAAACCTTGTGCAAAACTGCACGGACTATTTCTTTAACCCAATTTCTCGCAACCGCTCGTCTAAATATTCACCCGCAGTAATGGGTTCGTACGCCAAAGGCAATTCTTCTGTGACACAACTTTCCAGACAAGTCAAATCCATCGTGCTCCGGGGATGCAAGAAGAAAGGAATGGACAAGCGAGGTTGGTGCCACTGTTCTCTCGGCGGATTAACAACTCGGTGCGTCGTAGATTTGAGGTAATTATTGGTCATTCGCTGCAACATATCCCCTACATTAATGACGATTTCATCTTCGCCGGGCGTAATATCCAGCCATTCCCCGTTCATGTTTAACAATTGTAAACCGCCCGCCGAAGCACCAACCAACAATGTGATCAAGTTGATATCTTCGTGTTGTTCTGCTCGAATGGCAGAAGCAGGTTCTTGCGTAATGGGTGGATAATGAATCGCGCGTAGAATACTATTACCATTGTGCGTTTTATCATCAAAATAACTTTCGCCCAAGTTCAGATAGATTGAAATAGCGCGGAGCAACTCATTTCCAGAAGTTTCGAAAGCTTTATATAAGTTTCGACCTAATTCGGTGAACCTTGGCATTTCCTCGACGCGCACATTATCTGGATATTCCGATTTGATACTATCTCCGTCGGTCACCTCTTGTCCGATTTGATAAAATTCTTTTAAATCAGCAACTTCCGACTGCTTCGCATGTTCCTTCCCAAAAGAAGTATATCCGCGTTGTCCCGCTAAACCAGGGATCTCGTATTTTCGCTTGATCTCCGTTGGCATTGCGAAAAAAGCGTTCGATTCGTTGTAAAAGCCTTCAATTAACTCTTTGGAGATTCCGTGATTCACCACTCCCACAAAACCAATTTCATGAAAAGCTTTTCCAATCTCTTGGACAAATTCGTTTCGTTCGTCCAAGGTTCCGTTGATAAATTTGGATAAATCTACTACGGGAATTGTTCTATTTGACATATTTCTTTTTTTATCGAATAAAGTTATGTTGAAGACTGAGCTGGCACAAAAACAATTTTTATTCAAAATAGCACACAACCCGCCGAATAGTATAGGACACCATTACGGTATCTAAAGTACTCTCTAAGATAAGGAAAATAGTTATTCCTACTCTCATTTCTGTGTCCTTTTTCAAGGAAGTTAATTGAAAAGGATATTTACAACGATAGCTAAAGGCTTCCAGACCAAACCAACACGCTTTTGCTTTGAACTTAGTCGTATCTACTGCTAACTAGAAAATGAACCGCTTCATTAAGCTGATGTAAAACTTATCTTTTAGGCTTATATTTTGAGCTTTCCAGCAATTTTTGTGCATCGTCAAATGCAATTAAATCCGCTAGACTTTTGTTGGGAAAACGTTCCATAAAACGGCTTACAATTTGCTTCCCAATCCAATTCGCAGCTCTACCCGGCGATTCGGCAGGCATTTTAGCCGTTCCCGTTGGACTTGGAAAAACCAGTTTTTGAAAATCCTTGGTGCGCGTAGAATACAAAAGATCGTCACCAATCAGATAGGTCCAAGTTTGTAATTCATTATCCTCGGACCAAGCCAGTTGTTCCTCCGTATATTCCATAATAATACTATCTGGCGTATGGGGTAATAATTGTTCCATGAGATATAAAACTTTTCCATTGTAAACCATGTGATCCAAAAGCGTATTTTTTTTGCTGTCGTCCATCATATTTTGCACCAATGCTTTGATTGACTTAGCCACCAAATGCGCCTTATTCATACTCCGTTTGAGGTAAACGGGAAACAAATTAGGATGATACATTGGAAAATCTTTGCCCAAGTAAAACTCCCAACTCAAGCCCAAAGTATCCGCACCGTAAGTAAATGCGCCGTAATTCATCGCAGAAATATTTGCCATAATCGTTGGTACTTTCCGCTCAGGAAAATAGTATTTATAATATTGAAATGCTTTGGCAAAGTCTGCTTCCAAATCCTCAACTGCGCCATACACTATCATACAAGTATCGTAAAGCTGTTGAATAGAAGCATCTTGAATGAAATTGGGGACTACGGCTTCAACGGGACGAGGGTCGCGTAGAATCTGACGCGTATAAAAATTGAGATAATCAGGATATTCTTCTTGCAGGGCAGGAACAGCTTCCGCTAAATTGTTAGTATCTACCGCAAATAACGCTTGATCAAATCTATTTATATTAACCACTACTTCAATATGAGAAACATCAGGAATCTTTTTACCTTTGTCGCTCCAACAAGCAACTTGGAGTAACAAAAAGCAGAGGGACAAACTGATTAAAAGGTATTTCATTGTTGTTTATTTAAATCCGGCTCAAAATACTTGTTATCAAGCACAAGCCAATTGATAAGCACGGAAGCTGATAATCTCCGTCGACAAATATAAAGGGTTCTATGAAAAATATTGTGATTCTCAAAAGAGAAGTTCTTTTTAACGAACGTCGCTTTGGAATTTTACGGACTTAAATGCACTGTGTAATAGATAATACTTCATTTTGAAGACTTCTTTTTGACGATTACTGCGTTAAAAAAAGGAACCATAGCCCTGCTATGCTTAATTTTTTTGCCTTGTTCTCGTCTAAAAATAAATCCTTCAAAATAGAACCTTACTTAGTACACAGTGTATTTGATACACCGTTGTTTAAAACTTTAACAGTTTCAATCATCAACTTTTCTAGACCTTTCCTCGTTAAAGAGAGGTAATTAACAAATAAAAACATTTAAAACATGAAAAAAATTGTTGTAGCAATAGTCTTTCTAGTGATGATTACCAATATACTAGAAGCGCAAAACAACTTCCGCTTTGGTTTCCAAGCTAGTCCAACCTTCAGTTGGATGTCTAGTAATGATAATAAAATCAATGGTACAGGCTCTAACTTAGGTGGAAAATTGGGCGTAATGGCAGAGTATTACTTCGACGCAGAGCAAAAGTATGCTTTTGTCAGTGGTTTGGGTTTTGCGTTTAATCAAGGTGGAAAATTAAAACACGACATTGGTGGTAATTACTGGCCAGACTCCGATTTGAGTTTACCCGGTTTGGATAGTTTGCAAGCGGGTGCAACGCTACACTACAAACTTCAATACGTAGAAATTCCATTAGGACTTAGAATGAATACGCGCTATTTTGGTTCGATTCGCTATTACGCAGAATTACCCATTTTTACGATTGGGCTTTTGACGGCAGCACGCGGAGATATCATCGGAACGAATAACGATACCGAAAAGGAAAACATTAGAAAAGACGTTGCCTTTTTCAATATGTCTTGGGGCTTTGGCGGTGGCGCCGAATATGAAATCAGTGAAGGAACAACCTTAATTGGTGGTCTATTTTATAACCAAAGTTTCATTGATTTGACAAGCGACGATGCCGTGAAGTACACCGGAAGCGGTAGCGAAACAGAAGATTCTAAAGGTTCTTTTGGAACATTGACCATTCGCTTAGGAGTAATGTTCTAAGGAATAAAGCAATTTAATCACAGGAGCTTCGATTTCGATTGAAGACGACCTAGTATTAAAAAAATAAGGATTCACACGAGTTGAATCCTTATTTTTTTGGGAATAACGATAATTTTAGTGATAAACTTGCTTATCTTATTTTTTTTATAGAATATAGTTCCTGCTTAGGATCTGATATTTTCAATACGCCTGTGGAGAAAATTATTCGATTCCATTAGAAAAGAAAGTATAAACTTAAAACGCTAATATCATGATTGCAAAAGACTTAATCTCCAAAGAACAAATGACTTCCTTCATCGATAAAGCGCTTTACGAAGATGTTCGAGAAGGTGATCATACTTCTTTGGCTTGTATTCCTGCCGGTAATCGCAATACCGCTAAATTGCTCGTCAAAGATCCTTGCGTTTTAGCTGGCGTCGAACTCGCCAAACACATTTTTGAGCGGGTAGATCCTAATTACGAAATGAACATTTTCTTGGAAGATGGTCAAAGTGCGAATTACGGTCAAACCGCTTTTGAAGTTACCTGTAACGCAAGAGCACTATTAAAAGCTGAGCGACTGGTACTCAACACCATGCAAAGAATGAGTGGTATCGCTACGATGAGTAATCGTTTTGCTTTTGAAGTGGAAGACCTTCCCGTCAAAATTTTAGATACGCGTAAAACAACTCCGCTGCTTCGTTTTCTAGAAAAATGGGCCGTTCGCTTAGGCGGT
The DNA here is from genome assembly GCA_937951685.1 of uncultured Saprospiraceae bacterium. Classification (GTDB taxonomy): domain Bacteria; phylum Bacteroidota; class Bacteroidia; order Chitinophagales; family Saprospiraceae; genus CALFBG01. The sequence continues at coordinate 13,094 of CALFBG010000057.1, read as the reverse complement.
TGCAGTAACTACCGAGATGGATTGTACGATTGGATTATGATCAAAGACAATCACATTGATGCTTGTGGAGGGATCCGACAGGCAATCGAAAAAGTAGCTGCGTATCAAGCAGAAAATCGCTACAACTTAGGCGTCACCGTAGAAGTGCGTAATCTCAACGAATTAGATGAAGTATTAGAAGTTGGTCAAGTCACCCGCATCATGCTCGATAATTTTGAACTGCCTTTACTCCGTGCCGCCGTCCAAGTCGTTAATGGTCGCTTCGAAACGGAAGCTTCGGGTGGTATTACCATCAATACGGTGAGAAAAATTGCAAAGTCTGGTGTGGATTACATTTCTTCGGGCGCACTCACCCACTCTGCCCAAAGTATGGATTTAAGTCTGAAAATTATTAAGTAACGTCGCCGATTTTTTAGCTCTTCCTGTATGCCAGATTTTCGTACTCCGATTGTGCTACAAAAAGCTTCCCTTACCCTAACGCATCAGGATAATATCTTATGCCTAGGCTCTTGCTTTGCCCAACACATGGCGCAGCGCTTGCACGACTTGAAGTTTTCGAGCTTAAGCAATCCGTTTGGAATTAGTTATCATCCTCTAGCCATCGTAAAGAGTCTAAAGCGGCTATTGGCAAACGAAGTTTATCGCAGCGAAGAATTATTTTTGCACCAAGGATTATGGCATAGTTTTGATCACCATAGCCATTTTTCGGGGATAGATCGCGCAGCGGTTTTACAAAAAATTAACGATCATTTCCAAAAAGCACAGCAATTTTTACAACAAACCAATCGACTACTCATTACCTTAGGCACTGCCCAAGTTTTTCACCACTTGGAGACGGCAAACGACGTGGCGAATTGTCATAAAGTTCCGGGTGCCGCTTTTCGCAAAACACGGCTTTCCGTCGCAACTATTGTAGCGGAATTGCAAGCCATTTTAAGCCAATTAAAAATCCAATTTCCAGCGCTGGAAGTTATTTTTAGTGTAAGTCCTATCCGGCATTTACGAGATGGTCACATCGAAAACCAGCGCAGTAAAGCGACCCTAATCTTAGCGCTTGATCAGCTCTGTGAGCAACTAAACTTTGCTCATTATTTTCCGGCTTACGAAATTTTATTGGATGATTTGCGCGACTATCGCTTTTACGAGGCAGATATGGCGCATCCTAGTGCCGTGGCAATATCTTACGTTTGGGAGCAGTTTTCGGAATGCTATTTTTCGAAGCCGACTACTGCCCTGAACCGAGAAATAACTGCGTTGCGGCGAGCAGCGCTACACCGAGCACTACACCCCAACAGTATTCCTCACCAAGATTTCTTGCAACAACAATTATCGAGCTTAACACAATTACAGCAGCGTTTTCCTGCCCTGAATTTTTCGGAAGAAGAAAAACGCTTTCGCCAACAACTTAGTAAGTCTGCAAAGTAAGTACCGAAAGTAATTTTACAATAAACGATGGACTTTGGTATCCGCCTGCAGTTGTAAATCTTCCGATAAATTTAAAAGATTCAGTCCCGGCGTTTTTCCAATTTCTAGACTTCCTAAATCTGCTCCGTAGCCTAGGGCTTCCGCCCCATTTAAAGTTGCCCAACGCAGTAAGGTTTCAAAAGGAATAAAGGATTGGTAACGAGCAATCGTTTTCATTTCTTCAATGATTGACAATTGCCAATTCGAAGTCAAACTGTCTGTACCAATCGTCATCCTAGCATCCGCCGCAATGAAACTTTGGTAATTGGGTAAGCGATTTTCGATGTACAAGTTAGCATTCGGACAAGTTGCCCAAAATACTTGATCGCTCCAAACCTGTGCGGCGGCAATATCCGCAGCATTGGTTAGCGTATTGTGGACGAAAAGCGTTCGTTGTTTGGGATCAAGCTGTGCGAGTGCGTAAAAAATTGCCGATTTTTGATTTGGTTGAAACGCCTCGATTGAAATGCCGAAGTTTTTGTAAAAATCGAGAAAGCCACCCGTTTTTGTAAGGAAAAGTTCGTTCTCCGCAACTGTTTCTTGGTTGTGAATACTAACCGTATTTTGACCTTGATTCAATTCATTAATCAAGCTGAATAATTTCTTTGAGACCGAATAAGGAGCGTGCGGAACTGCCGCAATTTTATTTCCCTCACTCACTGGATGTTGATCATACACCATTTTGTAACGATCAAAACATTCCTGTGCACCCGCTTCTTGTAAAAAATCAAACATCTCCAAAAAGCTGTAATAACGAATATCACTCTCCGCTTTTTGTTGAAAAGTATCCGCTTTATTTGAAATATCTCCCACTGCGACGATACCTTCATCGTACATTTCTTGATCCGCTTTTTCAATCGCAGTCTTAATTTCTTCTTCGTCAACTTCTCGAAAGCTAACAACGTTGGAAATGAAGGTCAACAAACCCGTGCCCGTGTCTACCTTGCCCTTCATATGCGACAACTCTAGATGACAATGTGTATTGACAAAACCGGGCACAATCACGCCTTCGTAATTTTCTAAGCCCGAAGCCGCATGTTGCCCGCGAGTATCTACCGATAAGATTTTTCCATCGTCATCAATCACGATGACACCTTGCTTGATCGGCTCACTGCTTACTGGAAAAATATAATCTGCTGTAATCTTTCTCATCGATTGATTTTTAAAGGCTTATTTTAAAATAGAAGCATTGAAGCATCCTTTAATACTCTTGTACCAATAGACCGTTACGCATTCGAGGTTCAAACCAAGTAGATTTTGGCGGCATAATCATGTTCGCGTCGGCTACGGCAATAAGTTCTTCCAATTTCACTGGATACAACAAAAAAGCGATTCTATTTTCATTTTTGATCGTTTTCGTTCTCACCTCTTCGACTCCTTTTGTTCCTTCTACGTATTTGATGCGCAAGTCGGTACGAATATCTTTAATTCCGAGAATATCTTTCAATACCTTTTCGTCGAGCATACTTGCATCGAGTACGACTTTGAACTGTTTATAACTTTTGAGTACACTTTTTTTCCAGCGGAGCGCAAACCACTCTCGATTCAAATACATCACGATTTCGTGTTTTTCCGTTGGCTTTCTACCTTCTTCTAAAATCTCAAAATCAAATATTTTTGACATTTTAGCCATGAAGGTGGTCAAGCTACATTCATTTAAACCCTCCACAATACGATTATAATCGTGTACTTCTAATTCACTCACGGGGAAGTAGGCAGAGAGGAGTTGATCATATTTTTTGTCTTTCTCTTTGTGTTGCAACCGTTCGTACAGTAAGGCAGCAGTGGAGGTTCGATGATGACCATCTGCGATGTAAGACTCTCCAACGTTTTGATCAAATAGGTTTTGTAACGTTTGAATCGCTTTACCATCACTTACTTCCCAGAAACTATGGGTTTGAGCTTCTTTTTCAAAATGAGCTTCGAAGAAACATTCGTTTTTCTTGATGTGTTTTCGGATCCAAGTATTTACTTCTTTCACATCTTGATAGGTCAATAAAACAGGTTTCACCATTGCTCCTCGCCGAATCATCAATTGCATTTGCATCTGCTCTTTGGAAGAAAGGGTATTTTCGTGTTTCTTAATTTTACCATCATAGTAGTCTTGCAAATCAGAGCAAGCTATAATTCCGGTAAAAGAATGCTTTTGAGTCGTAATTCTATAAATGTAAATCGCTTCTTGAGATGCTTTTTTAAAAAATCCACTTTCGTAGTATTCTGGATAGTCGTATTTGACATTAGCAAAAAAAGAATCCGTCGAAGTGATAAAATCAAAGTTCGGATATACCGCCTGAAAAGGTCTAATTTTCATCCTTGTTTAATAATTTGGTTAGTAGTTGGTCTTACGTTTCTCAAAGTGGGAGCAAATTAAGGAAATCATTAAAGATGACCCAAAAAAATACGGTTTAAAGAAAATAATCTACCTTCTTCGTCGGTTTTGGGGCAACGCAAGGATGAAAGTACTCCTAAAACAACAAAAGCGAAAATTTGTAGTTAACAAATTTTCGCTTTTGGAAAGGCTTTTCCCTTTTGGAAGAAAGTAGGTCACCAAACCGTTCACTCCTTCTAAATAAGACTTCCTTATGTACTTGTGTAGCCTTCTTTCCAGCAATTACTGCGTTAAAAAACTAAAGCTTTTTTTGTATAAAATGCGTTAAATCATTTTAAAGAAAGTTCCCATTAGCCAATTCGCATCAGATTTAGTTAATTTCTCCAAGGTAGAATCTGCCTTATTAGAGAAAAGCTTGATATCCTTTATTATTTTACAAAATTCATCTGATTGCTCACAGACGCCTTCCACCGCCGTAATTTCATCTAAAACCCTCAACATGGGCTCTAATTCTTTCTTTTTTCGCTGAATGATGATGTTTCTTACGACTTCCCACATATCTTTTTCTGCTCGAAAATATTCTTTCCTTTCGCCAGGGTGTAGTTCTTTATGTACTAAGCCCCAATCAATAAGCGCACGGATGTTCATATTTGCATTCCCTCGGGAGATTTTAAGCTCTTCCATAATTTTTTCCGCACAAAGCGCCTTGGGAGAGATCAGGAGCAAAGCGTGTACTTGTGCCATGGTCCTACTCACGCCCCAATTAGAGCCCAGTGCTCCCCAAGCCTGAATAAATTTTTCTTTTCCTTCTTTTAAATCTATTTTTTCTTCTTCCACCATAAGACTTTACTTTGAAATTGTGCTCAAAAAATAACTTCTTCCAAAAAATATTGAAGCTTAGCGGATCAAGCTGTTTTGAAAGCAACTTCGTAATGTACTGTATAAAAGCAAAAATCGTACGCTTTTGTTCATCTATATCATCAATCTTTTAATATTATGCGATTTGAATTCCAAATATGCGAACAAAGATATGCGACGATTAAGCTTTTTGCAAAAAATTAGATGAAGTATCCAGACAAAATATATTGCCATCAAATTGTGTGTATACTAAGCTTGAAGTACTGAATTTGAACAAGACAAAAACTTCGTTGAGACCATAGCCTCAACGAAGTTTGTTGTCGATTAATTTATTAATAAAATAGTGAACTGCCAAGATAAAATGGAATTACCCATAAACTTTGTCTTGGCACTTAACGAGGAACTAATTGAGCCTAAAATTTATTTATCCGCCTGATAAAATGGAAGTTTTACAACCGTAGCCGCTAAACGTTTTTTACCGACAACGATCCCAATTTTTGTACCTTCTCCGCTAAATGCCTTATCGACGTAGCCCATTCCAATCGGATGTCCCAACGAAGGCGATTGTGTACCCGAAGTAACTTCCCCAATTGCATTCCCCGCTTCGTCTTCGATTAAGTAACCGTGTCTCGGTACCCGACGTTCATCTAGCGTAAACCCTACCAGTTTTCTAGTAATTCCTTCCGCTCTTTGCTTTTGAAAAATAGCTACCGAGTTGAAATTTCCTTTTTTAGTCTTCGTAATCCAACCTAACCCCGCTTCGATGGGCGACGTCGTATCGTCAATGTCATTTCCATAAAGACAAAAGCCCATCTCTAAACGCAAGGTATCTCGGGCGCCCAAACCTATCGGCTGAATATTCAACTCCGCCCCAGCTTTAAAAATGACTTCCCAAAGTTCGAGTAATTGATCATTATTAACATAGATTTCAAAACCACCTGCCCCGGTATATCCAGTCGCAGAGATCAACACATTATCCATCCCCGCAAAAGTGCCTTTCGCAAAATGATAATATTTCATATTTTCCAAATCCATCTCTGTCAAGGATTGTAATACTTTCAACGTATTCGGTCCTTGTACAGCCAATAACCCCGTCTGATCAGAGATGTTAATCATCTTCGCATCAAAGTTATTATGCTGACTAATCCAGTCCCAGTCTTTTTCAATATTCGAAGCATTCACTACGAGCATAAAAGCTTGTTCGCCTGCTGCACACATATCTTCGGGTAACCGATAAACCAGCAAGTCGTCTACGATACCACCTTCATGATTGGGTAAGCAAGAATACTGCGCTTGACCAATGGCAAGTTTAGCCGCATTATTAGAAGTAACCAATTGAACTAAATCTAGCGCTTCCTTTCCTCTTACGATAAATTCTCCCATGTGAGAGACGTCAAATACGCCTACGTTAGTACGTACTGCTTGGTGTTCTTCTTGAATACCAGCGTATGAAATCGGCATATTATAACCTGCAAAAGCTGCCATTTTAGCGCCTAAGGCAGTATGTTTGGATGTTAATGGTGTTGTTTTCATGAAAATGATGATCTAAATTTTATTTGGTAAATAACTTAAGTAGTTCACAGAAATTAGGTTTACAATAATTTAATTCCGTGAACTACTTAAAATGCTTGCTTTATTATTAACGCTGTTAGTCTTTTTGCCAAAATGGTTTGAATAGTTTTTTTAAAAAAAATCTAATTTACAATCGTAATTTTTTCGATCACTTCCCCCGCTTCGATTCGATGTACTTCTTCCATTCCTTCTACCACTTTGGCAAAAATAGTATAATTACCATCTAAATGCGGCGTTGGTGCGTGCGTAATAAAAAACTGTACGCCTTCCGTATGATTACCAGCAGAAGCCATCCCGACGTAGCCACCTTCATCGTAGCTAACCGGAGCGAGTTCCGAACGAATCGTATAATCCAAACTTCCATAGCCATCTCCTCTCGGGCAACCTCCCTGAATCACAAAATTAGGCACAACTCGGTGAAAATTTTTGCCGTTGTAGAAACCGGACTTAGCCAATTGTACAAAATTAATTACCGAACCCGGCGCAATTTCAGGCAATAATTTTAAAGTAATTCGCCCTTTCTTCGTACGAATAACAGCTCTTGTTTTGGCTGTAATAGATTGTAAAAAACGCCATTCAATAGGGTGATTATAGCTAGGTGAAACCGGCTTAGGGGCTGGTTTCCCTTCCAAAAAGGCAATTGTATTTTCTAGCGCGTAATAACTTTCAATCCCTTCCGGCAGTTTGATCTTTTCGAGTAACTGGCTCAAGGTATCGATCGAAACTAGGTAATCTTTAAATCCCATTTCGGGAATACTTAGGGCGTAGGATGCTTCCGCCACCATTCCAATATCGCCCGTACTAATCGCTTCCACAAAATAAGCTGCCATTTCCCTACGGATTCTACGGTGGCTCAAACCAAAGGTTTTTCTAAAATTTGGATCTCTACAAATATTCCCTAACGCTAGGACGCTAGTTGTTTTGAGTAAAGCTGTTTTCGCTGTAAACCCTTTATCTTTGATGTAACGATAATTCCATCCATATTCGCCCAGCGCTTCCAACGCAGCGGCTTTTTCAATCGCATTATTACTTTGTTCAAAACTTCTTTTCAGTTCTGAATTAATCCGTCCTTTTGTATCAACGAAGTAGGCGGGTAAATGCTTATTAGCCGCTTTATATAGTTTCAACTTCACTGACTTTTGGGTCAACGTATCCATTTTTGCTTTGCGCCAATAGAGTAAGGCATCCTGCGGTTGTCCAAAGTCAATGAAGAATTGCCCCGCCGTGTGCGCCACGTGGTGATTTGCATCTCCTAGTGCTTGATAAGCGATTTGTTGGGCTTTAGCATATTCAAAATTCCCTAAGGCTCTTACGATATTACATTTTACCCGGTAGTCCTTTTCTTTTTCGTATAGCGTCGCCAAAGTAGCTAACGCGACATCCGTCTTTGTTTTACCTAATGCAATCACCAAGGACATCCGAATTCTAGGATCTTCTTCTACTAAACTTGTTCGTACTAAAGGTCCCGCAAAACTGTCCAGTTTTATCCCCTTCGCTCTTGATAAATAATTCGAGGCAATGAATCGAAGCTCCGCCGGATATACATTTTCCGTCGCAAATTTCACCATTTTGGCCGTGCCTGCTTTAGCTACTTTTCCCCGTAAGGAAAAACGATAAATCCCCCAAGCTTGTCCTTCTAAAATCAACGTATCCTGTTTGCCATAAGAGCGAGTCGTCGCCAATTGATACAGTTCTCTATCCGTGCCACATTTCCCGATAGCTTCAAGGATAGCGCCACAAACGCGATGTGAACCAATCGTATCGTTATGAATAAAAGCTTTGATTAAGGCGGAGGTAGCCGTAGAATCTCCGATTTGCCCAATTGCATAAGCTGCTGCAAAGCGCACGTCTTCCACTTCATCTTGTATCAATAACCTGGAAAGGCTATCCAAACCTTCTTTCTTTTTTAAAGAAGCAAAAGCGGTAGCTGCTAAGTAACGATAGCTAGGATCTTTGTGATGAAAATAAGGATATAGACTATCTACTTTTTGTTGGTCTTGCAGCGTGTAGATTCTTTGATAAAGTAAATCATTGACATCTAGATTTACGTTCGTCAATTTTTTCTCTTCGTAGGGCATACATTGAACGAAGTAGATCGCCACAAAAACTAATAGAAAAAGCGGTCGGCTATTCATCATCGGTAAGGACATGTTTTACGGTTCGTTTTGAAGGCAAAACGTCAGGGGGTAGTTGCTGACGCACTAAACAGTAATTCAATTATCCGCACTCGGAGTAAAATTAAAATACTGCTTTCGATAGTTAGTTAATAATCTTTGACGCACTCGGGTCGTAGCCATTTTTCCTTAGCTCACCGATCGGAGGTACGCCGTTTCAACAAATAAAGTTTGCTGGAAATTTATTGTAAAGTGCTTTGAAAACAGGCTCGTTTTCTTTAAGCTTTTTGCTCCCGTGCTTTACGAGCAGCAATAAAACTCTTAATAAAGGCTACCATTGCTAAAACACCCGTGACAATCGGAATAATTGTTCTTACTAAACTCATACCGCCTGCCGTCAATGCTTTCGGCAAACGCATCCCTAACATCGCCAATAAAATTAATAAGGTGAGGAGTACTGCAACGTGAGCAATGACTTTATTTTCTTTTTTCACCCCACCGGTGAGCAGCAATAAAACTACTCCAAATCCAACGGGAATAAAGGCGGTATTGGAACTGGTTTCGAAATATCCCCAAAGCCCAATAATCACTAGGACGCTAGCGTTCAAAAGATTGGCAACGTGTGCTTTCATCATGCGTTTTGTATTTTATAATAAAAAAGTTATGGTTAGATTAAAACAGGGTCGATCGTATTTATCAAACAACTTTAGCGTTAAAATTCTTCTTCACTTTCGTCGCCAAAATCATCTCCACCAAAACTTTCATCCTCTTCGGGTTCTTCCTCTTCGGTAGGTCGATCTTGTATGTACACGCCACAGTCCAATTCAATTCCAATATCTCCTTTTGGTCGATAAAATTTAGCATCTACATCAAAACCGGATTCCGGATCTGCTTCTAGTTTAGAAATCAATTTCGCAAAAACGGGTCTCGCCATTTTAGCCCCTGATCCATCTCGAATACTCAAAAACCGAATCCATCGATCTTCTCCTCCGACCCAAGTCCCGACGACCAAGTTGGGCGTAATCCCCATGAACCAACCGTCCACAAAATCGTTGGTTGTTCCTGTCTTTCCGCCCAGTTCTACTTTTATCCCATTAAAGCCGGGGTAAACTTTTTTAGTTACACGCTTCAACATTTCTACCATAACGTAATTTGCGTACGGCGTTAAAGCGGGCTTATCTTCTGGAATTTCTTCGTATATTTTTCTTCCATTTCGATCCTCAATTCTCGTAATAAATATAGGCTTATTATACATTCCATTATTGGCAAAACTCGTGTACGCACCCGTCATTTCCATGACCGTCAAATCGGTTGCCCCCAAGCAAATGGAAGGTTGTGGTGGAATCCGATAGGTACCATTACTTCTCTTCTTGTACTTATCCAAGCCCATTTGATGCACTAAAGTTCTTACCGGTTCCGTATCCCTAAGTTGTTTCATCAAAAATACAGAAACCGTATTTTTTGAATATTCTAACCCACGCAATAAAGTGTAAGCCTCTCCCGAGTACTTTTCATTTGCGTTAGCGGGGGTCCAATCTTCTAACAAGTTAAAACTACCTTCTCCTTTGTGAATGGTGTAAGGAACATCGAGGACTTCAAAACAAGGAGACATTCCTTGCTGCTGAATAGCCGTCGCATAAATAAAAGGCTTAAAAGTCGATCCTACTTGTCGTTCAGAAGTAACGTGATCATACTGGAAATACTTATGGTTAATTCCTCCTACCCAAGCTTTAACGTGCCCAGTAATCGGATCAACGGCCATCGATCCAATTTGTAAAAACATTCGGTGGTACTTGATTGAGTCCATCGGACTCATGGTCGTATCTTTCTCCTGTTTAGCATTATACGCGAAAACCGTCATCTCCACGGGTTCGTTAAATTCTTTTTCTGCCGCTTTTTTTAATTTACGCCATTGCATTTTCAGCGATTTCCAGTGCTCATCCTTCATGATTTTCCGGTACTTCAATGCACGCGGCGTTTCGATGATTTTCTTGGCGACCAATCTGGCAATTGCTCCTTTCTTACTATCTTCTTCCAACATTCGTTCGATATCTCGATCTCTTAAATTATAGTCAACCTTCGCTTGTATTTTAGCAATAGTTTCATTAAGAAATTTAGTGCGCAATGCTTGATATCGATTAGAAGTCTCGACCATCTTTTTCAATGAATTTTCGCGCGCATCCATCTCGACTTCCGTCGTTTCTTCCGTTTTATATTCCCAAGGATCTTTTTTTCGCTTCGACCAAACTTTCAAGAATCGTTCTTGCAAGTTAGTCATATGTTCTTGTGCCGCTGCTTCCAAGTGCTTTTGTACGATTGGGTCAAGCGTCGTATAAATTTTCAAGCCATCTTTATAGATATCGTACTCCGTGCCGTCAGATTTTGCATTTTCTGGTCGATTAAGAATTCTTTTTAATTCTTTTCTCAATTCCATCCGGAAATAAGGCGCCAAACCATCAGCGTGTGTTTTCCGGTTAAAATTACTCATATCCATTTTTCGCTGGCGCAAAGAGTCATATTCCATTTGAGTAATCATCTCATTGTCCCGCATTTTAGAAAGAACGACCATTCTTCGATGACGCGTCGTATCCGCTCTCCGAATTGGATTAAATAAGGCAGGATTTTTTAACATCCCAACTAAAGTCGCTGCTTCTTCGATCGCCAATTCATCTTGAGATTTACCAAAATAAATCTCCGACGCTGCACGGATTCCGTAGGCACCATTAATGAAGTTAAACTCATTGAAGTACATCGCCATGATTTCCTCTTTGGTATAACTTCTTTCCAGTTTAACAGCGGTAATCCATTCTTTTAGCTTTTGGGTACTTCGTTCCCAAATGTTTTTCGCTCTAGTTTTAGTAAATAACAACTTAGCGAGTTGTTGCGTGATTGTACTTCCTCCTCCGGCACTTTTCTGCTGAAAAATGACAGTCCGTACCATTACGCGCAGTAAAGCTTCTCCGTCAATTCCGGAATGGTCTCGGTAGCGCTCATCTTCCGTTGCAATCAGTGCGTTCACTAAATGAGGAGACAAATCTTCAAAATTAATGGGAACGCGATTTTCAACAAAATACCGCCCGAGCACTTCTTTACCGTTGCCTGCCAATACCTCAGAAGCAAAATTATTGTTCGGGTTTTCTAAATCATCAAAAGTAGGAAGGTTCGAAGAAGAAATATACAGAAATAATCCTGCTACGGACAAGGCGCCAAAGATCACCAAAGCCCACATCACTCGTACCAATTTCTGGTACAAAGCGGCTCTCTTCTTTTCCATCGTTTGATCCGAATTATTTCCTTCTTGCATAGTGAAGTCGTTTTTATAAAGTATGTTTACTCGGAAATTGTTTTGCAACAAGCTCCATGGCAGTATCTTATCGTTTTCTCAGAATCGTGCAAAGATACTAAGCACATAGCTAAAATTCATATTTCCCGCCGGCAAAGCGCGATTTTATCATCGAACTTAGGCTTTCAAGTAATATTCTAAGCTTTCTACGATTAATGCAGGCGAACAAGTCTGGTTAATTAACGCTTCTCCGGGACTTTTTAGCATCGTAAAATTGATTTCTGTACCTTCATTTTTCTTATCTTTCTTCATAAAATGTAGCAATTCCTCAAAAATAGATGCTTCAAACTGATACTTCCCGTAAATTCGCAAAATAAAATCACGCACGTCTACTAAGTCTGATACGGGAAATCCTGCAATTTGTTGAGAAAGGTAGGCTTCGCAAAGCATTCCAATGGCAACCGCCTCTCCGTGTAGTAACGGATTCTTAGTATGCAGCGCAAAACTTTCGATCGCATGACCGATCGTATGACCATAGTTTAAAGCTTTTCTTATCGATTTTTCGAAAGGATCCGCCGCTACAATCTCCTTTTTAATCTTCAAGGAAGGAACGAGATATTGATCCCACACAATATCCTCTAAACGTTCAATTTGCTGCAACGTTTCCCATTCTTTCCGATCTGCAATCAAGCTATGTTTGATCAATTCCGCAAAACCACTTCTAATTTCCCGCGTCGATAAGGTTTTTAAGCATTCAGGGTTGATAAATACCGCTTGAGGGTTACAAAATAAACCTATACTATTCTTGATTTGACCGAAATCTATGCCTAGTTTTCCCCCAATGGAAGCGTCTACTTGTGATAATAAAGTTGTCGGTATTTGAATAAAATCTATACCTCTTTTGAAGGTTGCAGCACAAAAGCCGCCCATATCTCCAATCACGCCACCGCCCAAATTAAGCAGTACTGCATTTCGATTGGTATTCGCATCCATCATCGCTTGCCAAATATGCTGACAAGTCTCTAAGTTTTTATGTCGTTCCCCCGATTGGATTTCAATCAATACATCAATGGTCAAATTAGTGTGCTGCTGTAAAAGGGGTAAGCAATGTGCCTTGGTATTTTCGTCTACCAATACAATCAATTGGCTATAATCGCGTGCTTGCAATAGCGTTTGCAACGACTTCCAAATATCGCCAACGTGGATTTGATAATCTCCTAATTCAATACTAATCATTACTTTTAATCTAAAAGGTTATTTGAATAAAGTTGTTTAAGTACCAATACAAATTATTTTACTTATTAACTTGCATCATCTTTTGACCAGTCTTTTCGTTACTCAAAGCCTTCCTAAGCAAAGGCTTAGGGCGGTTTTCGTGCCTCAATACTGATCAAAACCTAACACAATTTAATGGCAATCTAATTTTGTCTTAGTACTTACAGTAACGTAGTCTAGCAAACTAGTCCAACTCTTT
>CALFBG010000056.1 GCA_937951685.1 uncultured Saprospiraceae bacterium | reverse complement strand
CTTCGTTAAAAAGCCTTGAAAACCAATAGGTTTCCTGCATTTTTCGCCTCGATTGAAGCAAAATTTTCTTCCGTCAAAATCACCAATCTATTTGGTAAACCTACTTATTGCCTTCCAACCCCAAGATTAAAGTTTTGCAAGCCTTCAATGGCACTAGATATTGAACAGGCTGTTCGTCACGTAAACAAGGAAACGTGGCTCGCTTCTCCCCTTTTACGTAGGAGCATTTTACCAAACATTATATTCAGCAATTGAATGCGCTGGAACTTCAATTACGGTGAAGTAATTTAAAAAAAATTACTTTTTTTATGGAATTTTAGAGAAGAATGTATCTTATAAGTAGAACTTGTTTGTTTCGTTCGCAAAAGATGCCCCAAAATGAGACATTTCTACGTCGAAATATTAATTTTGAGCACTGCGAACTAATACACAAATATTTAAAAACCTATTTGCGCTAGTAGCAATTCACGTGGATATGCTTATCGCTATACGTAGCAAAAGGATTTATTCATCCGTGGAACGAAAAAAGAGGAGTATTTTATGAATATAGAAAAAGCACAAGTCGCCCTTAAAAAGTATTTTGGTTATGATGAGTTTCGCCCAATGCAGGCAGAAATTATTGAATCGATTTACAAAAAGCAAGATACCTTAGTATTAATGCCGACCGGTGGGGGTAAATCTATTTGTTTTCAAATTCCTGCCATTACCATGGAAGGGCTATGTATTGTTGTTTCCCCTTTGATTTCTTTGATGAAAGATCAAGTAGAATCGCTTACCGTTAATGGTATCGAAGCAGCCTATTTCAATAGTTCCCTCAGCTCCGAGGAGCAACAAGCCGTTGAAGATGATATTTACAACAATCGCTTACGCTTATTGTACGTCTCACCAGAAAAATTACTTTCGCAGAGTTTTTTACCCTTGCTGATGCAGTGTAAGGTAAGTCTTTTTGCAATTGACGAAGCGCATTGTATCTCCTCTTGGGGACATGACTTTCGACCGGAATACACCCAAATGAAATTCTTGAAAAAGCAATTTCCGACGGTTCCTATTGTAGCCCTAACTGCGACGGCAGACAAACTTACCCGTAAGGATATCGTCCAACAATTAGGCATTCCTGAAGCCAAAGTTTTTGTTGCTTCTTTCGACCGACCGAATCTTTCCTTAACGGTACGCAATGGTCAAAAACGAATTGAACAAATTTTAGATTTCTTGCGAGAACATCCTAAGCAATCTGGAATTATTTATTGCTTGAGTCGAAAAAATACAGAGAAGCTTTCGCAAAAGCTGAATGCAAAAGGCTTCGCTGCCTCCTATTATCACGCCGGTTTAAGTGCACAGGAACGAAACGCCGTACAAGACAAATTCATCAATGACCAAGTTCCTATCGTTTGTGCGACTGTAGCCTTCGGAATGGGCATTGATAAATCAAATGTGCGTTGGGTCATTCATTATAACCTACCCAAAAACATGGAAGGCTATTACCAAGAAATTGGTCGGGCAGGACGAGATGGGGCGAAGGCAGATACACTGTTATTTTATAGCTTTGGAGACGTGATGATTCTGCGTGATATTCTTTCTCAAAATCAAACGGACAATACAGAACTCAAGCTTTCCAAACTCGAACGGATGCAAGAATACGCAGATGCGTTAATTTGTCGTAGAAAAATTCTTTTAAATTATTTTGGAGAAAACCTAGCGGGTGAATGTGGTAACTGTGATGTTTGTAAAAATCCACCGCAATACTTCGATGGAACGATCATCGCACAGAAAGCCCTTTCTGCCATTACACGGGTGGATCAACGGGTAGGCATGCGCTTACTCATTGATATTTTAAGAGGCTCGCAGCGGAGAGAAATTTTTCATTTCGGTTACAACAAAATTAAAACTTACGGCGCAGGCGCAGAGCACAGTACCGCGGATTGGCAACAATTTCTAATGCAACTGTTACAACTCGGCTTGGTTGAATTAGCCTACGATCAAAATAATACCTTGAAACTTACGGCGGCAAGTAAAGCCGTTTTATCCGGTAACAAAAGGATTGAACTCGTGAAAATGAGCTCGATTCAAGAACACCGTAAAGCCAAGAAGAAAGTCGTCAAAACGAAAACGACACGGGAACGCGTTCGCGATGAATTATTTGAAATTCTGCGAGTATTGCGTACGAAAGTTGCGCGTGAAAAAGGAGTTCCTCCGTACATTGTTTTCTCCGATGCAACCTTAGAAGAAATGGCTGCTAAACGCCCCGTGACAGATGCCGACATGAACAATATCTCAGGAGTGGGCGAACGCAAGTTGCATCTCTACGGAAATCTATTTATGGATGCCATTTTGAGTTACCTTCAAGATCAATCCGAGAAAGGCAACAAAATTAAAGGATCTACACACTCCGTCACTTATGCTTTATACAAAGCGGGAAAGAGCGTCGAAGAAATTGCAGAGACAAGATCACTAACGACGATTACCGTCTACGGTCATCTAGCAGATTTGTATGAGAAAGGAGAAGATATTGAATTACAACGATATATTTCGAAAGGGGAAATCAAAAGTGTTTTAGATGCACTTCAGCAACTGAAAGAGCCTTACAAATTGAAAGATATTTTTGATTACTTAAAAGAAACTATTCCTTATTTTAAAATCAAATTAGCACTCGCCTATTACTATCACAATTTAGAAACGAAGTCCTAATTTAGCGATCGGTGTAAGTGCAAAAAAGCTTCCTCTCCTAGTCTATTTTAGGAAGTTATAAATTATTGTTTGAATAAAAATGAGCTGAAATAAAAAATCGCTTTTCAAAGCCTACATTGCTGTAGACTTTAGAAAAGCGAAAATAAAATCACTACTTAAAAATTTAGATCTTGAGTATCTTGAGTTGGCTTTCTAATTAAATCCAGA
>CALFBG010000055.1 GCA_937951685.1 uncultured Saprospiraceae bacterium | reverse complement strand
TTGAGGTCGCGAGCGGATTCGAACCGCTGTACAAGGTTTTGCAGACCTCTGCCTAACCGCTCGGCCACGCGACCATTCTAATAAAGATCGGCTGCAAATATAAAGGATTTTTTATAACGATGCTGGAAAAATGTGCAATTTTGGAAAATATTTTTCCGGAAACTAGCTTTCTCCCACGCAATCAAGCTTTTACGTAAGTAGAAATTAAGCCCTTGGCATAAAATCTTTCTACTCCTTGACTGACAATCCAATATATATACGGCTTATCACTTACATATATAGCAATTCCCTTGCCACAAAATCATTTTTTGCAGCAAGGGACTGCTCTTTTTTTTATAAATCAAATTTAATGCCCTGTGCTAATGGCAAATCTGTACTGTAGTTAATGGTATTCGTCTGTCGACGCATATAGGCTTTCCACGAATCAGAGCCACTTTCGCGACCACCACCCGTTTCTTTTTCACCACCGAATGCCCCACCGATTTCAGCACCACTCGTTCCGATGTTGACGTTCGCAATTCCACAATCAGAACCTGCCGTTGATAAAAATTGCTCTGCTTGTAAAATACTATCCGTCATGATGGCAGAAGATAATCCTTGTGGAACATCATTTTGCATCGCAATTGCTTCCGACAAATCTTTGTACTTCATGAGATATAAGATGGGCGCAAAGGTTTCGTGCTGTACGATTTCGTAGCTGTTTTCTACTTCTGCAATGCAGGGCTTCACGTAGCAACCGCTTTCGTAGCCTTTTCCTTTTAAAACACCACCTTCTACGATGAACTTGGCGCCTTCGGCTTTCGCCTTCTTAATCGAATCTAAATACATCTCAACTGCGGCTTGGTCAATTAACGGCCCTACGTGATTTTTCTGATCCAAAGGATTTCCAATGCGCAATTGCTTGTATGCTTTTACTAATTTCTTCTTTACCTCGTCAAAAATGCTTTCGTGAACGATCAATCTTCGCGTCGTTGTACAACGTTGTCCCGCTGTTCCTACGGCTCCGAATACTGCGCCCGTTAATACGATATTCATATTAGCATTTTCGGTAACGATCATCGCATTGTTACCACCCAATTCTAATAAGCTACGCCCTAATCTTCCCGCTACGGTTGCCGCTACGATTTTTCCCATGCGTGTACTTCCGGTAGCAGAAATCAACGGAACTCTTTTATCCGTCGTCATATATTCGCCTACTTTGTAATCGCCATTGATCATACAACAAACGCCTTCTGGTACTTTATTGTCTTTCAATACTTTTTTCATAATGTTCTGACAAGCGACGCCACATAAGGGTGTCTTTTCAGAAGGCTTCCAGATACAAACGTCTCCACAAACCATCGCAATCATCGCATTCCATGCCCATACTGCTACGGGAAAATTGAAGGCGGAAATGATTCCTACTGTTCCTAGTGGATGCCATTGCTCGTACATGCGGTGAGCAGGTCGTTCTGAATGCATGGATAAACCGTAGAGTTGACGAGAAAGACCAACTGCAAATTCGCAGATATCAATCATTTCTTGTACTTCTCCCCATCCTTCTTGTAAACTTTTTCCCATCTCGTAAGAAACCAAGCGACCTAAAGCATCTTTATTCGCACGCAATGCTTCTCCGTATTGGCGAACAACTTCCCCACGCTTTGGTGCCGGTACGGTTCTCCAATTGATGAAAGCTTTTTGCGAAGCTTTTACGATGCGCTCGTATTCTTTCTTCGTTGTTACACTGACACTACCAATGTAAGCGCCATCTACCGGAGAATGCGATTTGATATATTCTTTGTTACCAACCGTAGACTTTTGTCCCGTGCTAGAACCGTCATTTTGTTTTTTTAATCCTAATTTTTTTAAAAAAGTATTCTTCATTATTTAGTTCTTTTGATTTGATCAATTTTAAATAACTCTCAATCAAGCGCAAAATTAGACAATTTAACTTGAGAAGTAAAGGGCTTTTTCATTAGAAAGGAAATAAAGTAGTCGTTCTTACTTTTACTTTGACGATTAAGTAGCCAAACACTAGTCTTTTGGGACAATCCTCGGCTTTTTTTTGGTCATTGCTTTCCGCAAATTTGATTTCATCGCCAAAATCATCGACTTCAGCTATTTTCATTTAATAAAGGCATGGCTTTTTTTCCTGCTTTCAAGCTTTTTGTTAGCTTTACCTATAGAAACAATATCTTTTCGATTCGACATTTAAGATCAATCGAAATTCAGTCCATCAATCTAAGAGAAAATGTATCCAGATTTATCCTATATCCTTCATCATTTAATCGGAACGGACGTTGATAACGTCTTTTCAATCGTCAAAACTTTCGGCCTGTTTTTGGCTTTTGCTTTTATCGTTGCCGCTTTATTCTTGGCTTCGGAGTTTAAGCGAAAAGAAGAGGAAGGTTTACTCAAAGCAGTAACGACCAAAGTCACGATCGGCGCTCCTGCTAGTCCGTGGGAATTATTAAGTAGTGGTTTGACGGGATTCTTGCTGGGTTTTAAAGTCTTATACATCGTTACGAATTTCCCTGAATTTCAGGCAGATGCGGCATCCGTTATCTTATCCGCCAAGGGAAGTTTACTCGGTGGAATCTTGGGTGCTATCATATTGGCAGGACTACGCTACTGGGAAAAGGACAAAGCAAAATTGGACAAACCCGTCGAAAAGACATTTATCGTTCATCCTTACGAACGCGTTGGCGATGTTACCATCGTAGCGGCGATTTCAGGAATTATTGGGGCTAAAGTTTTTGCCTTGATTGAAGACTTACCTGCTTTTTTTGCAGATCCACTCGGCACTTTTTTCTCGGGTAGCGGAATGGCCATTTATGGTGGCTTGATTGGCGCTTTTATTGTCGTTTATTTTTATGTCAAAAGAATTGGGCTAAAGCCGATTCACGTGATGGATGCCGTCGCACCTTCTTTGATTATTGCTTATGGAATCGGGCGTTTAGGTTGCCATTTTTCTGGCGATGGCGACTGGGGAATTGTCAACACCTTGGCGCAACCTTCTTGGTTCTTTTTACCCGACTGGGTTTGGTCTTTCGATTATCCGCACAACGTGATTAACGAAGGCGTCGCGATTCCCGATTGTGATTGGAATTATTGCCAAAAATTACCCGAAGGAGTTTTCCCTACTTCCATCTACGAAACGACGGTCTCTTTTCTTTTTGGTGGTATTTTATGGATGATGCGCAAACGAATTAAAATTGCGGGTTTACTCTTTTTTATCTACGTTGTTTTCAACGGCGTAGAACGATTTTTTATTGAAAAAATTCGCGTCAACGATCGTTATGATATCATGGGCATGCAATCTACACAAGCCGAATTTATCGCCGTAATTTTAATTATTATCGGGATCGTGGGTTGTCTATTTCTTTGGCAACGGCACAAAAAGAACCCTACCGCAGCTTAAGAATTAGTTAGTAACTTGACGGGATAACAAATCATACAATTGGGTAGCAGATCGCTCCCAACTAAATTGCAGTTTTTGCTGCTTGGCTTGGTTGATTAATGCCTTCCGCAGCGCTGTATCCAAACTTACCCGCTGCATCGCCTGAGCAATCGAAGCTAAGTCGTACGGATCGACCAAAATTGCCGCTTCTCCCGCGACTTCTGGTAAAGAAGATACTTGCGAACAAATCACTGGTACTTCACAATTGATTGCTTCCAAAACGGGTAAGCCAAATCCTTCAAAAGCAGAAATATAAATAAAACAACGCGCCGATGCCATCAAGCGTGCCGCCTCTTCGTCTTTTAAATAGCCTAAAAATTGAATATCTTTTTGATGCGTTGCGGTTTCGTAGGCCGTTTTGACCAAGCCCGTCTGCCAGGCAAACCTTCCTCCAATCAGTAATTGCGTGGAACTCGGATTTTGTTTTTTAAATTGATCAAATGCTTTGATTAGATTAGGGACATTCTTTCGGGGATGGACTGCGCCTAAATAGAAGAAATACGACTGTCCGGCGGTATATTGAGTTCGAACTTTTTCTTGTTCCGAAAATGCTAAAGGAACAAAATCTGCGCGACAAGCATTGGCAATCACTTGTATTTTCTCCGGCGCAATATCGTATTGGCGAATAATATCTTGCTTGGTAAATTCGGAAACGGAAACGATTTGCTCCGCACGTTGTAGGTAACGAGGCACAAAGTAATTGTAATATTTTTTTACCAAAAAAGGAATATGATCCGGAAAGTGCAGATGCGCTAAATCGTGGGTAATCATCACCGTTTTAGTAGCCGTTCGTAAACTACAATAACCGTCGGGCGAAAGAAAAACGTCGGCGCGATATTTTTTTAAAGCACGGACAAGCGCAACTTCAAACCAAAGGAACCAAAGGATCGGATGGCGAGCGGGCGGTGCTAACACGATCGCTTCCACATTATCACCAAAAATGAATTCTGGTGCGTAAGCTCGATCGAAGAAAAACAAAAATTTGTCTTCGGGATGTGCCGCGACCATTCGACGTAACAATTCGTAGCTTACCCAACCAATTCCTTCCAGTTTGTCTTTTAACAAAAACCTTGTATTTACTGCAATGCGCATAGGTTTAATATATCCCGTTAGTAAAGCAGATCAGAAGTTATCCCTTCGAAGCTTTTACTACAACTTTACAAATTAAATTTCTTTTTTGACACAGAACAAAGTATTTTTGTGGTCTGCCTTCATTTTTGGTAAAAGTAAATATTAACTCATAGACTTTCGACAAAGTCTTTCTTTAAATTCTACGATTGTGCTGAAAACAGATGTTCTTATTCTCGGCTCCGGTATTGCGGGTTTGACCCTCGCACTGAAATTAGCCGATGCCAAACCTAATTTAAAAATCACCGTACTCACCAAAACGGTTCAAGGGGAAAGTAATACGCGATACGCACAGGGCGGCGTTGCCGCTGTTTGGGATTTAGATAAAGATACACCCGAAAAACACATCGAAGATACGTTGATCGCAGGCGATGGCCTTTGCGACGCTGATATTGTAGACATTGTAGTTAAAGAAGGACCAGAACGCGTACGAGAAATTATCGAATGGGGCACTCGTTTTGACAAACATCACGGGGCTTACGACCTCGGCATGGAAGGGGGACATTCTGAAAATAGAATTCTACATTATAAAGATCTAACGGGTTTTGAAATCCAACGGGCATTATTGGCCAAAGCGAAAGAATTGCCAAACATTGAATTATACGAGCATTATTTTGCCTTAGATTTGATCACCCAGCATCAATTGGGTTACATGGTGACGCGCGTAACGCCTGATATTGAATGCTACGGCGCTTACGTGCTTGACGAAAAAAATAATAAAACGGAAACGATCGTCGCGCGACTTACTGTAGTTGCGACTGGTGGTGCCGGACAGATCTATCGGAACACCACGAATCCCGTTATTGCTACGGGAGATGGTATCGCAATGGTTTATCGCGCAAAAGGTCGCTTAGAAAATATGGAATTTGTCCAGTTTCATCCGACCGCACTTTATACGCCTGCCGGGGATAATCCTGTTTTCTTAGTCTCAGAAGCCGTACGCGGTTTTGGTGGGATTTTAAAAACACCCGACGGAGAAGAATTCATGAAAAACTACGACGAGAGAGGATCTTTGGCACCGAGAGATATTGTCGCGCGCGCGATTGACAACGAAATGAAAAAGCGGGGAGATGATTTTATGTCCTTGGATTGTTCGCATTTGGATCGGGAGGAATTTTTGAAACACTTCCCTACCATTCACGAAAGTTGCATGAAAAATGGAATTGATCCGATGAAAGACCTCATTCCGGTCGTGCCTGCTTGCCATTACATCTGTGGTGGTATTCGTGTAGATGAAAATGGGAGAAGTTCGATTCACAACTTGTATGCCTGTGGCGAGTGTACTTGTACCGGTTTACACGGCGCCAACCGACTTGCTTCTAACTCCTTACTGGAAGCGATGGTTTTTGCGCACCGCATTCACCTTGATATTCTTGAGGAAATTGATGGTAAAACGCACAAAGAAAATGTTCCAGAATGGAATATGCTCGGTACCAACGAACCGAAAGAAAAGGTATTGATTACGCAGAGTTGGAAAGAATTGAAGGAAATTATGAGCAGTTACGTTGGTATTGTGCGCTCCAATGTACGGTTAAAAAGGGCGATGGATAGATTGTTACTTTTACATAACGAAACGGAAGAACTGTACAAAGCCAGTCCAATTTCTCCACAACTCTGCGAATTGAGAAATTTGATTACGATTGCCTATTTGGTTACACGCTCTGCCTTGATGCGCCGAGAAAGTCGGGGTTTACACTACACGACAGATTATCCAGAAAAGCAAGATTTCATTGACGTTTCCATTCTTTAAGCCTTTAAGAAAATGGATTTGATCTTAAGAAAATTGGGAGTGTTGAAGGTTAACCTTCAGACTCCCAATTAATTGTTTCCATAGCTTCAGTAATTCACTTACTAACTTCTTTGAAAAGCTGCCACGATAGCAGCTGCTGCGATTTCGCAAGTTTTTTTATCCAAAATAGTTTTTCAACGCATCTAATAAGTCCAACCGTTTACTCGCGGAGACGTTAATACTCATTTTATTTTCCATCGTTACATAGGCGGCTTTGCCCTTTGTATAAGCTTCTAGTTTATCCAGATTAATGGTAAACGAGCGATGTATTCGCACAAATCTATTGGGGCAATTCAGGGTCAACTCTACCGAGCGCAAGGTCTTGCAGACCATAATTTTTCGCTGATCGCTAAAATGGATTAAAGTATAATTACCTTTTGCTTCCAAGCTAATAATTTTGGCAATGCGTTCGAATTGAATACCTTCCATCGTTGGAAGGGCAATCTTTCGGTAGCGATACGCCGCGCGGGTTTCGGATGGTTGAATTGCGGGAGGAGCGAGATATTCCTCCGTTATTTTGTGTGCCTTTAAGGGAATGGTGATTGCTCTCATAACATTGACAGTTTTAGTACATAAAGGATTATTTCATCGTTTCGTGATGTGTTCGTTTCTATTGTAATATTAAAGTTATTCCAACAGAACGACAACCCAGTTATAGCCCATATGTCAGGTTTCTAATTTTTGGCGATTTAAAATTTATTGACTATATTTAGTCAGCCAAGCGCCACTATAATCTACTGCTTATGTCCAAAACGCCCTCGAACAAACTCTTCAAGTTGATCAAATCCCTTTCTGCTTCCGAAAAGCGGTACTTCAAGTTGTATGCAAACAATGGCATTGAAACGGAGCGAAAGTACATCCAACTTTTTGACGCCATTGAAAATCAAACTACTTTTGACGAAGCTGCCCTCAAAAAAACGGTATACCAAGCCGCACCAATTGAGAGCCGGAAGTACTCGGAGTTAAAAGCTTATCTCTACGATATGATTTTGAAAGCGCTGCAGCACTACGATGAAAAATCATCGCTCCAATTTCGCTTACAAAATCGCTTACAAAACATCAACGTTTTATTCAAGCGCGGACACTACGAAGAATGCAAGGACATCATTTACAAAGCCCGAAAATTGGCGACGAAATACGAGGAATTCAAAGTCTTATTGGAGCTATTAGCTTGGGAAAAAAAGATCGCTTATACGCAATCCAATATTGCTTTTTTGGAACAAGAATTTGTGCGCATTCACGCACACGAAAAACAGCATTTAGCGCAGCTCAGTAACATTACCAACTACCAGCGGATTTTCTTTCAAATCATGGTGAGTATTCGCAAGGAAAACTTACTGCGCAACCCTGAGCAAAAGTTAGCTTTACAGCAATTGTTGGAAGACGATTTGATGTCGAGTCTTGAACGCGCGCAATCTTACAAGGCGAGTGTTTTGTATTTGCGCATTTACGGATTGTACTATTATTCTATTTTAGAATACCAAAAATTTAATCAAACGAGCGAACAGTTACTTGAGCTCATTCGTGCCCATCCAACACTCCAGCGAGAAAATACGACGGAATATATTTCTGCGCTAAGCAATTACATTCTAAGTTGTGGCGTATTAGACCAGTATAAAAAAGTAGAGATTGGGCTACAAGAACTTCGGCAAGTTAAAACAAAAACCTTTGACGATGAGCGAATTATACATTTTCAATACTATTCCATGAGTTTTTCATTGTGTATTGCTACCGGAAACTTTGAGCAAGGTTTAGAGTTACTAAAATCCCAGCAGCGAGAACAAAAGAAATTTGAGGACCGCTTATTTGAAAGTAGTAGTTTTTATTTTAGCTATTTCTATATTTACTTTGGCGTTGCGGATTACGATAAAGCACTCGCTTATTTGAACGAATGGTTAAATTTGCCGCGTAGTGTAGAGCGACAAGATTTGCAGAGTTTGGCGCGCATTCTCAACTTGATCATTCATTATGAGATGAACAATACTTTGTTGCTAGAATATCTTTTGCGTTCTTCCTATCGTTACTTACGGAATCGCAACCGCGCGCACGAGATAGAACGCCAAGTACTCGGCTTCCTGAAAGACAGTTTAAAAATACAAGGAAAAAAAGCATTAAAAGCAGCCTTTATCGCTTTAAAAACTAGCATTGAAGCCGTTGCCGATCAGCCCTCAGAAAATGCGATATTGCGCTACTTTAATTTTATGGCTTGGATTGATAGTAAAATTGAAGGAAAAGAATTCGGAGCGATTATAAAAAGGAAGAAGAAACTGAACTAAGTGATCAAAACGCAGTGTACATTTTGACCACTTAGCAAGGAAGTAAAGTGTAGATCATTTTCGCTTATCGATAATTGTTTTCTCGGGTTTAAAGATAAAGTTTGTTCTTGTCTTTACTTGTGTCCAGCTACTCCATTTGCCTGGTGTAAAATCCAATGTTAGTCCTCCCCCATTGTTGAGGTGCCCAGCCTTAGTCGCAGTTTGTTCGGGAAGACCTAACACAAAGCTCTTCACCTTGATGTCTTCCAAGTTAAATTTTTTCTTACTCATAACATAGCATTTTAAATTGATGAATGAATTTAAAGCTAAGGATAAATTTCTTCAAATTCGATCCTTAAAACTGTAAAAATCAGTTTTCTAAATGGCAGGTTAGTCGTACTATTTAGGTAGTACGTATATCAATATAAGCATTTTGTCGAAGAAATAAAAGTAGTTAGGAGGAAATAGAGTAGTTATGTTGTAGTTAGTCAAATTTGAATACTTTCAGCTGTTGCCAAATTAAACCGCCTTCGAAACCTTTTTGCATTAGGTATTGTGCAATTTTATTTCTTCTTTTAAAAAGGTCTGATTCTCTGAGTGTCGCATTTTTTTTCTCGATGAGGCGATTGATGGTCGCTATATATTCTTCCTGATCGATCTCCTCCATCGCTTTTTTTAGGCAATACGCAGACATATTCCGCATTTTTAATTCTTGCCGAATTCGAATGCGGCCCCAATTTTTTAATCTAAATTTACCCCGTGCGTAGGATTTTGCAAATCGCTCTTCGTTGAGAAAATTATCCGCAATCAAATCTACGATGATCGATTCCAAGCTATCGCCATAAATCCCCAAGTCCAATAATTTGGTCCGCACCTCTTTGTGACAACGATCCTGATAGACGCAGTATCGTTGCAACTTTGCTAAGCCTTCTTCTTCCGAGAGGTATTTATTTTTTTTCTTCAATGATAAAGCTTGATTAGGTTGATCCGGAATTTAGTGATAAAAATTGTCTGAAAATAAAATTTACGATTTGCCAATCGAACATAAAAGAATTTTAGCTTCGTTGACAACGCTTTTAGCATCAATTTCTAAGCTCATTTAAAAATAACTACATAAATAACACACAGAACTGTTCCTTTTCGAAAACTATTGCGTCTAAGTTAAAGTACTAAGGCAAAATTAATTTGCCATTACTTTATCTGGGTCCTTAGCGTAAGTGCGATTACTAATGCTTATCTTACAAAAAGCACTTTACACTTTCTCTACCCAATCTCTACTAGAATAAAATAAAGATACAGTTAGACACTTTGTAACACAAATTTAAAAATCAAAATTAATTAAAAAAATGGACAAGTACATTGATCAGATTACGAGTATGGCCATCGAATATGCGCCTAAATTATTATTAGCGATCCTTACGTTGTGGATTGGTTTCATGATTATCGGTTGGGTTACGAGCGCAGCCAGTAAAGTGATGTCCAAAAACAAAGTTGATGTTTCGCTCAGCAAATTTTTGACTTCTCTCCTCTCCGTTGGAATGAAGTTAATGTTACTGATCAGTGTTGCAGGAATGTTTGGCGTCGAAACCGCAGCTTTTGTTGGTGTTATCGCAGCAATGGCCTTTGCCGTTGGAATGGCTTTACAAGGTAGTTTAGGACATTTTGCGAGTGGCGTGATGATTTTAATCTTCAAGCCTTACAAAGTGGGAGATTTGGTAGAATTAGGAGGAAATACTGGCGTTGTCGAATCCATAGAAATATTCAATACTATTTTATTAACGCCCGATAATCGTAAAATTATCATGCCTAACGGCACCGTAACCAGCAATCCGATTACCAATATCTCTGGACAGGGAGAAATCAGAGTAGATATGACTTTTGGTATTGGCTACAGTGACGATATTGACAAAGCGAGAAAGATTATGCACGAAGTGGCGCAAAGCTGCCCACAGGTCCTTAAAGAAAAACCAGTAGATATTTTTGTTTCTGAGTTAGCAGATAGTTCCGTAAACTTTGTGGTAAGACCTTGGTGTAAAAGTGCACACTTCTGGGATGTACATTTCTACATGCATGAGCACATTAAGAAGCAATTAGATGCCAATAACGTTAGCATTCCGTTTCCGCAAATGGATGTACACGTACAAGGCAATAACAAATCATAAGTCGATTATTGTAAAATGACTTCGGGAATAGTCCTAAATGATGTACACGCATCGTTTGGGACTATTTTTTTTTAGAACGCTTTCATTCGTTCCGCAATCTCCGTCTCTGGATCATGCAAGCGACCTTGCCAACCGGCAAGGATTGCCATGTCGATGTTCTCTTCTTTATCATCAATGAGTAAAGTTTCTCCGGCGACGAGCTGAGCATCTTGTAAGACGAAGTCATAAATCGCACGGTCTGGTTTCCGGAGTTGCAATTGATCGGAGCAATAAATTTTTTCGAAGTAATTCGTTTGAAAATCTAGAATGCCGTGAACGGTGGCAACGTGCGTAAAAATCCATTCCCGATGAATCTCATTGGTATTACTCAGCACAAACAAGCGATAGTGCTTTTTCAACTCCCGCAACATGGGGAAACGAGCAGCCTTAATCCCTACCAACATCGCGTTCCAAGCCGCAATTAAGCGAGCGTCTTCCACCGGTTGTTGGGTAGCGGCACGCAGTTGCGCCAAGAATGCTTCCGAAGAAACTTGTCCCAATTCGAACTTTTTAAAGAGACTTGCCGTTGCTTTACTATAGGTATCCATTTCAAGTTCTTGTCCCAAAACTGTGGCAAAAGCACGTTGACTTTTAGCAAAATCTAGGTCAACGAGTACGTTACCGAGGTCAAAAACAATATTTTTTATTTTTTGCATGGTTAAAATTAGTTGCGGAATGCCTTGCATTAAGAATTGCAAATATGTAAATTTGCTCTCGCTTTTAAAAATATGCGGATTTTTTTCTGCGTATATCGAAAGTCGGTCCTATAGCTCAGTTGGTTAGAGCACCTGACTCATAATCAGGTGGTCCAAGGTTCAAGTCCTTGTGGGACCACAAATAAAATGCGTAACTTGTTGACTATCAACTTGCTGCGCATTTTTATTTTTTGATAAAAACAGTCAAACCCTTAAATTTTGCTGCATTTTATTCCAAGTACTTTCTAGTTTAAATGAAGACTAAGCCTATCGCTTTCCCCTACTCCTTGATCATATCCTCCAACACCACCTCCGCATCAACAATCTCAGAAGCATAACTATTCTCCGCTATACCACGATTCGTAATCAACGTTAGGAAAACCTGCTTTTTAGTTTTTGTAAAATCAAGGAAGCGTTGGCGTTTTTGAATTAGCTCATGGTAATACTTTTTATCAATAGAAAATGTTCCGGCGTGAAATTTAATTTCACAAAGATTGATGCTCTCATCTTTTCGGTCAATAATGAGGTCGATTTGAAATCCTGCTTTTTTGGAGTTGCCAGCAATCCTGAGGCTTGAAATTTCAGTATAAACCATGCCTATTCCTAATGCTTTTTTGATCGCGTCAATATGTTTATGACAAAGAGATTCAAAAGCGTAACCAGCCCAAATTTTGTAGGATTGTCCTGAGGATAATTGTTGCCACATTCCGGAGGTGTATTTTTTATTTGATTTAAGGAAGCGATGATAAAAAATAGAATACTCATCTATCAATCGAAAAAATGTTCCTCTCGTTTTTTTGCCAAAAGGAACGGCTTCGATAATAAAGTCAGAAATGATTAATTCTTGAATGGCACGTTGATAGCTCCCCGAAGCTTTTAAGCCTGTTTTTTTTAAAATTTCTGCATGCGTAGCACCATTGGGAAATTCTGCCAAAGCGGCAACAATCGCTTGGTGAATTTCTGCATTATTGAAAAGGGCTTGGTAAAGGTTATGATATTCATTTCGCAAGAGTCCCGTTGGGGAAAAACAAATTCGTTCGATGGCAACTGCAACGCTTTCTCCTTTTCGCAAGTTCTCCAAATAAAAAGGAATGCCTCCAAGGGTCATATATATTTTAGCCGTCTCTTGAAAAGAATAACGGAGGCCTTTGCTTTTTAAAAAAGCATAAGTTTCAGATATAGAGAATGGATAAAGATGGATAATTTCTGTTACTCGATTATGTAACCCACCAGGGTCATTAATAATTTTTTTGGTGATCCAAGAAGTGGCAGAACCGCAAATGACCAAGATAAAGTGAGATTGCTTGGAAAGATAGTCATTCCAAAAATGTGCTAGCATTTGGACAAAACCGGAACGTGCAGTAGCAACCCAAGGAAGTTCATCAATAAAAATGACTTGCTTCTTCTTTTTTGGAAGTGTCTGTAAGTAGGTCTTTAATTGAAGAAAAGCAAGCTGCCAATTTTTTGGAGATGATGAATTAGGTATACCACTATGCTCGGAAAGCTTGATCCCAAAATTTACTAATTGAGTGGAGGTATTTCCATTTTGGATACCAGTCATGCTAAAACAGTAATGCGCTTGCAATAAGTTGTCGACCAAGAAAGTCTTCCCCACTCGTCGTCGTCCAGTTACCGCTAAAAATTCAGACCGTGGCGAAGCTAAAAGCAAGTTTATGCTTTTAATTTCCTGTTTTCTACCAATCATATGGAATTATTTTTTCAAAGATAATACCAAATATAGTTCTATATTTGGTATTATCTATCTTTTTTAAGCACTTATTACCAAATATAAAACACCGAACAAGTATTTATACTAAAAGAAATCAAGCCATCCGCAATGACATTAATCAAAAAATAGATCAAATTGGTCGAGATTAATTTGTCTTTTTATAAGGAAGTCATAAGTTGTACGAAATAAAGTTAATTTGTAAAATAGAAAAATAGTAGCTCGAAAGTAATCCTCTATTTAAATGATTAAACAACAACAGCTAGCTTTGGGAACGGCAGCCATCGGTCGCCCTCAATATATCAACATTCGCCAAGAAACGACTACTGACTTTTCTTTGGATGCCTTTAAACAAAAAGG
>CALFBG010000054.1 GCA_937951685.1 uncultured Saprospiraceae bacterium | reverse complement strand
CGCTGGTGGTGGAAATGGTCCAATGGGAGGATACGAAAGTCTTCCTAACCCAGTACCTGCAGCTAACATGGTTTATAACCACGTAGCAAGAGAAATTTTGGGTGGATACAATGGTCAAGCAACTAGCTTACCTGAAACTTTTACACCAAGCATGCAAAGTTATACTTTCAGTTACACGGTACCTGCTGAATACAAGCCAGGAAAAATGCACGCAATTGGTTTATTAATTGATAAGAACTCTAGAGAAATCTATAACGGAGCTTCTACTTCTTTCGTTACTTGTGATATCACTGCTACGGCTGACATCGTTCAACCTAATAATGATAATGCAACGGGTGCAATTACCTTATCTGAACCAACGGGTGGTTTCGGTGCTTACACTTTCATGTGGGACGATGGTACTACTGGTCCAGTTAACGAAAACCTTGTAGCAGGTGATTACAGTGTAGTAATTACAGACGAATTAGGTTGTGAGTCTACTCAAACTGTTAACGTTGCAGGTACAACTGTTGCCGTTGAAGACATTGCAGGTTTATCTTCTTTGATTTTAGCTCCAAACCCAGCTAAAAATATCACAACTTTAAACGTTGAATTCGAAAATGCAGTTAACTTAAATGTTTCTCTTACAGATGTAACAGGAAGAACTTTAACTGAAGTTAATAAATTCAATACTACTGCTGAGGTAATTGACTTTAACGTAGAGAACATGGCTAACGGAATGTACTTCGTAAGAATTACAGTTGACGGTGCTACTCACGTTGAGCGTTTAATCATCAATAAGTAATCAACGATCCACGATCGTTATAATATAGCGTTATAAGTAAGTTTGTTTTTTAAATAATTTTACTAACGCTTTTCTTAAATCGGTACCAAAGTCATTTTGGTACCGATTTATTTTTTTGGCTAAGGGGATCAGAACTCGTGTCGATCTTTCTCACCATGAAAAAGTACAGGATGGGTACCACTCTTTTTGTTTTACAAAATTGAAAGTCTTATCCTTTGAGGAAGCGGAGCAAGAATGCTTACAATGAGTTTTAACCAAAGTTGTTTGTGGAAAAATCTATATTCTTCGGTAAAAAAAATAGATAACGTGCCGTAAAATCAGATATTTTTCATATATTTGTTCTACATCAAAATTACTGATGTACACTCCATACACAGATCATTATTAAATAAGCTCCCAAAAGCTTTCGATATTTTTTAATGATTAAAATCGCTTTCAAATAAAAATTACTTCGTAAAGAGTTTAGGTAAACTATCCTCGAATATTGAGCTAGTTTATCACATTGCTTGCCATTGGCGAGCCCCCCCCCACATTTAACAGTGACTCGTTGGGTAACCCATGAGGCACTACACGGCTGAGAGCTAAGGCTGTTGAATTTTATTCTTCTGGTCTTAGCTCAATGCTTTTTGTTACAACTCAATAATAGTTACACTTAAGTAGGTTTACCTAATAAATTCACTAATTTATGACGAGTAAATTTTATTTCACTCTTCGTTAAAAAACCTTGAAAACCATTAGGTTTCCTGTATTTTTCGCCTCGATTGAAGCAAAATTTTCTTCCGTCAAAATCACCAATCTATTTGGTAAACCTACTTAAGTTTTATAAATTTTATAATTCCCAAAGACTAGTTGCTTTTGCTAGTTCTTTTTGGTCAGACTGTCGAACCAGTCGATGAAGAAAATAGTGTGGTCCTAATTGCTGGACTTCGGCAACAATCCGATCATTAAACTTAGATTCCGCTCGGAAAAGGATATCTATTTCTAAGATTTTTCCAGACTCTAAATACTCATTATCCAATACCTCTAACATCCATTGTAGGTACAGCACGTTGTTCAAGTGAGCATTAAAATCTAAGTCGTACCAATTTACTCTAAAGTCAAGCTGTTGGTCGACGCGCTCAAACTTAGGAAGCTTCGTTTTGCGACGAGGTAAGCACTCATCTTCTTCGGGCATTTCGTAATCGAGAATAAACTGAGGAAGTTTACTCATCTTCCGTTCTTTGGTGTTGAGTAATAACCAAGTAGAAGAGGCCTGTGCCAGTAAAGCTTCATTTTGATCATATACTTTGAAGTCCCGATAAGTGAAAAACCTTTCGAAACCAGAAGGGTGCGTAAAAATTTTGACTTCCTGATTCATCATTGGAAGTTGCTTAATCTTAATGTGCATCCGCATCAGTACCCAAGAAACATTTTCTTTGATCAAATCCCAATAGGATACATTCATGCTAATCACATTCTGCATCGAAGTCTCTTGCATGAGCTTGATAAGGGCCGGAATTGTAAGTTGTTGCTTCTGGTCAACTTCTAGGCTGCGAATAGAATAGTTACCTCTGAAATAAAAATTAGGATGTAATGCCATAGTAGGTGTAAATCAATAAAGTTGTTTGGAAGAGAAGTTGTTTTAAAATGATCTTGGCAATTCAAGCGTATCAAGCATATTTAAAACATTGCCAAATGTAGCCAATTAATTGTTAACAGTTGTAAATATAAAATTCTTAGCTTAATTATGCGAATGCTTGGAATCCAAGATTTGAAAATTATGATAGCTCCTCTCTTTACCAATTGAACTTTAGGAGTAGCATTGTAACGGAGAATTGTCAAACTAGCTGGTGATACGCATTCCTTTTTGTAAATTTGGATAAATACTTTAAGTTCTTCAACACACTGTAATTTAGATTACAGTGTATTCAACATCATAACGATCAATTGTTTTATCTATCAATCAACTTATGGCAACCAACGATGCACAATTTCGGAAAGTTTTAAAAACCGCTCGCAATGCGGAAAAAATCAAACGTCACCTCGAACAGTTGGCTACTCAACTTAAAGCGGAGCACGAACATTTGGAAACGTTAACGCAATTGCTAAACAAAGAAGCTGAGGATTACGAAGCCTTAGAAAAGCTGAGCATGAAAGCGATCTTTTACAAGGTGCTAGGTAGCAAAGCGGAACAGATGGAAAAAGAACGCCAGGAATACCTACAAGCATCTCTTAAATACGACGAAGTAAAAAAGTCGATTGACTTAATGGAATACGAGCAGCATATCTTGACGGAGAAATTGGCTAAGCTGGGCAATGTAAAAGAACAGCTGAATCGCTTATGGATGGATCGAGAAAAAAGCTTGATTAGCGCAAATGGTAAACAAGCCCAGCATTTATTAGCAATCAATCAGCAGTTGGAAAATAACCTAAGCCTGATCAAAGAAACCCGCGAAGCGATTATTGCAGGAGAAAATGCACAAACAATTCTCCTTACGATTATTAGCGCTTTGAAGACGGCGAAAAATTGGGGTAATTGGGATATGGCGAGCAAAGGTAGGGGAATGGCAGGATACGCAAAACATACCAATATTGATAAAGCGCGTGCGCAAGTGCCCCCAGCGAAACAAGCACTTCGTCATTTTGAAAATGAACTTAGTGACATTTTTCAAGCACACGAAGGCTTTAATTTTTCTTTTCAAGTAGATAGCTTTTCTCGCTTCACAGATATCTTTTTTGATAACCTCATTTCCGATTGGGTTGTCCAACGTCGCATTAAAAATGCTATGGCTAGTGTGCAATCAACCCATGATAAAATTCACCGCTTAGTTGGTTCCATTACTGCTAGAATTCCTCAAATTAAGAAAGAAAATCAAGCGCTACGTAAGAAAAAGAAGCAAATTTTATCGCTTTAAGGCAGTCATATAAGTGCGAGCGTGCTCTTCCAAAGGCACTTTTGAGCGAGGTAATAGCAAGAATCTAAGCTACTTTAAGTTTTTCTTTACAATCCTTATGATTTCATTAACGGCATTTGTCCCTAAAAGAAAGGATTATTGTAATAGAAGTTGTTTTCTAATAATGAAGTTGTTTAAAAACTCCAAAAATGTTTGCGAATTGATCTTTTTGTTCAACTTTTCAGCTTTTTCAATTATTAAACAACTTCAATGTTAGCAATCAACTATTATAGATAATTTATTTATCGGACAAAACTTAATGCCTTATGTATACAAATTCAATTGCCATCAAAGAAGAAAGGAAAGATAAGAAACGAGGAATGTTTTTAACTATACTTTTTCACGCTGCCTTAGTTGCGCTGGCCGTGATTCCTTTTTTGACGCCTTCCGAACCTGAAATGCCGGATTTGCAGCAAGTAGTAGTGGTTGACTTTACCAATTTTGAAATGGCATCCAAAAAATCAGCAAAAGGTAAAAAAGCGAAAAAAGCACCAACGAAGCCGCAAACGGTGGAAAAAGCAACTAAGGTAAAGAAAACACCTAAGCCAACGCCAAAACCAGCTCCTACAAAAAAACCGATGCATACAACGACGGAGCCTAATCCACCAATTACACCTCCAACTACAACAAAGGTGGAAACTAAACCTATTCCCAAACCAGTTCCCGTAGAACCAGTACCAGAGGAAGTGGTAGAAGAAACACCAGTGGTTGAGGAAACACCGTCGGAAGCAACAACTAACACTAGTAGTAATACGGATGAAATTGGTGACGCAGCAGAAACGGGCAACAAGGATGACGGTACTACCGACGCTGCGGGCAAAGCAGAAGAAGGAACGACAGGTGAGGGCGAAGGTTGGGTCGATCTTGGCGGTGATGGTATTTTTAACCGAAAGGTCGTTTACCGAGCGGATGTAAAAAAGTTAACGAAAGAAGAAGGTGTAATTGTGATTAAACTGTGTATTTCACAAAATGGCGGGGTTGTATTTGCGGAGTATGATGAAGAAAATTCTACGATTAAAAATAAAGCAATCTTGAAAAATGCAGAATTGACGGCACGTAAATATAAATTCGGAAAAGATTATACTGCTCCCTATAAGCAGTGTGGAAAGTTGACCTTCATTTTTGATTTGGAGGGATAAATAATAAGATTAGGTAAACTTACTAGAGAAAACGATATACATAACCACGAAAGAACAACCC
>CALFBG010000053.1 GCA_937951685.1 uncultured Saprospiraceae bacterium | reverse complement strand
GGGGTAAATCAGCATGCCATGTCGAGCCTGAAAATGTTGATTATAAATGAAAATTTGCTTGAGATCCTCGATCTGTGGACCGCCCGATTTAAGGATTTTCCACTTGGTATCGAGGATGTAATGCTCTCCTTGATACTCCACTAAAAGGTCTGCTTGTAGCTTCCGGCGTTGCCAAAAAGTGCTCCGAACTTGCCGAGTCACGCGGAGTCGAGCATCGGCAACCTTAGCTAAACGGGCTAATTGCCGATAGATATATTCCTCAAAAACGAGGTTCATATCAAAGAGAATAGCCAGTAAATGATGCTTGCCCATGCGAATATCTGGGCTATAATTGAGGGTAATTAGCCGTGCTAATTCGATGGCATTTCGGTAATCTACCGTCGATCGATCCCACTTAATGCGATCAAAATGAGCCGCATTGATCCGTATTTTATCCATCTCAGGGAAGTAACTCCGGAGCTTTCGAACCCGCTCCGAGAGGCTTGGGTTCACCAAAATCTGACTCAAAACATCAAGGGCTGCGAAGAGGATTTGGTTGATTAAATGGTTACTATCGTAGACAGAATGGGCGGTAAAAAAGCGGTCTTTTCGGAGGTAGTTTTTCTCGAGGTGTGGCGCAAAAATTAAGCGCCCTTTGAGGCTCTTTACGTTGGCCGTTTTTTGTCGATATTTCTTGATCAAACCTTTCCGCAAAAGCGACTCCAATGCCTTCAAAAAAACTTCAAAATAAAGCTTCAAAATCGAGTTCTTTTTGAGACTCAAATTAGCATCAGAAAGGGATTCGATTTTGATCAATTTGCAGTACCGCAACATGTCCAAAAGCACCCCTTGTAAAAAGTCAAAATTGCGGGTCTGAAAACGATCAATTTTGGGCAGAATTTCGATGGTCAAATGACCGATTTGAATCGCTCCTACGTAGTGCTTAAATTTCACCGCACGATGCAAAAGTTGGAAGAATTTTCCTTGGTGCTGTTCATTGAATTTGGCTAACGCACGGAGATGATTTTTAGAGAAAACCACCCCATCTATGACTGCTCCCAAGCGCAAAACTTGGTGCTCAAAAACGCGAATGCGCTTCGGTTGGTAGCTAGTTATATCCATCATTCCTTATTCAATCTAGTCGAGTACTACGAAATCCTTCCCCTCATGCGCTGCTTTCCCAGCAGATACCCTGACACAACACTCAAAAATTTCAAAACTTTTATAAAATAAATTCGGCTTCAAAATAACTATAATAAACAGCGTAACAAAATCAAATGCTACTAATTTATATGCTTTCTGTAAGCTCAAATTTGTGGTAAAACTCCAGCAGGTATATAGATTTTAAATTATACCAAGCTAAAAAAAGGCCTTTCAGTTAAAGTAATACTTTAAGTCAAGTAGCCCGTCATAGCTACAATTTTGCTTGAACAGGACGATTTTTTTAGGCGCGAATTGGAATATTTTTTGATTCTCCTTCCCTGTTAATAATCATACACATAAAAGACTAATTATGAAACACCTCTTAACTTTTTTATTATTCAGTATCCTGTCCGTTTGCTTGTCGGCACAGATCACTGCTAGTAAGACTAGCGTGAATGGATCAAACAACGGCTTGATTGGCAAGGATAAGAAAGTAACCATTACTAATTTAGAGAAATTGAATTCGGCGGAATTGGACTATTGCCCCGTTGTTTATAAGGGCGGTATTGTATTCACTTCAACCCGTAAAAATAAAAGCTCTTCTCGTAAAAAATATTCCGATATTTTTTATTCTGAAAGAGACCAAAATGGGGAGTTCAAAACACCCCAACCCATGGAAGGAAAAATCAACAGTCGTTACCACGATGGAAGTGCTACTTTTAGCGTCGATGGCAACCTCATGATTTTTAGCAGAAACAACAAAAAAGGAAAAAGTAAAGATGGGCTTGTTGGCCTCAAAATCTATGCTTCTTCTTTAGAGAATGGAAGCTGGTCTGAAGTGGAAGAATTAGGCTTTAATGACGACCGTTATTCCAACTGTCATCCTAGCCTTTCTTACGATGGCAATAAGTTGTATTTTGCTTCTAATCGACCCGGTGGTTTTGGTGGCATGGATATCTATGTAGTCGAAAAGAAAAATGGCAAATGGGAAAACCCAGTGAACCTCGGACCAGAAGTTAATAGCAACGGAAATGAGATTTTCCCTTTTATCAATTTTGATGGTAAATTATATTTTGCTTCTAACGGTCGAGATGGCTGGGGCGGATTAGACATCTACATGACGATCCCAAGTAGTGAAGATAAGATTTATGAATACCGCCAAGCCGTTAACCTAGGTCAACCGTTCAACTCTGCGAGTGACGACTTTGGTTTTATCATCGAACAAGATGGCATGAACGGATTATTCGCTTCCAACCGAAAAGGTGGAAAAGGAAAAGATGACATTTATGCTTGGAATATGAATAGCTTTTTGCAACAAGCAGAAAAAGATAATATTCAGCGCTTCAGCGTCACCGATAAAAAATCTGGTGCACCAATCGCAGCAGCGAAAGTGATGGTGATTGAAATGAATAATTCAACGGTCAATGCATTTAACAGTTCCTTGGATCTAAGCGTTAGTAAATATAATCGCAACTTATTAGGTTTATTAGCAGACAATGCTTTTTACCATAGTGATGCCGACGGAACATTTACGCATCCAGTAAAAGAAGATAAGCGCTATTTAGTCTTTGTAGATAAAGATGGTTTTATGGAACACGTGGAAACCATCACTCCGGATCAGATTAATACGGATGTTGCCTTAACCATCAATCTTGGAAAAAATCTTCCTGCGGAACAATTACAGCCGGAGGAAACTATTATGGCAACTAAGACTAAAGTACCTACTCCACCATCCGTAAAGCAAGACAAAAAAGTAGTGATCAATCAAGCACCCGTTAAAAAAAAACTAAGCGAGACTAAGAAACTGATCGTTGCCAATAGTGATTCCAACGTGGAAGATTACGCGAAGCGATACAAAGCCGGTTCCGTTTTTAAATTGAAGAATATTTATTACGATTTCAACTCAGCGGATCTAAGAGCACAATCAAGAGAAGAATTAGATAGAGTTGTAGATTTATTGAAAGCGCATCCTTCTATGGAAATTACGTTATCTTCTCATACTGATGCTAGAGGTTCTGCCAGCTACAATAAAATACTATCTCAAAATAGAGCACAAGAAGCCGTTAACTACATTATCTCAAGAGGCATTAGCTCTACTCGTTTGAAAGCGGTAGGATACGGAGAAGAACAACCCGTTAATGGTTGTACCGATAGCAATCCTTGTACAAGAGATGCACACCAAATGAACCGACGAACAGAAATTAAAGTAGACAAAGTAGATGATCCAGATGTATTATTGGTTGTAAAAGACTAAATCTTATCTTCTGCTACGCATAAGAAAGCCGAATTTTGTTAGCAAAATTCGGCTTTCTGCGTTTAGCGCATCTACAATCTCCCCTATTCCCTTTGGTAAATTCGAATAAAGTCAACCTCCGTTAACTCCTCCATCGCTCGAATCTCATACAACTGCTTATCCGCCAACTCGTGGGCATACTCATGTTCAAAATCAGCAAAAACATCC
Source organism: uncultured Saprospiraceae bacterium (assembly GCA_937951685.1). Taxonomy (GTDB): domain Bacteria; phylum Bacteroidota; class Bacteroidia; order Chitinophagales; family Saprospiraceae; genus CALFBG01. The sequence goes on along the minus strand of CALFBG010000053.1, from coordinate 14,536 downwards.
ATGGGGTTTAATTTTCGCGCTTTCAAAAAAGCCTGTCCCAGAACCAAACCAATTTTCGCATAATCGCCAAAAAAGTATTCCTTCAACAATGGAATAATTCGATGTTCAAAAACCGCCTTAATCTGCTCCAGATTGTGTAAATCCATGAAATAGGCATGACCAATACAGTAATCTTTATTGAGCAGCAATTCAATTCGCTCATTCATCACTTTGAGCATTCGCTCCAAATGAATACCAGCCGTTAAAGCCCGCGCGTGCTGCCGAGCAATCAAATGTGGCTGCGGTTGTAGTTCGATGAAGTTGAACCGACGGCGCAGCGCAAGATCTAAAGCTTCAATGCTACGATCCGCAGTATTCATCGTACCGAGCAAATATACGTTGGGAGGAACCGAAAACTTATCTTTTGAATAGGGCAACGCAACGCGCATCGCTTCTGGCATTCCCGCTCTTTTATCCGTTTCGATGAGACTGATCAATTCTCCAAAAATATTAGCAATATTCCCCCGATTAATCTCATCAATGATCAAAACGTACTTCTTACTCGCTTCCCATTGCCGATAGGTCAACTTGTCCCAATCTGGCGGCGTTGCTTTGTCTCCTCCCCTAACTTGCGTTTGCTGATCCGTGAGTAAATGCTCCCGAGCAGCACTACAGATTTGTTTAAAAATGCCATCTTCTACGCTATATTGAACTTGCTGCGCCTCCGTAAAAGGCTTAATCCCTTCTACAAAATCCTCGTATGCAAAGGATTGATGAAAAGTAATGAATTGAATTTGGCCTGCTGCTTCGAAGACGCTGAAACGACTTTTCAAGACCCGACGATCTTCTAAAGCGAGTTCTTCCAAACTCCGATTCTCAAGAATGGACAAGGCGTAATTAATCGTGTGATAGGTTTTTCCCGTTCCCGGAGGACCATACAAAATGGTATTGAGGGCAGTGCCGTTATTATGCTGGAGCAAATACTCCATCGGTGGTTCTTGTACGATATTCTCCGTTTTGATTCGATTTTCGAACCATTCGTATTGTTTCTTGGTAGCGCGGTAATTATTATTTGTTCCCAAACGATCAAAAAAAGCCGTCATGGATTGGTTGGAGCCGAACATTTCGGGCGTAATCGCTTGATCCCAAAGGTTGTACTCAATTCGTAAGCGAACCCGATAATCCTCGTCAGTGTAAGTTTTATAAAAAACTTGCTCTTCGGGGGCTAGTTTTTCAATCGCTGGCTTGGTCAATACCGTCGCTAGTGCGCAACAAGCTGCATTTTCACCCATTTGCCATAGGATAACCCGGTCGCCGATTTTAATTTGCCTGCGATATTTATTCACAACAAAAGCACTCAACTTTTCTGCCCGTAGAATTGTTTTTAAAGCTAGGACATTGGCTTTGATTTGAAACAACCAGTATTGGACTTCATCTGTCCCCTTTTCACTTTTCATAATCAACATTTAAGCACCAAAAATATACAATTTTGCTTTGGGTAGGTCAAAATGGAAGTGTTTCGTGGGAAAATTATTCTTTTTTTGTGTGGAACGTAGTTTTAGTACCTTGTGGATCAAGCTACAAAACACCGAATAAAGTAATTCTTTTAGCAATTCCTGACCAACAATCAACGATTAGGCACTGTTTCTGGTAACAAGTCAATAGCGTTCCGGCTCTTCCGTTATTAAAAAGACATAAAATCAAACGAGCACCACTGCAAAAGGTCTCGGTTTTTGAATTATATTTACGAAAATAATAGGCACTATATGGAATCTTCAGTTAAAGTATTCGAGCAAATCAACTCGGCATTTACCAATTCAACGATGGCAGCCATTGCAATTTTTGTTGCGGCTAGTTTGGCTTTTCTTTTTGTTTCCAAACGGAAAACGGCCTATTATCGTAAAAAAGATCAACAGCTTTATCTTTTGCTACTCGCATTTACGATGCTGATTGCCTTGGGAATGGGGGTTTTTAGTTGGTTTTCTACTTTAAAGATGCGAGAAATTACCGTTTCGAAAGAAGCGATTGTTTTACCCGACAATACCATTAGTTTAAAAAAGATTAAAAATGCTTACATCTACTTGCATTTAGAAAAGTCTGGTTTGTCGAGTAATATTATTAAGGATACGGTGAGTATGTTAATTTTGGAGGAGAAAAGTGGTAAAACGCATGCTATCTCTGCGGAGAATTACGATGTAGACGGCATTTTGGAGACCTTAAGAGAAAATACTCCGCAACGAAAGTTACCAAAAGAATAAATCTAACGAACGAGCGATTTTTTTCGAGTAAAACTAAAAAAGCCGATTCCATCAGGAATCGGCTTTTTTAATCCTTATGAAAAGGATAATTATTTAATTAGAACGTTCTTTTTGATGACACTGGTAAAAGATCTTAGCTCGATAAAGTATTCTCCAGCGTTATAAGCACTAAAATCAAGTTCAAAAATAGTATCTACGGGTAAATCCATGACATCTTCCTTCAGTACAATTTCTCCACTGGTATTTTTAACTACGATATCACTTAAATTTACTTTAATAGATTCAAAATCAATGTAAAAGATTTTGTTTTCCTCATCTGCGTAAATGGACCAACTTTCGTCGTTCGTTTCTAATAAATCTGCTGCGGAAATAGCCGTGGAAGTGGAAGCCGTTTGGGCAAATAATGTATTAGAAGTAGCAGCGATGAAGAGGAATCCAAGAAGTAAAGCGAAACGGTTCATATTATTAGGTGGTTATAGTGATAAAGCGGAGAATTTTATTGTCTGATAAATTTAGAAAATAAAATTCGTATTAAAAAACAGCATTTCAGAATTAAATTTTGCTGGATTTAGAAGAACAACACAATCCAAAAACAAAGTTCTACCATCCAAGATTAATGAGGTTTAAAATTTGCCAAATCTAACTAAAAGTAAAATAGAATTTGGGTAATTATTTTAAAAAATAAAACTGTCAGTTTTTATACAAAATCAAATTTTGCCGTTTTATTCTTCCTCAAGACAATTGAAACGTAAAGGCTATCTTCCTATTGTGCAAAAACCACTTTTTTTTGATTTTTTTTGAATGTGAAACAAATCAAGGAAATTAGCTCCTTTTTTCACCACTCCGCAGCACTTCTAATATATTTTGATAAACGATACGATCCTCCGCAAAAAAAGTGGACTTTTTCATCCAAACCGCCAGTTCAATGTCTTCCTCCGTTTGGGGCGTCAGCGCTTGGGTTTTAGCTTGCATGGCATACCAGTAAGTTTTCTTGAGGACACGCTTTCCCTTTTTCGTACGATAGGTATGATAAGTATCAAGCAGTTTTTCTCCTAAGACAATTCCTTCGATGCCCGTCTCCTCTTCGACTTCCCGCACTGCCGCTGCTTCGATTGTTTCCCCCGGATCAATTTTTCCTTTGGGTAAATCCCAAAAACCTAGCCGAAAGATAAACAAGCAAGCTCCAGCTTCATTGGTTACTAAACCACCTGCGGCTTCAATTGTTTTGTATAATCCCATAAAATCGGAGACCAAACGCTCATACTCTTCGTGATAAATGATAACGAGATCGTAACGATCCGTCTTTTCTAGCATATCTATATGTTGCAAAAGGGTCTTTGTCTTGCCTTTGTAGAGGGTTTTGAGCACTTCTTTGTTTGGCAAATCAGGATAATTGCGGAACTCTATATCATTCAAGAGCAAAAGTGGTGTTTCATTTATATAGATTTTGTACATTTGCAACAAATTTGTAATCATAAAGAAAATAATGGATATACAATCAACCGTAGCTCAAAAGCTTTTGCAAATTAAGGCAATAAAATTGAGTCCTCAAAATCCCTTTACTTGGGCCTCTGGTATGCGATCTCCCGTATACTGCGATAACAGAATTGTCTTGTCTTACCCAAAGATTAGAAGCTATTTGATTGATTGTTTGACCACTACTTCGCAAACATTTGGTAATTTTAATATGGTTGCGGGAGTTGCCACGGCAGGAATTGCCCACGGTGCTTTACTCGCCGCCGCTTTAGATTTACCTTTTGTATATGTACGGAGCAAATCCAAAGGTCATGGTCGTTTGAATCTCATCGAAGGCGAACTTCGAGGAAACGAACGGATTTTGGTCGTCGAAGATCTTATTTCTACTGGTGGTAGCAGCCTCAAAGCCGTGCAAGCGCTAGAAGATCGTGGTTGCCAAATTGCTGGTGTACTTGCTATTTTCTCTTATGGTTTTGATCGGGCAAAAAAAGCCTTCGAAGCAGAAGAATGTACCCTAAAAACATTAACTAATTATGAAGTATTAATTCGGGAAGCCGTCGCTTGTGAATATATTAGCGAAACCGATTTAGAAAATCTGGAAAAATGGCGCCAAAATCCCGAACAGTGGGCGGCACAATTCAGCGAAACGCATTAATATTTCGAATTAAAATTACCACACAATTACAATGTCAATCTTAAACAAAAAATCGGAAGACTTTCTTCAAAAATATCTCAATAATCCCTCTCCTACGGGCTTTGAGGCTAGTGGTCAAAAACTTTGGTTGGAATACATCAAACCTTATATTGATGATTGGAAATTAGATAACTATGGCACCCTTTACGGAATCGTCAATCCAGGAAAAGATTTTAGGGTAGTCATTGAAGGTCACGCCGACGAAATTTCTTGGTTTGTACACTATATCTCCGACGATGGTTACATCAACGTTATTCGCAACGGTGGATCAGATCACTTGATTGCCCCCGCCAAACGCGTTAACATTCATACACCAAAAGGAATCGTAAAAGGGATTTTTGGTTGGCCGGCAATTCATACTCGCCGGGGCGCAGATGCAAAACTAGTTCCAACCGCTAATAATATCTTTATCGACGTAGGAGCCAGTTCGAAAGAGGAAGTCTTAGAAATGGGGATTCATATCGGCTGTGTTATCACGTACGAAGACGAAATGATGGTGCTCAACGATCGTTTCTACGTAGGTCGTGCCTTAGATAATCGAATCGGTGGATTCTGCATCGCAGAGGTGACGCGATTGCTCAAAAAGAACAAGATCGAATTGCCTTATACCTTATACATCGTAAACTCTGTACAGGAGGAAGTTGGACTGCGAGGTGCCGAAATGATTGCGGATACCATCAAACCGCACGTTGCCATCGTCACGGATGTTACCCACGATACCAATACGCCTTTAGTAAAGCCCAAAATTCATGGCGATATCAAAGCGGGAGACGGTCCTTCGCTAACCTACGCGCCGGCGGTTCACAACAAACTTTTACAACTCATTATCGATACCGCAAATACTAATGATATTCCTATTCAGCGAGAAGCAGCTTCTCGTAGAACCGGCACGGATACGGATGCTTTTGCTTATTCCAATGGTGGTGTTCCTTCTGCTTTAATTTCTTTACCCTTGCGCTATATGCATACTACGGTAGAAATGGCACACAAAGAAGATGTCATCAATGTCATTAAGCTGATTTACGAAACTTTGCTAAAGATTGAAGACAAACATAACTTTAAATATTTCTAGTACTCCTTACCAGCGCAATTGAGTATCATCAGTTGCGCTGCGTGCAGTCATTATTTCAGTGATACTTAGAAAGAATTTAGGGAAAGCAACTATGCAATTGTTGAAAAAAATTATTGACCTTATTCTTTATAGTAATCTCTGGATTGCCCTTTGTGCTACGGCAATGGCCCTCCAAACACAGTATTTACTCGTCCAACAACTTCGTTGGACGCCATTGTTAAGTCTCATCACAGCTGCCACTTTATTTCTCTATGCTATTCACAGAATCGTCGGTATTGCCAAGGTAAAAGCTTTCTGGGATATGGAACGTTATGCGGTGATTGCTCAATTCAAAACCCACATCAGCATTTATGCCTTCATCGCTGCGGTGATTGGTGCGATTAGTTTTTTTTATTTAAAAACAGCCATTCAAATCTCCCTCGTTGTTCCCGGAATCATTTCGCTGGCCTACGTCCTCCCCTTCTTGAAAGGCAAAAAAAGGTTGAGAGATTTTAACGATATTAAGATATTCCTCATCGCCATTGTTTGGTCTTGGATTACCGTCATTTTAGTCAGCATGGATTATGCCGCTTACGATGATCAACGCATCTGGATTTTAGCCTTAGAAAAAGCTTTTTTTATTTTTGCCATTACCCTACCTTTTGATATTCGCGACTTGCAGGTAGATGCGCACAGTCAAGTCAAAACCATTCCGGCAAGACTGGGCATCGCAAAAACCAATAGCTTAATGTTGGTTTTATTAACCATCGTTAGCCTGCTCGTTTTACTCAATTATTATTTAGGTTTGTATAGTATTGGAGCTACCGTAGCCATGCAGTTTTCTACCCTATTGACTTACTTACTTTGCCGAAAATCTGATCAAATTAAGAATGATTATTTCTTTACCGGATTGGTTGATGGCACCATGATTTTGCAAAGTTTATTGGTCATTTTTTTTCAAGGGTAAATTAAGTAGGTTTACCCAATAAATTCACTAATTTATGACGAGTAAATTTATTTCACGCTTCGTTAAAAAGCCTTGAAAACCACTAGGTTTCCTGCATTTTTTGCCTCGATTGAAGCAAAATTTCCTTCCGTCAAAATCACCAATCTATTTGGTAAACCTACTTATTTTATTGAAATTGTTTAAAACATTAACAATAAAAACACAAATCAAACCGATTTTCTAAATTTCTTTTAGCACAAAAAAAAGCCTACGAATCGTAGGCTCCTTTGACATGAATTAAACATCTGACGCGGTTGCGTCTATTCGAAACAACTATTCGACTAAAGTAACATCGCCTTGAAATATTTCCGTCTTCCCATCAATAAATTCTACCTCAAAAACATAGACAAAAACACCACGGCTCAGTGGTTTATTATTTACTTGACCATTCCATCCGTATCGCTCATCATTTGGCATAAAGTTTGCAGTTTTATAAACAGACGCACCCCACCGATTGAAAACTTGAAAGGATCGAATATTAGCGATTTTCTCCCCTCCATAAATAGTAAAAAAATCATTAACGCCATCATTATTTGGACTAAAAGCATTTGGGATGAAAACATCTTTTTCCGTATTAACCGCCACAAAAATTTCTAAGCGTTGGACACAACCCTCAGCATTAGAGACCAATACAGAATAAGTAATAGACTCCAAAGGAGAAGCAATAGGATTCGCACAGTCGGTGCAAGACAAACCTGTAGCAGGACTCCATGCATAATTAAGGTCTGGATCAGCACTAAAAATAGATAAGGCTTGCTCCTCTCCTAGTTTCATCTCAACTAGTTCGTCCGTATCCACCTCCAAACTAACCACACTCTCCACGACTACTTGTCGGCGTACACTACACCCTGGCGCACTCGATACAATAATTTCATAACTTCCTGCACTAAGCCCAAATACATCTGGCTGTGTACCGACTTCTACGCCAAATTCATTCACCCAAGAATAGCTATAAGGTGCTAAAAAATCGGTTACAAATACTCTCGCAGAACCGTATACACCATTGCAGGCAACTGCCGTCGTAACTACTTCTTCAATTACTGGCTCGGCAATATTTTCCACTTCAATCGTTTGTACTAATTCACAAGCATTTCCATCTACAACGGTAACCGTATACGTACCTGCTGCCAACTCACTCAATACCGTTCCCGTTTTAGAAAAATCCCATTGATAAGTATAAGGCGCTACTCCCCCAGAAGCCGCCACTTCGATTAATCCTTCTTGATTATCACAGTAGCTTGGTGCTAATTCTAAAATATTTAAAACTAAATCACTTAACTCAATCGTTACCGGAGTAGCTTCCGCCACAGAATTGGCGACACAAGCTAAAGTACTGACTACGGTACAAGTAATTTCACTATCTTCCAACAACTGATCCGTTGTCCAAGTCGCAGCATAGGAGTTCATCGTATTTCCATTAACCGACCATTGGTATACTGGATTTTCTCCTAAATGCTCGCCAATTGCCGTTATCGTTACCGCTTCTCCCATACAGATTTTTTGCTTACTCAACTGGATTTCAAGACTTGCCGTCAACTGAGGTGTTACGTCAATCAACATCGCGTTAGAAGTGATTACAGCTTGCGACGCACAAATTGCATTCACGCTCATTTCGCAAGTAACAGTTTGATTTGGACTTAAGCTAGTCGTCGTAAAGCTCGTTTGATTCGTTGCTACTACGGCTCCATCAATCAACCAATTCAACGTAGCATTATCTCCCGCCTCGCTAAAGTAAGCGGTAAAATTCACGGGCGCTCCTTCGCAAATTTGCTCAACGTCCGCATTGATGCTTAGGATAGGATTTAAAGTCTCGTTGATTTGCATCGTAACGGGATCCGCTTCGATTTGATTAACTAAAACGCAGGTTTCCGCTACCGTAAGTATGCAAGAAACAGTCTGCCCATCTTCTAAATTACTCAGCAAAAGTTCATCACTATCCGTTCCTACCGGATTTCCATCTACCAGCCACTGAAAACTCGGTGCCATGCCCATATCAGAACCAATGGCAATGAAGAGTACTTCTTGTCCTTCGCACGCCGTCCAAACGGATGGAATAATCGCAATAGTCGGATGAATTTCTCCCGAAACGGCAATGGATAAAGCGGTAGCACTGACGCTCGTACTACTGACACAAGCTTCACTCGATTCTACTAGACAGCTAACCGTTGCATTTTCCATCAAGTTACTAGCCGTAAAACTGGGTGCATTATTACCTACTGGATCCCCATTTAGCAGCCATTGGTAAACTGGATTAGTACCTAAATGATCACCACTTGCCGTGAAATGAACCGTACCATTTTGACATACGCTTAATTCATCCGCCTGAATGTCTAAAGTAACGACTGCCGCTGGAAACGTTGCAATCGCAATATCGTTGGAAGTCGCGATTGATCCTTGATTACAAGCTTCATCGTAGGTCACTATGCAGGAAACAATATCTGTATCTTGATAATCTAAAGTTTGAAAATTTTCGCCAGTTGCCCCTGTGACTACTTCCCCATTTATCAACCAAGCATAACTTACATTGCTAATTCCTGTTCCGCTTACTTCGGCAGTGAAATTAACTGCTTCGCTTGCACAAACTGCACTTTGAGGTCCTGTAATTTCTACCGCTACCGCAGCTAAAGCATTTGTTGTTAGGACATCAACGGGTGGCGTATATTGCACTAAAGATTGATTGAAGTAAGGACTAGAAACTTTAGCAATAACTTGATCTCCATTTGTCCAGTTACTCGTTTCAAATACCAGCCCTTCCGCACCAGCAACTTCCGTCCCATTAATCAACCAAGTAACATCCAAGCCAGTTAAACTCTCCGTCGAGGTGACTTGAAAACTGACACTAGCATTCGGACATGGATTGTCTAAATTCGTTGTTAAGTTCACTGCGGGTATTTCGTAGGTAAAAATATTAACAATACTTTTAAGTAAATCAGCATTATGTTCTTCGCGCACCCAATCTTGGTCCGAAGTGGTTACTATTTTTCCGTAGGAATCATTCATCGCACTAAAAACAAAACCGTAGTCTTGACCATTCAAACGCAAGAATGGGAAAATGGTATTGTCGCCACTTCCGTACCCACCGTACCAGAAATGATTCAAGTCATTTACCTGACCGAGTAATCCATCTACTGGAGCAAGTACTTCCATTGGAATCAGTGCACCATTTGTATTTCCTTGCCAAGTAAAGTCTCCGCCAAGCTTGCTGACTAAACTAGCAAAAACTTTACTTCCCGAAAGAAAAGCTAAGTACTCTGATTGTACATAAAGATGACCACCACCTTTGATAAACGCCTCAATATTAGCTAAGCGGCTATCAGAAATATTGATCAAAGCAGAACTAATGAAAAGGACGTCGGTATTCGCAAGATTAGCGAGATCGTCTAAGGCAGATTGTTCGATAATGGAAACTTGGTGTCCCATATTGAGGATTCCGGCTCTCCATACTTCATCCATTTTGTGAAATGGATGGTGAGATTGACTTTCTAAAATGGAAAAATTTGTGGCATTCGTCGAAGGGATGAAGAGTAACGTGAGTACTCCCCAAAAGGCAGTTTGGGCTAAAACTTTCTTCATGGTTCCTGGAAGTTGTTTCCGGGGGATGATTAAATTGTAAGATTCTTTTTTTGATGTTTAATTCGGAGGAAAAACGCGGGGAGTGGTAGATAACTTTGATTCGTTGATACAAATATAGGACATTTGTAGAGACGAATCAATACGTAAGAATTCAAGTTCAAGCTCCAAAGCTAAATTAGTGTGACAAGCCTAGTGTACAATAGTAACATTTTATTAAAACTGTAAAACGCACAAAATCAAGGCTTCTAAAATTATCCGTAGCAAAAACGAAGGCTAAGTCCACAATTTTGTGCCAAGTTTTCGGCAATTTTTTAATGCTTTTTTCTTAAAAAAAGTCAAATTAATCTAGTAAAGAGACATCGCCGCCATATCGCAAGGTGGTTCCATCTAAGAATAAGACTTCCGCAACGTACAAATAAACGCCCGTATTCATCTGCTTGCCTCGGTAAGTTCCATCCCAACCGCGCTGTTCATCATTCGCATTAAAATCAGTTACTTCGTACACCAAAGCCCCCCAACGATCAAATACCCGTAGGTAATTAACTTGCGCCACACCAACGTCGCTGTAAACGGTAAAAAAGTCATTGGCACCATCAAAATTCGGAGAGAAAGCATTCGGAATAAAGACATTCTTTTGGGTAGAAACCTCAATTTTGACCTCCGCCGTGCCCGTACATCCCGTTAAAGTATCCAACACGCTAAGTTGATAAAGCGTCCGTTCCGTCGGACTCACCGTCGGACTAAGACAATCATTACAGGCTAATTCCTCGGTAATATTCCACGTATATAATCCATTTAGCGTATTCGTATTACTATTTAAAAGAATCGATTCGCCAAGCTTAATTTCAGTATCCTCAATGGTAGTGACAATGACGGGATCTGGTGCACCGAGCGTGAGCGGGAAACGCTTGACACAAGCTTCCGCATCTCTAATCCAAACTGCTTGCCCACCCGCCGCTAAGCCAGCAAACAAAGAATCCGTTTGAAAAATCGCATTGTCATTCAAACTAAAATCATAAGGTCCCACGCCTCCACTAACCGAAACAATCTCAATCGCACCACTCTCCGTTCCGGCAAAACAAGTAATATCCTGCGTCGTAAAACTTGCTTCAATTGCGGTCGGAGCACTAAGGCTAATCTCATTCGTACTCGTGCAAGCTAAGTCATTGGTCAGCGTTACGGTGTAAGTTCCCGCCGCTAAGTTTTCAACGAAATCGGTGGTTGCACCGTTGGTCCATTGATAAGTATGTGTTCCAGTGTTTGTAGGGATTACTTGTACGATTCCATCTTCACTATCAAAGCAACTAATTTCTTCGATAATATTAATGGCACTAGAAAGCGCTTGATTAGGCGCGTCGATAACTACATTTTCACTAAGACTACAGCCGGCGATATCCGTAATGGTTATCCCATAAATACCACCTTCCAATTCTGTCGCTTGCGCCGTTGTTTGACCATTGCTCCACTGATAGCTTAAATTGGTCATCGCGGTCGTTACCGAAGCTTGACCATCATTTCCACCAAAGCAACTAACCGCTTGTGTTTGCAAAACTGAAACGACGATTGCTGGCGGTTCCGTAATTTCTACCGAGAAGAAAGCTTCACAATTCTTCGCATCCGTAAGGGTGAGCGCATAAACGCCAGCGCATAAATTTGTCGGGTTTGGCGTATTGGCAGTCGTTCCTTGCCAATTGTAATTATAAGGTGACGTTCCTCCATTAACGGCTAAAGAAATACTCCCGTCACAATCTCCAAAACAACTGGCATTTACTTGATTATCCAAGCTAATTTGCAAAGGCGTTGCCGCAACGACTTCTGCGTAAAGCAAGGTATCCACAAAAGCATCCGATAAAAGGATTTCATAAACACCTGCGGGTAAATCGGTCAGCGTAGCCGTTCCCCCTTCGGTAGCAATGGTCCCATTTCCCGTAAGACTTGTCCCTACTCCATTCCAAGTAAAATTGTAGGGTGCCAGACCATTATTGGCGTCAAAACTGATCGTACCATTCGTATCGCCAAAGCAATCCAGCGTATCGTTATTAATCAAACTGATAATATTATTGGGATATAAAATCTCTAGGCACGAAACGGCAGAACAGGCATTGCCATCCGTTACGGTCACGCAGTAAGTTTCTCCGCCAACTAAATTTGTCGCCGTCGTCGTATTTTGGGTATTTGACCATTCATAAGTATAGTTTCCATCTCCACCCATTGCAGCAACCGTCGCTTCTCCATCCGGTGCACCAACTCCAGTCGCAAAAATGCTTTGGTTCGTGCTTGCCGTTAATTCGTCCAGTACCACTAGCGTTCCCGTTACTAAACTATCACAACCATTACTCGCCGTCAAAGTAACGTCAATGGCACTAGAACTTTGGTAAACGAACCCACCAACGGTTAGGCTTTCGCCAAAACAAAGCGTCTCATCAATCATCGTGGTAGACTGTGGAACGAGAGGTCCGCCATCCGCAACCGAGATCATAAAAGTTCCTCTACTATCGACCGTGCCCGCACCATCCATTAAAATCCAATAGCGTTGACCGGGTACGAGGCATTCTACGGTGAGGGTTTCATCGTAGGCAACGGGCGTATTGATACTCGCTACTTCTTGCTTAAACCCTGTGCATAAATTATTGTTCGTTTCGTACAGCGCCAACTGAATATCTACCGGATCCGTACTCATTTGATCCGTCGTAGCTTCAATGACCACGTGCTTAGAGTCCGGTGCTAAAAAACTGAACCAGACCGAATATTGGCTGATAAAGCTAGAAGGATTAGGATCGGATATCGCTAGTGCGCAAACATTCGACTGTAATTCCGGTGACCCAACTACTCCACCTGCGGGAACCATCCCAAAGTCTTCTGCCTCACAAATTAAGTCGCCCGAGGCAACGGCGGGTGCGTTGATCACTTCTAAACCGAAGTAGCCATCAATCAATCCTGGTCCCGCATTGGCACCATCAACGAGAATATAGTAGCTCGTGTTTTCCTCGAGGCAATAGGCGTAAAAAGCCTCATCCTGAGTAGGTCCCGTATAAGTGGCTATTTCTAAATCTAAGCCGCCCGTGCAATCTACTCCGGTTGCTTTATAGAGTGCCAATTGCAAATCAATACCATCACCAAGCCCTTCCGGATCACTTACAGCGTTCAAGTAATTAACTGTTCCTATGTCCGTTCCCGTCGTAAAATGAAACCAAACCCCTAGGTTATTTCCCCAAAAGCCTTCCATATTTGGATTGGGTTCATTGAGATTCGTTGCACAATAGTTATTATAATTGCTCAGCGTAGGATCTCCCAAACTAGTCCCAAATTCCAATTGTCCCAATTCTACGGCATCACAAATCAAATCATTTGCTCCAAAAACGACACCTGTGCTACTAAGTTCAAAGTCCACCGAACCCGTCGAACCACCACCACCGGGCAATACTAAACTATGATTATTCGTAGTCCCCGGAGCAGGAATCACAAAATTTTGACAAATACTTTCTGCGCAGCTAGGATTTACAAAACAAAAGAAGCCATCATCGTCGAAGGCTGAAAAACAAACTTCGATGGAATCGGGTGTCGTGGCAAAGCAAGTATAGCTTTCGCTAAATTGTACATTGGGAACATCCGTAAAACAAAATCCTGCCTCTGGGTAAACCGTCCAACCTTCATTTTCAATATTAACTGCCCACTGAGGATTGGGTGTGTCTCCCCCTGCCGTGCACGCCGTTGTGGCGACGCCCGCGAGTACATTGACTTGTACTTCTAATTGAGCAAAGGTAATAACCGTAGAGCATAAAAACATAAGGGTTAGATAAAACCACTTTTTAGGTAAAAGGGAACGTTGTAAAAGGCAAAATTTCATATTGGAGGCTATTATTTCTTAGTTCTTTTCTAAGGACAAATTTTCTAAAAATGTGGTTTTTGCTAGAAATGTTACGGGTGAATAGAGCTGTTATTTAAGTGATTTTTAAAATACTATAACGATGGTGGCGCGTTTAACGCACTATCGTTTATACCGTATTATCAGTTTTCTTTTTTTAATTTTTCTAGTACAACATTGAAATCTGAAATCAATTTTTCATTTTCAATATAAAAGACTGCAATATTATCAATTCCAAATTTGTAATGGGTAATGATAAAGACTTTTTCACTTAAAGTATTAACATGAATGCCTGGATAATAGTGATCATTAACGGTCAATATTGTTTGTTTCTTAGTTATATAATTTTTGTTCTCGAAGTATTTTTCGTAAACACAGACAAATTCTTTGGGGCTTGTAAACACAAATAAAACTGCTGGAAGAGAACCTTTAACTCTATTAAATGAGTATATGTTATTTAAGCTATCGACTATTTCAATTTTCATAGGATCATTATCGCATATAAAATATTTACCATTCTGAGTAAAATATGATAACTGGTAATAATCATGTGTACCTGGTCTATAAATTCTTTTGCTCAATACATTTTGGACAATTAATGAAATATTGAGATTAGAGATTTCTACTATTTTTT
>CALFBG010000052.1 GCA_937951685.1 uncultured Saprospiraceae bacterium | reverse complement strand
GCGGCTAATTTCTGATTGAGTTGAATAATTTTTTGTTCCGACTTCTTGCGTTCGGTCAAATCGTGAAGTAAGCCTGCAAAGTGTTTTTCACCCGCTACAAAAAATTCGTTGATACTGAGATGACAGGGGAATACGGTTCCATCTTTTCGTTTGGCAAGGACATCTCTTCCCACGCCAATAATTTGGGCAGTGCTCGTAGTTTCGTCGTGATCCAAATAAGAATTCTGCTTCGATTGATCAACATCCGGGATTAAAACATTCAGCTTTTGTCCGATGAGTTCGGCCATCGCATATGCAAATAATCGTTCTCCTGCTTGATTGATTTTCAGTATTTCTGCTTTCGCATTGAGGATTATAATGCAGTCAATGGCAGTTTCGAAGATCGCACGCAGTTGCTGGGTATCATCTCCATTCATGTGATCCGATAATTAATGCTCGCAAAATTGCTAACCCCCTTACGAATATCTCGTACTTGTTACGAATATCTCGTACTTGGGCTATTTCAAAGATGAGGGGATTTTGCCTGGTAAGAAATGACAAAAATCATAACTCCGATTGATTTCTGTCATTTGAGGGTGGAGTAGACTTGATTTCGAGGAAGAAACTACTTCCTTGATTTTCGGTACTTTCGAAGTGAATTTTACCCCCCATCAAATCAAGGTAGCGCTTGACAATCGTTAAGCCCAAACCTGTTCCTTGAATGGTAGCAGCATTTTGTGCTCGGAAAAAACGGGTGAAGAGATGCACCTGGTCTGCCGCCGGAATGCCGATCCCCGTGTCTCGAACTTCAATCTTGAGTAAATCATTTTCAAAGCTAGAAATTAATTGAACATCGCCTCCTTCCGGAGAATACTTCAATCCATTCGACAACAAATTGAGGATAATATTTTTCAGTAAATGTTCATCAATCCAAAGTCGATTTTCGCCAGTATGCTGGTGGAGTAATCTTTGATTTGGCTTTGCCATCAAACTTACTTCATCCAGAACTTGCTGAATATATTCCTTGAAATCTAACTGCGTAGGATGAAAGCGAACTTTACCCGATTCTAACTTTTCTAGCGATAAGAAATCATTGAGAATGACCGTTAGGTTTTTCACGGAAGATTCAATGCGATGCACATGCTTCATCCGTTTATCTTGCTGCTCGGTTTGGTCGTAGCGACCGAGCAAATTTGCGGAAGATAAAATGGAACTCAAGGGCGTCCGAAATTCGTGAGAAGCCATAGAGACAAAACGAGACTTGAGTTCTCCCAATTCTACTTCCTTCGCCAAGGCTTTTTTGAGTTTTGTTTCACTTTCTTGCAGTTCCTGTGTACGTTCGATTACTTTTTGTTCCAATTCATTGGAGTAGTTTAGTATTTTTTGTTGTGCTTTTTTTCGCTCCGAAATATCCAAAATGAATGCGACAAAGACGGATTGGGTACCATACCTTGAAAATTGTAAATGCACTTCCACCGGATAAGTCGAACCATCTTTTCGTTGATGCTCCGTCTCAATAATTTGAATCGCTTGCGTACCACTTCTCAAGGTTTCTAGCAAGACCATAAACTCCGATCGGTTATACGTAGGTTTTAGATCGAGAGGAGACATCTTTTGCAGTTCGGAAAGACTATAACCAATATTTTGCAAAGCGCCTTTGTTCGCCTGAATAAAGGCTAAACTATCCGCGTGGAAGATGTAGATTTCATTAAGAGATTCTTCCATCAACTTGAAAATATCTTCGCTAATACTCTTTGCCTCTTGCAGTTCCGTCACATCTTGTAATAGACCAAATATTTTGTATAAAGCTCCCGCTTGATCAAATTTTGCGTCTGTTTTTCCAGAGATAAACCGTAGACCTTTATCCAGAGAAAGCATGCGGAAACTAAATTCTACGCCTCGTTGATCTTGAATGATTTTTTGAAAATATTCCTGCACTACATCCCGATCCGCAGCCACTACCATAGCAAGGAAGTCTTCAAACTCAACTTCGTCACTTTCTTGCGTTAGACCAAAAATTCGAAACAGTTCTTTGGAACACTTTAAGCGCTTAGTCTCTAGGTTGAGATCAAAACTCCCTACGTGTGCTAAAGCCTGGGCTTCTTCCAAGAGATCTTTCCGTTCTTCCAGCTCCCGCATTACCTTTTTCTTCGACGAATCATCCGAAACATACGCGAGGGAAAAACGAGTACCTTCAATTTCCATGGAACTCAAGCTGATTTCAATGGGGAATTCAGTACCATCTTTTCGCAAACCAAAAAGGTCTAAATTAGCCCCCATTGACCGCCGTACAGGTACTTGGTGATATTGCTCGCGATAATCAACGTGATGGTGACGACGATTCAATGGAACGAGTACTTCAATTTTTTGCTGTAATAAATCCGCTTTTTTGTAGCCAAATAACATAGCGGCGTGAGGATTCAAATCGACAATTTCTCCGACTGGATTTACAACAATGATTCCAATGGTGGCCTCTAAAAATAAGGCTTGTAGCATACTGTGATTATCCATAAGCGATGACGGCAATTCTGTTCAGTTTAATCCTTTCAGACCGTGAAAATAGCAACTTTGTTTGGAGGAAAAAAATTAACCACAGGTTTAATCTCAGGTTAAAATTTCTTTCCTAAGAATGACTCTTTTTAGAGCGGTGATAAAAATCAATAGGAGTGATGATGAATGTCATCATACTTACGACCAAATCATTATATTTTGCGGAATAATCTTCAACAAAATGAAAATAATTCTACTACTAATCGGTGTTAGCCTAATTGTCGCCTTGGGCTTTTTAATTGCTTTTTTTTGGGCGGTAAACGATGGGCAATACGAAGATGAATACACGCCTTCCGTTAGAATGCTATTTGAAGAAAAAAACAGAGCAGCTCAGGATCTTGAGTCGAAATAGCGTTGCAAACGATATGCTTTCTTCTTCCTGTTGGAAATAATACAAATTATGCTACTACTACAATTACTAATTTATGGGCTATTTATTACCCTATTTGGATTAAGCATTTGGTTTGGTTATCAAGTAATTACTAATCCTTAAATAAATAACCACAAGAACTAAAATCTACGTTTAAACGAAAAACTTATCATGTCTAAACTTGAAAAATTTTATTACGACAACGTCATCGTCAAAAACTTTGCTTACGCGACTGCTTTTTGGGGAGTCATCGGAATGACCGTAGGCTTGCTGGCTGCCCTGCAACTGGTCTATCCCATCTTCAACTTGGGACTAGCAGAAACGAGTTACGGTCGTATTCGTCCGCTTCACACAAATGCCGTAATTTTTGCTTTTGTCGGCAACGGAATCTTTATGGGCGTTTATCATTCGATGCAACGGCTACTGAAAACGCGTTTGTATAGTGATGCCCTTAGTAAATTCCATTTTTGGGGTTGGCAAAGTATTATTGTTGCGGCCGCGATTACCTTACCACTCGGCTATACGAGTTCGCATGAATATGCGGAATTGGAATGGCCGATTGATATTGCGATTGCAGTAGTATGGATTGCTTTTGGAGTCAATATGTTTGGGACGATCTTAAAACGGCGAGAAAATCACCTTTACGTTGCCATTTGGTTTTACATTGCAACTTGGGTAACTGTAACGGTGTTGCACGTGTTCAATAATTTAGTAATTCCAGTACACTTGATGAAAAGTATTCCCGTTTTTGCGGGCGTACAAGATGCTTTAGTGCAATGGTGGTATGGACATAATGCGGTTGCATTTTTCCTCACCACGCCTTATCTCGGTCTGATGTACTATTACTTACCGAAGGCGGCCAATCGCCCCGTTTACTCTTATCGTTTATCGATTATTCACTTCTGGGCCTTAATCTTTATTTATATCTGGGCGGGACCTCACCACTTATTGTATACTTCTTTACCAGACTGGGCACAATCTTTAGGTGTTGCTTTTTCCGTGATGCTGATTGCACCTTCTTGGGGGGGAATGCTGAATGGTTTATTGACGCTACGAGGAGCTTGGGACCGAGTCCGTACCGATCCGATTCTTAAATTTATGGTCGTTGCCATCACGGCTTACGGAATGGCAACCTTCGAAGGACCAATGATGTCCATTAAGTCGGTAAACGCGATTAGTCACTATACGGATTGGACCGTAGGTCACGTACATGTTGGAACCTTAGGCTGGAATGGAATGTTGACCTTCAGTGTTTTATATTGGTTACTTCCTCGAATTTTCAACACCAAACTTTATTCCGTAAAGCTGGCGAATACCCACTTTTGGATTGCCACTTTAGGTACCTTATTTTACGTTGTACCGCTCTATGTTGCTGGTTGGACACAGAGTTTGATGTGGAAAGAATTTACACGAGACGGCTTTCTTCAGTACCGAAATTTCTTAGAAACGGTTACCCAGATTATTCCGATGTACGGTGTGCGAGCCTTAGGAGGAGCGATTTACCTAGGAGGTGTTTTCTTGATGTGCTATAATTTAATAAAAACCGTTAAGTCTGGAAACTTAATTGAAAACGAAATGGCGGAAGCACCTGCTCGTGCGGTATACGTTCCACACAAAGGAGAGCATTGGCATCGTTGGATTGAACGTAGACCAGTTCTTTTATTGATGAGTGCAACGATTGTTGTTTTAATTGGAGGACTCGTGGAAATTTTCCCAATGATTTTGATCGACGAAAATGTTCCTAAAATTGCTTCGGTAAAACCTTATACACCACTCGAACTTGAAGGACGAGATCTTTACATCCGAGAAGGTTGTGTCGGTTGCCATTCGCAAATGATTCGACCGTTCCGATCAGAAACAGAACGTTACGGAGATTACTCCAAGTCGGGAGAATTTATCTATGATCGACCCTTCCTTTGGGGTTCTAAGCGTACGGGACCGGACTTGCATCGACAAGGTGGAAAGAATCCTGATAGCTGGCATTATTACCACATGATTGATCCACAGAGTATTTCCACGGGATCCATTATGCCACCGTATCCTTGGCTCGCTAGGAATGATTTAGATACGACTTATACCGCTGCCAAAATCAAGGTATTGCAGTCTTTGGGAACACCTTATCCCAAAAACTACGAAAAAGTTTTATACCAAGATTTGCGAAAGCAAGCGATGGAGATAGCGAAAGGTTTAGAAAAAGAGAATATCAAACAAGAAAATTTAGATAAGAAAGAAATCATTGCCATTATCGCTTATCTACAACGCTTAGGAACAGATGCAACGCCTAAACCGCAAGCCATCACGCCTAGTGAGTAAGTAGTGTTTTTGATATCGAAGTTTTAAAAAAAGCTTCCTCAATAATTTCAATCTATAAACAACGATTATGTATAAATATATTTTGCAAAGTGCAGGAAACATCAATTGGATGGCTTTGTTTGCGCTACTAAGTTTCTTTGCTGTTTTTATGATCAGTGTAATTGCTATTTTTGGAAAGCGCAAATCTTTCATTGATCGAATGGCTAGTCTTCCACTCGAAGATTCTTACGTTCCTCACCCCGAAAATGAAGAAACCAATGAAAAATAAAACTAAGCAAGGTTACAAGTTTTGTCTGTCGGTCATCTTGGTGCTATTGATCCAAAGTCCCATCTTAGCAGAAGCAAGCAATAAGAGTAGTGCGGCGATGGTAGCAGATGTTATCGCTGCAACTGCTGCCCTGATCGGAGTTGGTGCAATTGTCTATCTTTTTAATCTGGGATTTACCATTTTAGAAATAGAAAAGCGCAAACTATATCTTAAAAAAGGAATTCCTTTACCTGCGCCGAAGCCAAAATCAAATTTTTGGGCGAATCTTTATAAGCGGGCAACGAATACTGTACCCGTCCATAAAGAAGCAGATATCATGCTCGATCATAACTATGATGGTATTCAGGAATTGGATAATAGTTTGCCGCCATGGTGGGTAGCAATGTTTTACCTGACGATCGCGATTGGGACGATTTATTTTTCGTACTATCATATTTACGACTTAGGTTTATCTTCTTCCGAAAGTTACGCGCTAGAAATGGAACGTGCCGATCGGGTCAAGGCACGCTTTTTAGAAAAGCAAGCCAATTCCATTGACGAATCTAACGTAGCAGCTTTGCTTGATGAAGCTTCCATCCAAGAAGGCTTAGCCATTTACACCAGTACTTGTGCAACTTGCCACGGTAAAGCAGGAGAGGGTGGTGCAGGACCGAACTTGACCGACGAATATTGGTTGCACGGTGCAGACATGAAATCTGTTTTCTCTACCATTAAATATGGGGTTCCAGAAAAAGGAATGATTGCTTGGCGTACGCAACTGCGGCCATCCGACATTCATAAAGTAGCCAGCTACGTCATGAAGTTACAAGGAACAAATCCGCCTAATCCAAAAGCACCGCAAGGAGAAAAAATCGAACTGAAGGAGGAAAGTACTTCTACGGATAATGCTACAAATCAGCTCGGTACAAACTAGTACAAACTAATGGAAGAACCTTTATCGGACACGGAAGAATATCGGAATAAAATCGCTACGGTCGATGACCAAGGGAAACGGGCGTGGATTTATCCCAAAAAGCCGAAGGGTAAGTTTTATGATTGGCGTAAGTATGTGAGCTATGTGCTCTTGCTCTTTTTATTTGGAATGCCTTTCGTCAAATGGAATGGCGATCCGATCTTGTTGTTCAATATTCTGGAAAGAAGGTTTATCATCTTTGGGCTTCATTTTACGCCACAAGATTTCCACCTTTTTGTTTTTGGGATGCTGATTTTTATCGTTTTCATCATCTTGTTTACCGTCGTTTTTGGTCGGCTTTTTTGTGGCTGGGTTTGTCCGCAAACTATTTTTATGGAAATGGTCTTCCGACGAATCGAATACTGGATTGAAGGAGATGCCAACGCACAAAAAAGACTAAATAAAGCACCTTGGACACCAGAGAAACTTTTTAAGAAAGTAAGCAAGCAAGCGCTGTTTTTTGGCGTCGCCGTTTTAATTGCCAATACCTTTTTGGCCTACATTATTGGTGTTGACCAAGTCATACAAATTATTACAGAACCGATTCAAGAACACTGGGAAGGTTTTGTTGCAATGGTTATTTTTGCCTTTGCTTTTTACTTTGTGTTTGCTTATATGCGGGAACAAGTTTGCGTAACCATTTGTCCCTATGGTCGTTTACAAGGCGTACTCTTGGATAAAAATTCCATCGCCGTTTATTACGATTTTGAGCGCGGAGAGCCACGGGGTAGAATGAAAAAAGAAAGACCTGCGAAGCCTTCTAATCATACGCCCGCAGCAACACCAACTACTAAAAGCGCTTGTACGACTTGTAATACAGAATCTGATTGTCAAAAAGAAGTAAAGGAACAAACGCCAGCATTGGCCTTAGCCTCAAACCTAGGAGATTGTATCGACTGTAACCTTTGCGTAAAAGTTTGTCCTACGGGCATTGACATCAGAGATGGGATTCAAATGGAATGTGTCAACTGTACTGCTTGCATGGACGCCTGCGATGAAGTGATGGAAAAAATTGATCGCCCGCTAGGTTTAATTCGTTACGATAGTCACGAAGGAATTGTTGCTAAACGGAAGCAAATCTTTACGACACGTGTAAAAGCTTATTCCGCAGTTTTATTTCTACTGTTGAGTGTTCAAATCTACTTGTTGGCGACACGGTCTTCGGTAGAGACTTTATTGCTAAGAACTACGGGAATGCTATTTCAAGAAACAGAAGAAGGGAATATTCGAAATTTGTATAACTACCAAATTATGAATAAAACCAAAACGCCCCTAAATATTGAATTCCGACTGTTGGACCATACGGGGACAATTACCGTGGTAGGAAATGAACCCATCGCGCGTCCTGAACAATTAACTAGTGGTTCCTTATTTATTGAAATTCCTCCCGAGGCATTGCGGGGTCAAAAAAATGACTTAAAGATTGGCGTATATGCAAATCAAGAATTGATTGAATCCTTGGGTACAAATTTTCTGGGACCAGTAAAATAACTTAACATGAAACTTAATTGGGGAGCTAGTATTGCTATTTTTTACGCTTGCTTTATGGCAATTTTACTTTACTTTGTCATCAAGACGACGACTTATGATAATAGCCTAGTCTTAGATAATTATTACGAATTAGACCTGAATTATCAAAGTCGATTCGATAAAATTACCAATCAGCAAAATTTAGCGAAAGCGGTAGCAGTAAACTACCAAGCTGAAAAAGAACTGGTAGAATTGGTCTTTCCCGCGGCGATGCATAAGAGTACCGGAACCGTTCTATTTTTTAATCCAAGAACTAAACACGAAGATCATACGCAAGCGCTACAACTGGATTCAACTGGGCGAATGCAAATTCCAACGCAGCATTTTGCCGCGGGACGTTGGAAAATCAACATTGATTGGGAACACGCCAAAAAGGCTTATTACCAAGAAATCGAAATCATTTTATAATGCTATGGTCCGCTTTACTCTTAGGGCTCTTTGGTAGTGCGCATTGTATCGCGATGTGCGGTCCGATTGTGCTTGCCTTGCCCTTGTCGGCACGGGAAAAGCGGGAACTTATTTTCCAGTCTTTCCTTTACCATCTTGGTCGAGTCATCACTTATGGCTTACTTGGTTTTTGCTTCGGTTTATTAGGCTGGGGCATTGCTTTGGCGGGTTATCAAAAACTCTTTTCCGTTATTTTAGGTATCGCACTTATCTTGGGCGCAAGCCTACAATTGCTGGGGCGAAAGCAGTTACTCACTTTTCCACGTTGGGAGCAATTCTGGCAAGGGATCAATCAAAAATTATTGCGATTTTTTGCGCGTACCGGACGGTTTTCTATTTTTGGCTTAGGCTTATTGGGTGGTTTGTTGCCTTGTGGTTTAGTTTACATTGCTTTGGTCGGTGCGATTGGGATGGGAACGGCTAATTCGGGAGGCTTATATATGCTAAGTTTCGGTTTTGGAACAATGCCCGCTTTATTGGGTTTAATGATTTTTGGAAACTACGCCAAAAGCACTTTTCGGCAACTGCGAAGTCTCATCCCGTATGCTTGCGTACTTTTTGGTCTATTAATGATTTATCGAGGCTTACAATTACACATTCCCACCGAGTTAAGTTTCTGGGAGTCTGGAAATTTTCCGATTTGGTGCCACTAACCAAAGTACGCAAAACAATTCATGCTGCTGCTAAAACCAAAACTAAACTAGCCCTTGATCCATCATTAGTTTTACTTTCATAATCGCAACCATCGCTAAAGCATCGGTAATTTCTCCATTCATTACCATCGCTAAGGCTTCTGAAAAAGGAAGCTTTCTAATCACTAAATCTTCGGATTCTTCTGGCGCTGCTTCTCCAAAGCTCAAGCCCTGTGCGAGGTAAGCCATGCCAGATTCATCGGTGACGGAATTAGACGTATGCAGGTCTAAAATTTTAGTCCAACGCTGGGCGGTGATTCCCGTTTCTTCTAGCAGTTCACGCTTGGCTGCATCAATCGGATCTCCACCGAGTAAACCGCCACCTTCTGGAATTTCCCAACTGTAAGCGTCCAAAGTATACCGATATTGACCAACGAGCCAAGTATTATAATCTGCATCCAAGGGAACAATTCCAATGGCTAAATTTTTAAAATGTACGACGCCATAAATGCCATCGCCACCACCGGGATTTACTACTTCGCGGTGCGTTACTTTAATCCAGGGATTATCGTATATCGTTTTATTTGATTTGGTTTTCCAAGGGTTTTTCATAGGAAAAGGACAGTTATTACTTTGTAATTTAAGTTTGTGAATATTTTGAGCTTTGGATTTTCGTAGTAATCAAGGAAGCTACAAAGTGTTATTTTTAAAATATTAAAGATAACCGCGCAGGCGATACATCACATAGCCGACCCATTCTTTAATTAGGATTTCCCAACGATAAAACCCGAGTCGATCGGGAATGACCATTGATTCAAAAGCAAAGCGATTCTTTTCGCCGATATAGTCTACCCCAAATTGATCAAAAGAAAGACCGAGCTTTTCAAAACAAGCGGCGGCTCTTGGCATATGCCACGCCGAAGTGATGAGTAAGCAAGACGCTTCTGGATATTTAGCGGCGAGTAATTGCTTGGTAAAAAGCGCATTTTCTCTCGTATTGCGAGAATGACTTTCCACGATGATTGCTTCTAAGGGAATACCAATTCGCAGTAAATACTCTTTTGCTAGAATAGCTTCGGAGTAGCTTTCTCCCGTCAGATTTCCCGAACCGCCACTAAGTAAAATTTTCTTGATTTTTCCCGCGTGATAAAGTTCTAAGGTGTTGGTCAACCGATTGGCTCTTTCGTTAAAATTATGGCGGTCGTTATTCTCTAGTTTATAAAAATTGGAATAACCACCTAGCAAAATACCGATATCATAAGGAGCGGACAAGCTCGTCATCGAAACGGGATCGACTTCCCAGGCGTTCATAAATTGATTGAAAATAAAATGGTTGGTAAAGAATAAAGCAAGCACAATGGCAAAGCCCAAACTCCTTCGTTTTGCTTTCGGTTTTTTACCAAAAAAACTATACAGCAACAAGCCAATTACCCAGTTGATCGGCTGAATTAGGAAGTACAATAATTTTGATAAAATATAAAACATCAAAGAGGAATATTAGAAATAGGGAATGTGTGTCACGCTATCCAGAAAGATATTGACCATACTCGGTTTTGAAATAAAAATAAATAAAATACCAAAAACGGCTCCGTAGAAGTGTGCCGCGTGATCAATCATATCATTACTATTTTTACTCGCCCAAGAAGAATAAATCAAATAAAGTACCGCCGCAATGATCGCCGGACAGGGAATCACAAAAAAGATACCGAGCATCGCCCAAGGGTTATAAATGACGAAGACCAGCATGACGGCAGAAGTAGCGCCCGAAGCACCGACACTGGCAAAACCGGGGTTGTCTTTTTGTCGTAAAAAAGTACCCGCATTCGCTACGATGATCGCACCAATATACAGAAGCAGATACAATAACCTTCCTTGCATTTCACCAAAGTCGACCAAAAAGGCTCCTTCGACGTATTCCCCAAAACTGTAGAGTACAAACATATTGATTAGTAAATGCGTCATACTTCCATGCACAAATCCCCCCGTCAAAAGGCGATGGTATTCGCCATTGCGAGCAGTAGCGTAAGGATAGTGTTTCAGTTTTTCGATCATGTTCCGATCGTTGAGTGCTTGATAAGAAACCAAACCCGTTAGAATAACGATAATAAGCGTAATGGACATAATTAATTTTTAAAGTAATGGTTGCCACCGAAACGGTGAAATTGGAGAACAAGATAGATATTTATAGCGAAGTTTTATTATCGTTATTCGTTGTGATAAGGTTCTTTTCTCAAAATGCTGAAGGCACGATAGAGTTGTTCCACAAAAAATAGGCGAATCATTTGGTGGGAAAACGTCATTTTGGAAAGTGATATTTTTTGATTGGCTCGCGCGTAAACGGCTTCCGAAAAACCAAAAGCACCACCAATCAAGAAAATAAGGCGTTTGTTGGAGCGTAAAAGGTACTGATCGAGTTGCTGCGCAAAAGCTACTGAACTGAAACTTTTGCCTTTTTCGTCCAGCAAAATCAGAAAGTCTTCTTTATTGAGTTTATCCAAGATGGCTTGCCCTTCTTTTTCTTTCAGTTGGGCAGCAGGCATATTTTTCGCGTTTTTTATGTCTGGAATAACCTGACTTTGAAAAGGGATGTACCGCGTGATTCGTTTCTCGTAAATGGGGACACCTTCGTTGAGGTAAGGGAAACTAGTTTTACCCACCATCCAAAATTCAATTTTCATTTTTAGTATTTTAAAAGTCCGCTAATTCTTCGATTAAAGAATGTCGTTCGCGGTAAGTTTTTCGATATTTCTTTAGCAACTTTCGCTTGAGGTCCGTCGCGTTAATCTTTTCTAAATGATGGAAGACACCGCGCATTTTTACCGCTGTTTTTCGGCCTAAGTGAAATTCCAAATAGTGATCCAATAGGTTTTCGTAAAGTAAGTAACAAGCCGTTTTATCGTATTGGATCAAAAACTGATCATAGCGCTGTAGTAAATCAATTGATCGAATTTTCTGTACATAAGCCATTAAATCTTGTGGTCTTTTTTCCAAGTAGAACAGTCCTGCCAAGGCATCTCTACGGGCGAGGGAATAGCTTTGTGATTCGACCAAATTAACCAACTGGCTAAATATTTTATCCCAAGTTTTGGCATGATGCGTTTTTAATAAATCTACGTAAGCCATATCGTAGGTAGCCAAAAAGCGTTTGATCGCTAAATCTTTGATCGCTTTTTTCTGTTTCTTTTGCAAAGCAATTTGTAATAGAATTTCTTCTAAATTATTGCGTACGGTCAAGACCTGTGTATGTTCTAGGGCTTGTTCTGCCAATTGGGCGGCTTTGGCTAGATCTTTCTTCTTCCAGGCATCTTTTACCGCTGCGAGTAAAACTTCTGGCTTATTTTGATGCGTTTCAAGGATAGCATCAATAGCGGCTTGATCGCCCCGCTGTTCGAGTAAATTGAGTTGCAGGACGAGTAATTGCGTATGTTGATGGTCACTCAAGAAATCTTCCTTTAGCTGGCTGGCTAAAACCTCCAAGAGTTGATCAAGTTGCTGTTCCTCCTTGGCAAATTGGCGTAAGATTCGATACCAATCGCTAGAAAGCTGATAACTCAAATAGTTACTGCGTTGCATTTCTGCCAAACCAAATTCCCAGAGTTGCGTTCTAAAACTCGGTGCCATTTCCTGTTTGAGTAGCTCCTCAAAATAATTCATATTATCTACCATCAAACCTAAGAAAGTGCTGTTTTTGCGCTCGACGCGGCGAAGTAAGGGATACAATTTCTCAAAGCTAACCTGAATAATCGCAAAAACTTCCGTCAATTCTTGCAGAGATAAAGCGTCTTCCAATTGTACGAAAATCATTTCCATAATTTTGGCAATCTGTCGCACAATGCTAATCGTAAACTTCTTTCTAGATTTGAGATGCGTATTAATTGTGCTATCCAAAATGGAGCGATATTTTTCCAGCGGATCGGGAAGATTAATTTTACGCGCAAATTTTGCCTTCAGTGATAAGCCAAACTGGCGATTACTCGTTGCGTAGCGTTTGACAAAATGCTTGAGTTCTTCGTGGGAAATCGTATCGAGAATATGCCCGGGAGACAACTTAAGGGCACTCGTATTTCTTTTTGCTAGGCGCTGAGCCGCTTTTGCTTTTCTAGCCGCGTCCTTTTCTTTGAGCTTGGTACGTACGGCTAAAAGACTCGCGACAACGTGAGGACAACACTTCGTTTTTTGAAATAAATCACAGTCACAAGTACAATCTTGAATCCGTTTGGCTTTCAATTGTAATTCAACTTCGATCACTTTCGTTTGCACCATAAAACGTGCCGCCCACAGTTGCTTCTCAATCTCAATGAGTTGTTCCAACTGGTTGCGTGCGAGCAATTGCTCTCCCTGTTCGATGATTTCATCTTCTAGGTGTAATTCAATATCTTTCAGGAGAAATTTCATATTAATGTTCAACGTAATCCCAGCATAGAAGTTTAGGGAATTGATTAGTTTGGTACTTATGTCCTTATATTATGAACTTGTTTACTCATTCTAAAAGCAATTGAGCAACAGCGTTTTTTGTTCAGGCCTGCCTCTGCCGGCAGGCAGGTTGAAGCTCTTTTTGGAATTCGTAGCAGCACTACGGAGAATAAAAAAGCTGAAAAATTGGACAAAAAGATCAATTCATAAAGATTTTTGGAGTTTTTAAACAACTTCAGTAAGCGAATTAGCTTTAAAAATGCACACGAAGGAGTAAATTTACATTTTTTTTGTAATCTTATCACTTTTGAGGATAGAACTTTGTGCACGCTTTTTCTTAGAGGAACGAATGCTTTATAGTGCTTAAAAAAATGCTGCTGATAAAAAAAATAATTATTTCGGTGGAAAGCGGGAATATATTTATTAAGTTGCTATTCCGTGTGCGTTAGATTTTAGGCTAATAATTTTTTATCATGATAAAGACGGAGAGATTATACTTGCGACCAATGACCTTGGCAGAAGCGCCTTTTGTATTAGAATTACTCAATACGGAAACTTGGATTCAGCACATCGGTGAACGCAATATCCATACGATAGCGGCCGCGGAACAATACATTCAAGATAAAATGCTCAATCATTATCAAATTCACGGCTTTGGCAATTATCTTATTTCGTTGCTACCTGCGGGAGCAAAAATAGGTTGCGTGTCCCTTTACCGTAGGGAAGGTTTTCCCGACGTTGATATTGGCTTTGCCATGTTGCCTGCGTACATGGGCAATGGCTATGCGTACGAAGCGGCTGCGGCAATCATGGTGTATGCGACCGAGTATTTAAAACTCCCCGTTATTTCCGCATTTACAACGCCTGAAAACATTGCTTCTCAACGACTCATCGAAAAGTTGGGTTTAAGTTTTGAGCAAACGATGATTTGGGAAGAGACCCAAGAAAAAATGTTTTATTATGCCAAAAAAATATAAGTACTAAGATAAAATTACTTTGCCATTAAATTGTGTTAGATTTTGATCAGTATTGAGGCACGAAAACCGCCCTAAGCCTTTACTTAGGAAGGCTTTGAGTAACGAAAAGACTGTTCAAAAGATGAGGCAAGTTAATAAGCAAAATAATTTGTATTGGTACTTAAGTAGGTTTACCAAATAGATTGGTGAGCTTAAAAGACTTTTCAACTTATTGTAAACCCAATTTCCGTGAACTACTTAAATTACAGTGTATTAAAATTGAATTAATCCTTTAAACTATACTAATTTATGAAAACCGTATATCTAATTCGTCACGCCAAATCTAGTTGGAACGACAGTACGCTCAGAGACGTAGATCGTCCCTTAAATCCACGAGGCTTAAGAGACGCGCCAGTAATGGCAAAAGTGCTCTTCGCAAAAGAAGGGAAAGCACCCGATTTACTCGTATCCAGCCCCGCGAATCGAGCCTTTACGACGGCAACTTTTTTTGCGGAAGTTTTTGGTATCGAGGACGCGCAGATTCAGGTCGTTCCGCAAATATACGAAGCCTACACCAACGATATTCTTGAAGTTATCGGAAGCTTACCCGAAACCGCTCAAACCGTTTGTATTTTCGGTCATAATCCTACTATGACCAGCCTCGCAAATATGTTTGCGGGAGGAGCATACATTCCCAATGTACCAACTTGTGGCATCCTCAAATTAAGCTCAACGGCCGAAAAATGGACAGCCTTTTCCACGGATAATACGGAACGTGTAGCCTTTCATTTTCCGAAGCAATATTCTTAATTCCTAACTTGCTTCATTTAGTTTTACCTTGTACTTAAATAGCGCTTTACTGCGTTGTATGGACACTGGTTTAACGGATAAAATTTATTATCTTAACCCTTACTAGAATTGGCAAAAATATGCTCAAATTCCAACATTATTTCTTATGAAAATATTTACCTATATTCTTTTATTTGTGCTTTGCGGCGTGGCCTGCAAAAAGGCGAGTAACTTACGTATTGAGGAAGAAAAGTTAGTGCAAGTTTTGGCGGATGTGCACATTGCAGAAGGCGCTGCGCAGAATTTAGTACAACCCATAAAGGATTCCATTTTAACGCTTTACTACCAACAAATATTTGACATTCATAAGCTGGAAGAGGCTGATTTTAAGGCAGATATGATCTATTTGTCAAATCATTCTGAGGTGAGTCAGGCGATTTATGAACAGGTTTTAAACGAAATTACGAAGAGAGAAGCAGCCGAAAAATAAGAAAGTGAAGCCCTCCTCACGGAGAAACTTCACTTAGACTTATGAGAGAATAATTAAAAGGCTTGCGACAAATATAATAAACTATTGTTCTTATGACAAGATAATCGGAAGAACTATTCAAAAAGAATCATTTTTTAATCTTTTTGAAATATTAAGTACTAAGACAAAATTACTTTATCATTAATTTTGGATGCGCTTTTCGAATAAAGGCTACGGTATTTAATATTAATGTAACAAAATAAGAGCAAGGCTCTTGGGTACATGGTTTAACTTTGTGTCAAGATCATATTAATTTTTAAGAGGGATTACAAACTTCAAACCGCAATGGATAATAGCAAAGTGAAGATATTAGTTGTAGATGACGAGCCGGATATTTTAGAGTTTCTCAAATACAATTTAGAAAAAGAAAGTTACCAAGTATTTACCGCAAGTAATGGAAAGGCAGGATTGGCAAAAGC
The DNA here is from genome assembly GCA_937951685.1 of uncultured Saprospiraceae bacterium. Lineage (GTDB taxonomy): Bacteria > Bacteroidota > Bacteroidia > Chitinophagales > Saprospiraceae > CALFBG01. The sequence continues at coordinate 4,704 of CALFBG010000052.1, read as the reverse complement.
CTTGGAAACAGTTCCGGATTTGATGATCTTGGATATTATGATGCCAGAAATGGATGGCGTAGAACTTTGCTATGCACTCCGCGCCAATGAAATTTTCAATAAAACGATTATTGCCTTCCTAACCGCAAGGAATGAAGACTTTTCCCAAATTGCCGCCTTGGAAAGTGGGGGAGATGATTTTATTACCAAACCGATTAAACCACGCGTTTTCCTTACTCGAATCAAAGCTTTGCTCCGCCGCAATACGCGTTCGGGAAACGAAGAGCAGAACGTTTTACAGATTGGTGATTTAGTCGTGGACCGGGATCAGTTTCTCGTCTTCAAAGACGGCGCAGAAATTGAACTCGCCAAAAAAGAATTCGAACTGCTTAATCTTTTGATGAGCAAACCGGGGAAAGCGTATACACGGGATGAAATTTTTAATAAAATCTGGGGCAGAGACGTAATCGTTGGGCAACGAACGATTGACGTTCACATTCGAAAACTTAGAGAAAAATTGGGCGATCATTACATTAAAACGGTTAAAGGTGTCGGCTATAAAATAGATTTCTAAATGCTGAAAAATACAGGTCCCGCTCAATTGGCTTATTATGCTGCATTCATCATCGCTGCAACCCAGTTGCTCGCCCTGCTCTTATTACAATATTTTGGTCTGACGAATCTCTCGAACCTTGTTATTGCTTTGCTGAGCTTATTTTCTTTGTTAACTAGTTTCATCCTGATTCTATTTACCATTCGACTCTATTTCTCCCGTAGAATTAAACTCATCTACAAAAACATCCACGATCTCAGATCGGGTACAAATACGAAAATACCCAGCCTAGAAAAGGAAGACATCGGAAAAGTTGAAAAAGAGGTCAAGGATTGGGCAAATTCACAACAAAAGAAAATTGATACTTTAAAGACTTTAGAGGAATATCGTAGAAATTTTATGGGTGATATTTCTCACGAACTCAAAACCCCAATTTTTAATATGCAAGGCTACGTCCATACGCTGCTCGAAGGTGGCTTATACGACGAACGCATCAATTTAAAATACCTGCGCAAAGCCGCTACCAACATCGAACGCCTGCAAACCATTGTTGATGCGCTAGAAGAAATTTCTAAACTAGAAACGGGTCAACTCAGCTTAAACCTCGAAGTGTTTGATATCCAAAAATTGGTACTAGAAGTGTTTGACGACTTAGAAATGAAATCTCAACGAAATGCCATCCGACTTGCATTGAGCCAAGAAGAATTATTCCCAATTCCCGTCCGTGGCGATCGAGAAAAAATCCGGCAAGTCCTCAATAATCTAATCATTAACTCAATTAAGTATGGCAAGAAAGGCGGCACTACAGAAGTTGCTTTTTTTGATTTAGAAGATGGTATTATGGTCGCAGTAGCAGACGATGGAATCGGTATTGATCAAGCGCATCTAAACCATTTATTTGATCGCTTTTATCGGGTAGATAAAAGTCGTTCGCGCTTGCAAGGTGGTTCTGGATTAGGGCTTTCGATTGTCAAACATATCTTAGAAGCGCACGAGCAGACCATCGACGTTAAGAGTAACCCCCAAGTAGGTTCTACCTTTAGGTTTAGCTTAGCAAAGCCATAAAAAAGGAAGCTTTTTTGAAATGATCTTGTGTCTGTACGGTTAAGGATTCAACAAAATAGAGTCTCGGATCGAAGAATTGATTTCCATAACCATTAGTTGTTTATTCGGAAATTCAATCAAATCTAGACTCGTTTTTAAGCTATCTCGTACTAAATTAAACTTCGGAACTTCGGACTCCGCCATCGGTTCGGGGGGAGGAAGGTTCTCTCGCAAATGATTGACCTGTCTGCCATTTTTCCAAAAGCGAAAACAAACGTGTGGTCCCGTCGCTAAACCTGTTGATCCAACGTAACCAATGACTTCTCCTTGTTTGACGTGTACACCCGGACGAATTCCTTTTCCGTGTCTATTCATGTGCAAATACTGCGTCTGGTAAGTATCGTCGTGCTTTATTTTGACAAAATTACCATTGCCACGCGTTCGACTAGCTTTCGTTACTACGCCATCTGCAACCGCAAAAATGGGCGTTCCACGAGGAGCCGCGTAATCGGTTCCTAAATGCGCCTTTGTTCTTCTCAAGACGGGATGAAACCGCCGCAAATTGAAGCGAGAAGAAATTCTAGAATATTTAACGGGAGACTTTAAGAAAGCCTTTTTCATCGGGCGGGCTTCCAAATCGTAGAAGCCATTATATTTATCATTTTCGTAAGCAATTGCGTAATATTCTTGATCAAAATTTTGAAAATAAGCGGCTTGAATAGCGCCTACACCAACGGGTTTGTCGTCAATATATTCTTGCTCAAAGATGAGTTTAAAACGATCATTTTTTTGAATGTGATGAAAGTCAATCGACCAAGCAAAAGCATCTTCCATCTTGGCTGTAAGTTCCATACTCAAGCCATTATCCGTCATCGTATTCCAAAGAGAACTTTCAATCACGCCGGACGCAGTTCTGATCTTGGTAACGATTTCTTTTTCGATGACATAAGCATCCATCGTGTCCCGCAAATCAAAAACGATATACCGATAAACACTCGGTTCGTATACAAAGAAGTCGGGCGTTTTACTATTATGCCCTTTAAAAATCGTATAGTCTTTCCCCGCGCGGAGATTTCTTACATCAAATACAGCTTGCGTTTTTCGCACCAAGGCATCAATCCGAGCGTAGGGCACTTCGTGCTTAGTTAGGATATCGGACAAAAATTCGTTGGGTTTGATGCTGGCTTCCGTAATTTGAAAACTATCCAAAATAAAACCATACTTTTTGGCAGGTTCTACAAGGACGGGCGGAGTCAACTTGGCTGCGAGCGCCGGAGCTTGAGTTGTCGACTTAGCGATTTGTTGAATACCAAGGATGGATAGAAAAAGTACAAAACCTGCGGCAATGCCAGAGAGGGTAGCAAAAAGTAATTTTTGCCGATCTAAGCTGTCCATTCGAAGCTTGAGCTTAGCGAGAGATTTTTTCAGATTCACTGTGTTGTTTTTTTAGGAAACCAGTAAGAGTGCGACCGATGGTTTTCTAGGAAATTAGCGTGTTTAAACGTATTTTTTTTATGACAAGTTTCAAATATATGATTCTTATTTTGTTACACCTAAAATTTTAACAAAAAATAGGAGATTAGCAGGTATTGCCCTTCTTTATTTGGTGATTAAACAGTTTTTCCGATTTGAATTTCTTTAAAAATGGCGTTTACCCTTGTATTGAGCTTATTCTGCTCCATCTCGATGCCGTAGGCTTCGTTTACTTGGCGGTAGAGAGGGGAGGAATGCTTCTAATTTTTACTTTTTGCTCCGGAATATCGTTCGCGCGTAATGCCTGACGATGGGCTTTTGCTAAGCTTTCTGCCTCCGCAGATACTTCGTAAAACAAATCAATGTACACCATATAACTGCGTTCTAACTTAGAAAAACAGCCCAACCAAAGTAGATGGGCATCAATGCCTTTTGCACGGAGCATCTTCATTCTTTTAATGGCTGCTTTGGCATTCATAAAAATAGCATCTTCTACGACATAAACGGTCGTTCGAAAATTATGAAACCGTGCACAATCGTAACTAACAGTATTTTCTCCATCTACGGTCACAAAAATCTGTACCGCTCGATCTGGATCGGCTTGCATTTCTATTAATTCTCCGACTTCAAAGTTGGGTGCTTCTTCTGGAATCGTCGGATTACCATCGTCCTCGGTCAGCGTTTCATTTTTATAATACAACTCCTCGTAGTATCCCGTCTGAGCTTGTTCCGCAACAATATTCGTAGAATCCAGCACGTACTGCTTACTTTCCGCTTGGGTTTCTTTACCAAATTTTTCCATCTTTTCGCTAAAGGCCCGCTCGTTTACATAATTCAAACTAGCCTCTCTGATTTCTTGATAAAACATCATAGAAATTAAACCTACCGATACACTGAATAAGGCAATTTGTCGATAAACAGGTTTTTTGTAGCGTAGCAATAAGTTTCGTTTTGGCATTTTACCTCGTAAAAGAGTACTTGTTTTTCCCTTAATCTTTTGCCAAAAGTTTTTCACCTTTGTACGCGTCGGGCTAAGCGGCTTATCTTTTTGTTCGCTAAAAAACAGAGTTTTTCGCTGCTGCTTCGAGACTTGTTCCCGGGCAGGCGTAATCACCAATTGAGCCGTTTCGTCCATGCTAACGCTGATCATCCCAAAACCGCCATAAACACATTGCTTCTTGAGTTCGCGCAAAGCGAAGTCGTCTTTTGCTTTAAAAACATCCGAACCAATCACAATCCATTGTTCGTCGGCGTGGTATTTTTTAAATTGCTCAATCGCATAGATATAGCGGTAACGAGAAATTTGGTGGAAAATCAATAAAAAGAGAAAAAACGCACTCACAAATACAAGAGCGATAATGCCCAGACTTTGCCAAATGCCAAGCTGTTTGACCGTGAAATGATCATATAAATAACCATAACCATAGACTAAAGTAGCCACGACGCTCGCCAGCGCGAGACTATCCCACAATAAAGTTTTGGTCTGCTTGCGAAAGATTACCTCTTTCCGAGACTGGTGAGAAGTAGCTTCAAAAGTGGCTAAAAAGTAACTGCCATCTTCTCTCGGAAAGGAGAGATGCCCATCCGCAATAATGCCACTTTGCGTAGTCATGTCGTAACGAGCAATCGTTTGGCCTTCTCTTTCTCGATATTTA
>CALFBG010000051.1 GCA_937951685.1 uncultured Saprospiraceae bacterium | reverse complement strand
TTATTATCAAGAACCCGGTTATTCCCGAAATTGGTTCAGTGGTTCTACTTTGATTGCAAGGTACAAGCAAGCAGAAATTCTGCTTTCTGGTACCCGTGTTTTACAATGGGGAACCAACGGAGGCGTAGCATTTGAAATCGTACCCTTCATTAAAAATAGTGGCGCCATTTCAGATCCTGCCAACGCTTCCGTTTTAGTAAATGAATTAATTGATTATTTATTTCCAGAAACACCGCTCGCCGATCGAGCCGCCTACTTTTTAGACGTTTTCTTGGATGATCTTTCACCCATCAATTGGAGCTTTGAATGGGCGAATTACCTCAATACGGATGATGACAGTGCCGTCAAAATCCCCTTGGAGACTTTGTTTAAAGCCCTTATTTCTTCCCAAGAGTTTGGGTTAATGTAAACAAAACAGAAGATCATTCTATTCAAAAAAAACTTTAAAATTCAGTCATGAAAAGACGTAATTTCTTAAAAAATATAGGCAAATTATCTTCCGGTCCACTTTTGTTAAATGGCATGGGCATGAGTGCATTTGCAACCCCCGATATGCTCGATCTATTGACCACTTGTAATGGGGTAACCGAAAGATCCTTAGTCGTTTTATTCTTAAAAGGGGGGAACGATGGATTAAATACCATTCTTCCCGTTGATCAATATGCCGCTTACATTGGTCATCGTCCCAACATTGGCTTAGCCGAAACGGGCACCGGTGCCTACGTGAATTTAGATACAACCTTACCGATTCAAGATCAAGTCGGTATTCATCCCGGTATTACGAGTTTAAAAAATATGTACGAGTCCGATAAAGCACGTTTGATTCAAGCCGTAGGTTATCCGAGTCCCAATCAATCTCACTTTAAGTCTACCGATTTATGGTTGAGTGGAAAAGATGGAACACAAACGGGTGCAACCAATAATGGCTGGCTGGGGCGATTTTTTGAAAATGCATATCCTGGCATTCATAATAATCCTACTGGAAATTTCCCCGATCCACTCGGTATTCAATTGGGCGATTCAAAAGCTTCGCTTTCGTTTCACGATTGTACAAGTACTTACGAGGCGATCAATCTTTCGGGACAATATCCGGGTAGTTTGTTTGGCTTACTCAATGGTTTGGGAACTTTGCCACACGCTACGCCGGTCGTTTCGGAATACGGAGCGGAACTGGATTACATCATGAGTGTTGAGAATAGCACCAACGTTTATGGGCAACGCATTACCAATGTCTTTAACAATGGTACAAATTCTAGCGAAGTATATCCTAATTCCTATCTGGGCTATCAACTCTCAACCGTAGCGCGCTTGCTAGCGGGCGGCAGTCAAACGAAAGTCTTCTTAACGCACCAAAGTGGTTTTGATACACACGCTTCACAGGTGGATACTTCCAATACGCACCAAGGAGACCACGCCGAAACCCTAGCCAACGTTTTTGATTCGATTGAATCTTTCCATAAAGATTTGACCAATTTAGGTTTGGGTAAAAAGGTAGTGACGGTTGTCTTTTCGGAGTTCTCTCGAAGAATTAAAGAGAACGGCAGTAATGGAACGGATCACGGTAATTTTGGACCGATGTTTCTTTTTGGCGATGCGGTTAAGTCTGGTATTTCGGGCACTAACTTCGACTTGAGTAATGTCAATAGTTCTGGCTACATGGACGAAAGTGAATTGCAACACGATTACCGTTCCGTGTTCAAAACGCTTTTACAAAATTGGCTAGGTGCCGGTGATAATATTCTCAATCCCGTAGAATTTGGCCCTTATAGTATTCTACCAGACTTGATTGATCCTAACGAAATTGTCGATCCGAGTTGCTACATCAATGCTTCTCTTCCGGTAGAGTTGAGTAGCTTCGAAGCGTGGCTGAATCCTTCGCGCAAAGTAGAGTTGAATTGGATAACGGCATCAGAAAGTAATTCCGACTATTTTGAAGTCGTCCGACTCCAAGATGGCAACGAAGAAGTGATTGATCGGGTACAAGCGGCAGGGAATAGTAGCACGGCTTCTGCCTACGAAGCCTTGGATACCAATCCACTCATTGGTACCACGTACTATATGATTCGCGCCATCGACTTGGACGGCAGTGAAACCTTAAGTGACCGCCGCGCCATCGAAATCAAAGATCAACAATTTGAAAATCTAAAAATATATCCAAATCCTGCGGTTTACGATTTCAACGTCGTAATGACGGCAGATCGAAATAGAACGGCAATGTTGGAAGTTTTCTCCATCACAGGACAGAAAGTGCGTAGCCAAAGTTTGAGTATCGAAAGTGGTTTCAATAAATTTACGGTCAACGTACAAGATTTGCCGAAAGGGCAATATCTGGTGCAATTGACGGGTGATGGCTTGGAATTGGCACCGATGAAGTTGGTGGTGGGTGCTTAATCAAAACGGATCTCGACATTGATTTAAAAATCAAAAATGCTTACTTGGGGCGCGGGCTTTGGGTAAGCATTTTTTATAGGAGTAAGCATTCATATGAATGCAAGTTCATACTTCTTCACGAATGTTTCCGCACCAAATGCTCATACATCCGCTTTTTCTCCTCCTTCCCCATTCTATCATAAATCGCCGCAATTTCTGCGTATTCCGACTTGCTTAACGCTTCCGTTTGGCTGAGGAGTTCGGAGAGCCGACTGTTGTCTTTTTTTTCGGCACGAACGAGTTTGCGGCAAGCTACGCAGTTTTTGGGTCGGGCGTCGGCGTGGAATTTTAGGCCTTCAAACCAGAATTTTTTCTCCGCTTTGGAAAAGGTGAAATCTACTTCGCAGCGTTCGCAAGTTAAAGCAGTATCGTAGTGTGCGAGGTGTGGTTCTCCTCCGTCGAAAATGGCACCGGGGACGGCGGGAATAGCTCGCTTTTGTTGAAAGCAGTCATCGCAGGCCCAATCCATATCCTCGTTGGTAAAACTACCGATAATGTCCTTTTTGAAGGATTTGTAATAACTAGGCATGGTTACTCGATAGTGCGCTTCCAGTATTTTCAGCGCAGTGCTTAGTTCTGATTGATAGCGATATTGCTGACATACAGGGCAGCGGTATCCCTTCAC
>CALFBG010000050.1 GCA_937951685.1 uncultured Saprospiraceae bacterium | reverse complement strand
AAGCCGTATCCGTTCCCGTATTTTGAAAACGAATGAGGTATTCCAAGTCTTGATTGACGTCAATGTAATGCTCCAGTCCGTAGCCTTTCGGGAATCCTTGCTTGTCATTCGGGTCAAAAGCGCCAATGTTTTCGTGGCAATCAATCGAAACAAAAGGATCACCATCATCTTCTCCAAATTGAGTAACAAATCCAATGCTGATGTTCGCTTGGCTGCTACTGGCACAAGCTTCTACGGTAGCGCTTGGCTGACTATTCCCTGGATGCCCGCTCACTTGCATCGCTTCCATGTGTAACGTTGCGCCTCCCGCAAATTCTTTTAAGGCTTTGATTTCGCCAATGCCGAGTTGATAATTTCCGGTACGCAAAATCACATCATCGACTACGATGAAATAATCTAAGGATTCATTCATCGCCGCCGTTCCTACGTTTTGGATCTCAAACAAAACGCTATCTCCTTGGCAGCTTGCCGCCAAATCAATACTCGCTCCGTTCCAAAGCGAATTGGGCAGTACACAAAAACTATCAGGTGTAATCCGCGCTTCTACACAGTGCGTTTGTCCTAAAACAGTGGAATCGCAATCCAAGGTCGTATACACGAAAAAACGGCCACAGGTTCCGAGCGGTACCGTACCAATATCAAAACTAAGTGTATTATCCACCTGACTGATAATGGGTAAACTACTTGAATCTATTTGTAAATAGTCGTCAAAACTAACTTCAATTTTAACGTCGTCTGCGGTTTGCGTTCCGGTGTTGCAATAGCGTACGACGTAAGTATTTGGGAAACAGCGGCGCAAGAATGGAGTGGCTACATCTACTTCCAGAAAAGGACAATCTACAATGGCACTTGCACCAAAGTCTGCTTCCAAAGCATCCGTGAAATCGAGTACGTCAACGGAAACCGTATCGCAAAACTGCCAATAATCATTTTTCGGAACGACAGACAAAGTATAACTCCCTGTATCAACTTCCATGTAATAATCACCATTACTATTCGTATGTGCATAAAAGTTGCTTGCTCCTTCGGCCTGAACCATCCAGTCTTCCAGTTTCTGTTCATCATTATCCAACAAACAATCTTGGTTTTCATCTACAAAGACATTTCCGGAGATCGTACTTGTATAAATATTACCATCTTGATCTACCTTAATTAGGGAAAGTTGCTCATTGTCAGGATCATCAATCGGTTTAATATAACCAGCCAAAAGATATCCTTGATCGGTAGTGGTAATTTTTTGATTGATGGCATAAGAAAATGCATTGAACAGGATAGAAGATTTTGCTTTCGTAATATTACCGTTGGTATCTGTTTGCCACAAGGTAATTTGGATCGGGGAATATTTATGCCCAATAAGTGAGTAAAATCCATCTCGTTCAAAAATGGTTAGTCTATTATTTGAGCCAATGTTTAAAGAAGGATTAGTGAAAGTTGTTTCCCAGATTAGATTCCCTTGAAGATCAAATTTTCTTAAGTAATCTTCGTGGAGCGTAGTAGAATTTCTCGTCAGTAGAATATTTCCATCGCTGGTCAAAAGAATGTCTTGAATATCATCACTAAAGAAATAAGTTTCTTCCCAAGTTATATTTCCTTCAAAATCAACGGCCATCAACCGATCTCGACTATCGATATAAGGAGAAGGAAAGGGGTCATTTGGATCAGGTTCAATTAAATAGTCTATGTCGATGAGTAGAAAATAACCATTATCGGTTAGTAATAATTCTCTCGGATTACTATTATTATAAGGTTGCTCAGCAGTATTCGGATAAATGGGAGCTTGATAAACTTGTAACCAGATTTCATTACCATTGGCATCCAGTTTAGTGAGTACTGTTTTTGAACTTCCGAACTCCGTTTGGGTGCCTAATACAATTAGTTCACCATTCGCTAGTTCTTCTACCGTACCGTAGTTAAGTTCCACGTTCAGCATTTGTTCCCAAAGCAAGGTTCCGTCCGGTGTAATTTTGGCGAGATAGCCAGTCTGACTGGTTCCATCAAAGTTTCTACCAAAAAGGAAAAAATTACCATCGGCACTGGCTCGGATACTACGCGCTAAATTGTTAGCGGCTTCCTCTCCATAAGACTGAAACCACATTTCATTGCCTTGTGCATCCAATCGGTTGGCAAAAATCTGTCGGCCAATTTGGTTCGGACTGTGCGTACCAACGGTAATCGTGCTACCATCGGATAAGTGAACCATAGCGTTCGTGAAAATAACATCTCGTTGAAACGTCCAACTTAATTGACCATTCTCGTCGGTTTTGATCCAATTAAATTCTTCCCCCGTAGCGGGATTTCTTAAATCACCAATGGATAGAAATCCATTATCGCTAGTTTGGATTACTCTCGTCGCACGATCATCCAAACTGCCGCCGAAAGTCCTCACCCAGCCTTGCGCGTTAAGGTGAAAGGATAGCGAAGCGAAGCAGAGCAGGAGTGCAAATTGTTGTAGTTTGTTCATGACGGTCTTGTTTCTTATTTGCGAATTAAATTTAATCAAATATCGCTAGTTCTTAGTGCTCAAACAATTACAATTATGTATATTTATCAAATGAAATAGCTCATTATTTTGTCTTAAAATATTGATTAATAGTGTTTTATAATTTTTTGAATCAAATAAAAATGCATGAATGATATTGCAAAAACGAAAGTTTTTCGACTTATAACTGCTTTGTCTCGTAAAGATCAGCGAGAAATGCGAAAGTTTTTACAATCGCCATACTTCAATCAACGAGAAGATGTGATTGTTTTATTTGATTATTTAATCGCTCAAGCGACGAAAAAAAAGGAGGTTTTGGCTGCGGCTCCGCTTTTCAAAAAACTATTTCCTCGCGTGCCTTTTGATGCTGCAAAATTGCGTTATACCTTATCTTTTCTTGCCGTTTTGCTTAAGCGTTTTATGGTAATTGAATACCAAAATAATTTTCCCATCGAAGCACAATTGACGCTTTGCAAATCCTTACGCAAACGCGGCTTACCCGAACTCTTCGAGCAAGAGTGGAAACAATTAAAAAAGAACCAGCAAGAGCAAAAGATCCGCAATTTTGATTATCATTTTAATAATTATCAAATTGCTTTTGAATACTACGAGCACTTCCTACAGCACAGTCGACAAGGAAAAATATACTTGCCAGAAATGGCGGAGGAATTATCGCATTTTACCATCGCCGCGTTACTGCGACAAAGTTGCCTGATTTTGGCCATGAAGAATTTGTGGCAACAAGATTTTCAATTGCCGTTGCTAACGGAAGTAATTGCACAGGTTGATCGAGGCGATTACAAAGACCTGCCGGCGATTGCAATTTACTATCACGGTTATCGCGCCATGAGTCAACCCGAAAACGAAAAAGATTTCATTCGCTTGAAACAATTGATTCAACAATATTGGCAACAATTTCCTAAAACAGAAATTCGTGATATTTATTTGATGGCTATTAATTATTGTATCAAACAATTGAATCGGGGCGCGCGGCAGTATATTCAAGAAGCCTTAGATTTATACCGTTCTGGTTTGGACAACGAAAGTCTTCTGGAGGATGGTTTCTTATCTAGTTTTAATTATAAAAATGTGCTGCGCCTCGGGATTGCCTTAAAAGAATTTGACTGGGTAGAGCAGTTTATGGAAGCGTACAAAAGCTACCTTCATCCCCAAGAGCGGGAGAATACTTATTTGTATAATTTAGCTTTTTTTTATTTTCAAAAACCAGATTACAACCAAGCGATTAGCTTGCTCCAAAAAGTAGAATTTAAAGATGTTTTTAATCATTTAGATGCTCGCCGGATGCTACTGCGCATCTATTTTGAGCTAAAAGAGTTTGATGCCTTGGATTCCTTATTGGATAGTTTTAAAACTTACATTCACCGGCAAAAAGAAATTGGCTATCACCGAAATAATTACCTCAATTTAATTCGTTTCGTACGCAAACTCTTACAACTTCAACCGAGTGATCAAGCAGGACGGAAGCAATTGCAGCAAAAAATTGAAGAGACGAAAGGGGTTGCGGAGAAAGCTTGGTTGTTGGCGCAGTTGGCCTAGCGAGAGAAAAACCTGCTAAGACCGCACCTAACAAAAAAAGAGCGCCCAATGAGCGCTCCTTTTTCAGATTATAATTCGTTGTTTCTGTAAATGTAGCGCTTCTTAGCTAAAGAATCGCTTTTTTTAGAGAATTAATTTTCTAAATATTTCACCGGAGAGTTAGTATTGTAAAAAACAAAAGACCATAATTCTGCTTGCTCTTCGATGATTTTAGAGGTTGGTTTTCCCGCACCGTGTCCGGCATCCGTAGCAATTCGAATCAAAACTGGATTGTCTCCTTTATGCGCTTTTTGGAGTTGCGCCGCAAATTTGAAAGAGTGCGCAGGAACAACTCGATCATCGTGATCCGCCGTCGTAACCATAGTCGCAGGATATTCCACCCCTTCCTTTAAATTGTGTAAAGGAGAGTAGGAGAGTAGGTTCTTAAAATGCTCGGGATCTTCGCTAGAGCCATATTCTGGAATCCAACCTTTTCCGACGGTAAACTTGTGGTATCGCAACATATCCATCACGCCAACCGCAGGAAGTGCTACGGCAAAAAGTTCTGGACGTTGGGTCATACAAGCTCCTACGAGCAAACCACCATTGGAGCCACCCGCAATCGCCAACTTATCAGAATTGGTATATTTTTCGGCAATCAAATACTCTGCGGCTGCGATAAAATCGTCAAATACATTTTGCTTTTTCATCAACATCCCGTCCTTGTGCCACTCTTCGCCGTATTCGCCTCCACCTCTTAAGTTAGGCATCGCAAATACACCTCCGTTTTCTAATAAAATAATTCTAGAGGTACTGAAAGAGGGCGTCAAGTTGACGTTAAAACCACCGTAACCATATAAGTAAGTTGGATTTTCTCCGTTTAAGGCTAATCCTTTCTTGTGAACAATAAACATAGATACTTTGGTACCATCTTTACTTGGATAAAAAACCTGCTTTTCTACGTAATCCTCAGGATTAAACTTCAAGCTTGTCTTGTAAAATTCTTTGGATGCTCCCGTCGTAACGTCGTATTGAAAAATGGTGCTAGGGTAAACAAAAGAGCTGAACGTATAAAATAAAGTATTGTCTTCTTCTTTTCCACCGAATCCACCAGCACTACCTAAACCGGGTAATTTGATTTCTTTACGATTGCTACCATCGTATTCCGATTGATAGATGCGCGTCGTCGCATTTTCTAAGTAATTTGCAAACAACTTTTTTCCACCCGTTCCAACACCGTTAAGTAAGTTATTGGACTCTGGAATAATTTCTTTCCAATTTTCTTTGCCCGGTTTTGCAGGATCTACTTCTACCAAACGATACTTCGGCGCGTCAATATCCGTCATCATCAAGAATTTTCCATTGACATGCTTAACGACGGAACTTTTGTAGTCGTAGCCCTTAATTAAAGGAACGAAGTCACCATTTTTTTCTAAATTTTTGTAGTAAGAAGCATAGCCATTTGTACCCGGAGCGGCGTACATAAATAAGAATTTCTCATCTTCCGAAGTATTGCAGAAGTGGTACATATTAGGTTGGTCTTTATCTTCAAAAACCAGTTTGTCTTTGCTTTGGTCATCGCCTAACTGATGGTAGTAAACGGAGTGAAATTTATTATCTCCAGACAATTCCATCCCCGCTTTAGGAGCGGGATAACGGCTGTAGTAAAAACCATTACCTTTCCACGAAGCACCTGAAAATTTAACCCATTTCAAAACGTCTGGAAGTTTTTGCTTGCTGGCTACTTCCATCAAGTGGATTTCTGCCCAATCAGAGCCTGCTTCCTGCTTAGAGTAAGCCACATATTTATCATCTTTAGAAAATCCTAGGATATTGATGGAAGTGGTTCCGGCTGCGGATAATTCATTGGGATCGATGAACACTTCTGGTTCTGCCTCCAATCCTTTTTGAATATAAATAACGGATTGGTTTTGCAGCCCATCATTTTTGTAAAAAAAATAATATTCTCCTGCTTTGAAAGGAGAAGAGAGCTTCGGAAAGTTGAACAAAGCTTCGTAGCGCTCTTCAATTTTTTTGCGGTAAGGAATCTTGTCGAGATAATCGTAAGTCACTTTATTCTGTGATTTCACCCAAGATTCTACCTCGGTAGCAGTATCTACTTCTAACCATCGAAAAGGGTCTTCAATTTCGGTACCGTGATAATTGTCTTTGTGGGCTACCGTTTTCGTTACGGGGTAATTGAGTTTCATAACTGGATTTTGAACAGCTGTTGTGCTAGTAGTGGTGTTTTTTTGATCAGAATTGCAAGCCGCAAAAAGACTCGCAATCGCGATAATAGTTAGAACGGTTCTCATCGTGAAAGGTTTTTAAAAATGTTAAATTTTGCGTGTCCAATTGTAGCGGATGACATAAGTATCAATACAATTTAATGTTGTAAGTAGGTTTACCAAATAGATTGGTGATTTTGACGGAAGGAAATTTTGCTTCAATCGAGGCGAAAAATGCAGGAAACCTAGTGGTTTTCAAGGCTTTTTAACGAAGCGTGAAATAAAATTTACTCGTCATAAATTAGTGA
>CALFBG010000049.1 GCA_937951685.1 uncultured Saprospiraceae bacterium | reverse complement strand
TCATTTAGTATAATATTCGAAGGTTAGATATTGGGAGTAATCCAATGTCATCAAGGAAAAGTTTTTATTTTAAAATGCTTCTAGCAGAAATAAAATGATTGCCCACTTTGACAACAATAATGACTTCTTGTAAAATGGAGTTCGATAGTGTCACTTCATACTGATATTGCGTCGTACGATCGGTATGTAGTAGCTGTCCACTTAGATTCCAAATTGAAAGCCCTTCCATCACTTGATCATTTTTGCGTTGGATTTGGAGTTGATTTTTAACGTTGACTATTTTTAATTGCTCTTGATGAACTTGTTCCTGTTCTACAGTATTCGTAGCAATCCAATTTTCATAATTGAGGATTTCAAATAGACTTTCACTAGCGTGAATCCAAGGGGATTTATTGAGTTCTAGTTCCCAGTTTTCTTTTACGATGGGATCAATTTGTACCCGACTATCTCCCCATCCTTGTCCGGTCCACATGGATTGATTATCCCAGTCGGCGTTGATGTAGGCGAGAGCTTTGATATGGTCATTGGTATAAATTTCGTTGAATAATGGTGCGTACCAGTTGTTCCAATGTGTGTTTCCGTTACCATCTGCTAAATCTACTCTTGGAGCAGCTTCTGCAATCATGATAGGTTTATTCCGTTGGATCGCTAAATTTTTGATACTTTGTCCCATATTTTGGCCATCAAATTGAGAGTAACCAAACCAGTTTACGTATTCATCTCCTGGATACCAATTGAGAATATTGTTGTTGTTTAAGCCAGCGGATTGCCATACATAAGCTGCATTTCGAACATTTTCTTCATCGAAAATATGAACAATGTGGCGCCAAGCATTTTTAAAATCAGTTGGGGCATAATTATTCCAAGGCCCTTCAAATTCATATCCAATTCTAATGAACACGGGTCGGTTTTGTGCTTTCGTCCAATTCGCAAAATTTCGGATAATATTATCTATTTCGCCATTGTTGATTTTTTCCAAAGCACCGACCATGTATAATCCAATGACGATGAAGCTATGGTCAAAAGTAGCATCATTAACATAAGCTTGTGCTTGCACATCACCAGCGCCCCAATTAGCAAGCGTGGTCAATCCGGCTAAGCTTTGAATGGAAGTATAGGAGGTTACTCCCGAGGGGACGTGATCGGTGATATTATCGACATAGCCATCGGAGTAATTATTTAATCCTCCAACAGCAGCTAAATCCTGCCCCATGATCAATAGTTTTTTACCATCTTCAGGGCTAAATTTTGGCGCACCGAAATTGGCGCTTTCTTGGGCGAAAGAGGCTAAAGGAAGGAAAACCAAAAAAAGAAAGTATATTTTTTTCATATAAATTTGTTATGAAATATTTTACTGCGCTCTACCGAAGACCAACCGAAAATTATAAGCTTGCATTTTCCACCTTCAAAAGTGAATTTAAAAACTAAATTACTTTTAGGCGGAAAATGCTTCTTCATATAAGATGCTAAATAGAGAACGTCCTTTATAGATACTGATTAATAATATTCTCAAATAATTCTTGCTGAGCACTTCGTTGTTTGGGCTCGCCATGCTGTGCCGCGAATTCAGATAAATCTTGAAGAGATAATTTACCTTCTGTAAAATCTTTTCCTTTACCAGCATCAAAAGAATTGTATCTTTTTTCGCGTAAACTGAGGTACGGTGAATTTTCTAGGATATCGTTAGCGACAAGCAAGGCTTTTGCAAATGCGTCCATTCCTCCAATGTGTGCATAAAAAAGGTCTTCTAGATCAGTGGAATTCCGTCGTGTTTTGGCATCGAAGTTTACCCCTCCCCCTAAGAAACCTTTGGCTGGTAATAAGACTAATAGGGCCTCTACCAACTCGTTAACATTATTGGGGAATTGGTCAGTATCCCAACCATTTTGATAATCTCCTCGATTCGCATCAATACTCCCTAGCATATTATTGTCTACCGCTACCTGTAATTCGTGTGTAAAAGTATGTCCTGCCAAGGTAGCATGATTTACTTCCAAGTTTAATTTAAAATCATCGGCTAAATCATATTTGTTCAAGAAACCAATTACCGTTGCAGCATCAAAATCATACTGATGTTTACTAGGTTCTGCTGGTTTAGGTTCGATGAAGAAATTACCTTTAAATCCTTGCGCACGAGCGTAGTCTTTTGCTAAGTGTAGAAACTGGGCAAAATTGTCTAACTCTCGCTTCATATCGGTATTCAACAAGCTCATGTATCCTTCTCTTCCTCCCCAGAAAACATAATTCTCTCCTCCGAGTTTGATGGTAGCGTCTAAAGCATTTCTAACTTGTGCCCCTGCGTATGCTACCACTTCAAAGTCAGGATTTGTTCCTGCTCCGTTCATGTATCTTGGATTGGAAAATAAATTAGCAGTTCCCCAGAGTAATTTTACACCTGACGCTTTTTGTTTTTCTAAAGCATAGTCGGTAATAAAGTCTAATCGTTTTTTAGACTCTATTAAGTTTCCGCCTTCCTCAATTAAATCAAAATCGTGAAAACAGTAAAAGGGTGCACCGATTTTAGTAATAAATTCAAAAGCAGCATCCATTTTATCCGTTGCATTTTGATAAGGATCGGCAGTTGTAGTCCAAGGGAAATTTTTGGTTCCTGGGCCAAAAGGATCTCCTCCCGTTCCGCAGAAGCTATGCCAATAAGCGATGGCAAAACGGAAATGTTCCTTCATTGTTTTGCCAGCGACCAGCTTGTGCTCATCATACCATTTGAAAGCCATCAGATTTTTAGATTGCTTACCTTCAAATTCAATTTTCGGGATTCCCTTGAAATACTCTTTGTCGCCTAATACGACTTTAGCATTGTTTGACATTCGTTATTTTTTTCTTAGTGTAAAATTTTTTGTAAATCATGATACCAACGTTGATAGGCTCTCTCATAGGAACCATTATCTGTTTCGGGGTGATAAGTTTCTACCGTTGTATTTGTGCTGATTGCTTCTTCTATTGTTTTGTAAATGCCTACTCCAATCCCACTGGCCTTAGCCGCACCTGCCGCACCAGTAGTTTCAATGACCTCAATGTCGCAACCCAGTAGATTGGAAACGGTCGTTGCAAAAACTTTAGATTGAAATAAGTTATCATTACCAACTTTAAGGACTTGTATTTTCATACCCAAGTCTTTTAGGATTTGCACACCGTATACGAAAGAAAAAGCAATGCCTTCTAAACCTGCACGATAAAAGTGACCACGCAGATGCCTATTAAATTGAACATTACTGAAATGAGCGCCGGTACTTTGATTCTCCAGCATTCGCTCGGCACCATTGCCAAAAGGAATGATGCGTAATCCATCGGAGCCTACTGGAATTGTACTAATGATGCGCTCCATATCTTCGTAGGAAGTATTGGGAAGGGCGATTTGTTTTTTCAACCAAGAATATTGAATTCCTGCACCGTTTATGCACAAGAGTAAGCCCAGTCGAGGTGTTTCGGGCGTATGGTTAACGTGAGCAAAACTATTGATTCTGGTTTGTGGATCAAATTGTGGTTTGTCGGTTATTCCGTATACAACACCGGAAGTTCCACCCGTTGCAGCAATTTCGCCGGGTGCAAAAACGCCCAAGGACATTGCATTATTGGGTTGATCACCTGCTCGAAAGGTTACGGGGGTGCCTTCTTTTAATCCAGTAGCTTCGGCGGCTAATTTGTTAATTTTTCCGTGTACACCAAAAGTATCGACGAGGTCGGGAAGTAATGTTTGGTCAATACCATAATGCGCTAAAAGGAAGTCGGCGGGTTGTTCATTTTTGAAATCCCAAAACATACCTTCTGATAAACCAGAAATAGTTGTCGTGATATTGCCTGTTAATTTCATGGCAATAAAGTCTCCCGGCAACATAATTTTATAAATCTTTTCGTATAACTCTGGCTCATTATCTTTTACCCATTTCAATTTGGAAGCAGTAAAGTTTCCAGGAGCGTTGAGTAAATGCGTTAAACATTTTTCTTTGCCAATCAATTCAAAAGCTTCGTTTCCAATTTCAACGGCTCGACTATCACACCAAATGATGGAAGGTCGAAGTGGAATTTGATCTTCATCGACTAATACCAGACCATGCATTTGATAAGCAATGCCTACGGACTGAATTTCCTCTGGTGCTATTTTGCTCTTTTTTAGTAATCGTCGGGTCACGCGACAAATATTTTCCCACCAAACTTCAGGATATTGTTCTGCCCAACCAGTCCCTCTGGAAATAATGTCCATTTCCAATTTAGGCCGCTGCACTACTTTAATGGTTTTGCCTGTGTTGGCGTCTACCAATGCTGCTTTTACCGAAGAACTTCCAATGTCATAACCTAATAAATACATAAAATTACTTATTGAAGTTGATTTAAAATGATATTTAAACCAACTTCATTATGAATTAAATCTAGAAAATAGATAAAGTAATAATTTAAATTATTTTCCTTCTTACAGTCCTTCTAAAAATCCAGTATGTGCTTTTTTTATTCTAAAATCAGCATCGTACAATAAAGGCCAATCTGGTTGTCCCCAAAAATCCAATAACCAAGACTCATTGTCTTTAAGTCCCCAAATCGTTAAGGTAAATTTATTCGCAGCGGGAAGTGCATTATAGACTTCAACCACTTCTCTAACTTTAGCTTGTTGCTGAATGGAACGGGCTTCGGTCAATGCTGAAATATCATTATTGCTATTCGCTCTTACATCCAACTCTGAAAAATGTAATAATAAACCTCGATCTACGACGGATTGAGCTGCTTCGGCAATCTGACTTTTGGATGGTCCGTTATAAGAGATATGCATTTGGAATCCAAAGCCATCAACGGGGACATTATTCGCGATAAAGTTATCCATTAAAGCCAGTGCTGCATTCCGTTTCTGAGGATCGGTAACCATGTTGTAATCATTATAGAAAATTAAAACATTTGGATCGGCTTCTTTTGTCCATTGATAGCATTTTTCAATAAAGCTGGGGCCCATTCTTTGTAAGAAGACAGAGTTCCTTAAATTACCTGTTCCATCTTCAAAAGCTTCATTAACAACATCCCAAGAACGTACTTTACCTTTATAGCGTGTAACCGTAGTTTTGATGTAGTCTTCTACCATCGCTTCAAACTCAGCATCGGTACCAGCAAAATTCACTACCCAATTCGGCGTAGCTGCGTGCCATATCAAAGCGTGACCATGTACATGCATTTCGTTTGCTACTGCGTAATCTACAATTGCATCTGCTTTAGAAAAATCATAGTTATTTTGTGAGGGATACATGATGTTCATTTTCATCTCAAACTCAGCAGTCAAACTATTGTATTCGCGTTTTAGTATCGCATCGTGTTGACCTGATAGTCTTCCCGCTCTGACGGCCATTCCTACTGAAAAACTAGTAGCGACATCTTTTAGCGGCGTATCTGGTTCAGGGGCTGGCTCCGCTAAAGTAGTAGCCGTTGCAGTAGTTGAAAAATCAGATTTCTCCGAACCGATGATTGTTCTTACGCGAACGAAGTAAGTTGTATTAGCAGCTAAACCAATAACATTTATACCTGTTCCGTTTTCCTTCAAATCAACGTAGGGTTGAACTAAATCTGTAAATCCATTATCAAGGGCTACGGTCGCTTCGTAAGCATCTGCTCCTGTAACACTCGACCAATCTACTCTAAA
>CALFBG010000048.1 GCA_937951685.1 uncultured Saprospiraceae bacterium | reverse complement strand
ATCCCAACTATTCCTAAAATCCGTTTGTCGCTCATTTATTTTTTTTACAATTAAGAATGAATTTCTTGAAAACTGAAGTTACTTTTTAAGTAGGCTAAGCGCCCTTAGCTTTCAGTTGTCCTAACGTTAGAGTTGATGGATTGTTTGCAGTTGACTTTATAGAAAATTTCTATAAACTTTAGTTTACAGCCCTACTCCTTCTATCTCAAGAAGTTTACAGAAATAAATTCCGCTCAATTCGACCCATAATTCGGAAAAGCAGCGCCTATTCGAACTTGCAAATATTACTTTGTGGTCACGTGTTCATACACTGTAATCTAAATTACTTAACATTTTGAACATGTCTTTAATACCATTTTAAGATAATTGCTTGCTTTCCCATGCGTGAGGAAGTTTATGCTATCAATCTTCCCTTTAAGAAATGATGATTTACTTTGTTTCCACCTAATTTAGCAGTAACCTTACATCGAAATTGTTCAAGATTTGATCAGCAGCTCCGGTTTTAAGCTTTTTCGACGGTTTTAAACAACTTTAATTTCTTAGCTCGCCGTTTTATGCGGTTCGCTTTTAACCATAAATAGTGGAACAAGCATTTGAGGGTATCATTAGTAGCTTTTTGGCTAATAAAGTTGGGCTGAGCAGCAATTTTCTCAGTGAAGATTTATCGGGTAAGTTGAAAGCGAGTTTATTGTTGTTATTACAGGAACAACAATTTAAGGCGGCTGGTATTGGAAACCATTCGAAATTGCTCACCGACAAAGCAATCCGCAGTGATTTGATTTATTGGTTGGATCGGAAGCACAACGATCTAGTCGAAAATAACTTTTTTGATCAAATTGATGCTTTCGTAAAATATCTCAATCAGACTTGCTACGCAGGAATTACGGGGTACGAATTTCACTATGCTTATTACGACGAAGGCAGTTTCTACAAAAGGCATCTCGACCAATTTCAGGATAACCATAGTAGGGCTTATTCTATGATTATGTATTTGAATAACGATTGGTTGCTGGCGGATGGTGGACAGTTGTGTATTTATCAGCAAGGGCTTCCGCAAATCATTGATCCGATCAACGGCAAATGTGTGTTTTTTAAAAGTAGCGAACTAGAGCACGAAGTTTTACTGAATCATAAACCAAGAATGAGTATTACGGGTTGGTTGAAGACGAACTAATGGTCAAGCTCCCATGCTTTCTGATCAATCATAAACTGTTTTTTAAAGTCGGCAATCAGTTGCAAATAATTTTGTTTTTCAAATACAAAGGGTTCAATTTTTTCAAGCCACTTAACCCTTGTTCCTACCCTTTCGGTTTCAGATTCTTGGGTCTGATCTAGACCAAGTCTTTGCCATTCAATCCTATCTCCTTTATTCTCGATGGCGGCAATCATTAGCGTACAAGAAAAGTCATTATCATCTGGGCACATTAGAATGGGACAATTACTGATGATGCCTTCTTTTGGTAAAATTCTTTCCCATACTACTTTTCTTTCTGCTGCTATTTCCATCGCGAAAGATAAGGTTGGCACTAATCCTCCGTACCAATTCCCGGGGTATGTTTTTTCTAATACTTCATCCAACCAATACGCTCCTATCCGATAATCCAAAAAATCATCGTAACCATATTCACTTTGATCGATTGCTGCTTTTATCGTGTTCATTTTATTTTCTTACCTTCTATTTCTAATTGCTTGTAGTGAAAAATCAATTTGTATTCCGTAGGATTTACTTTTCTAAATTCAAAATAATCCTCCGCATCTGGTTGATCAAAAAAGCTACTATCATTTGCTGCGTTTAGCACTGAATTCCTTTGTCCATGCTGATAAAACACAAGTTTTCCATCTTCTAGCCGATACTCAAAAATATCATTATTAAATTCTTTTACCTTGTATTGACCAACATATTTTTCGAGTATGCTTGTTTCAATTGGCACCGACTTTCTGTTTATTGGTTCTGGTAAATTGAAAGATTGATTCGTCATGATCCGTTCTACCGTTTCAAGAATTTTACCAAAAGGGATTTCATCGTAATTGGAAAAAAACACCAACTCGTAATCTGACTTCAAGGAAGCTTTGGCGTGCGATAAAATTCCGTCTCCTCCCCCCGACCAAGCAATTTCCTCACTTTTATTTTTTAGTATGGAACGATAAGGTTCTTGCTTAACGTGGTCAATAAATTTCAACAAATCTTCTATTGTCGAATAAATTTTCGCTTGATTTTTTCCTTCTTTTTGTATATTGGGAACGACGGCTAATTCCTCATGATCTAGCTCATGATTTTTCACCAATTGCCGAAGATTATTTTTCGACAAATGAAAATGTGCACCCGTATTTTTCATTTGTAGGGGTTGAAAAAATGCTTCTTCCAAGTATTGTACAAATGGCTTTTTCGTTATTTGGGCAATGATAAAATACAATAACTCGTATCCTAAATTGGAATATAAAGTCTCCGATCCAGGTTTAAATAACAAAGGTTCCTTTTTAATCAATTCAACTAATTCCGCGGGGCTTTTATCAATCAAGTTGGGATAAGTTTTGCTAAATCCTCGAGGTAAGCCGGAGCGATTTTCAATTAAATCCTCGATCGTAATGATTGCTCCGTGCGGAAAGTCGGGAAGATGCTGATTGAGATAATCCGAACGACTAATTAGTTGATTTTCTTCCAGCTTAACAATGGCTGCTTGTGCCATCAATTTCGAAATCGAATGAATGTCAAATTGTGATTTTTTATTCACCTCAAGACTACTGGCGGGATCTTCATCCATATTATAGACCTCGTACAAAATCCGCTTTCCATTTTGTTGCACTAAGACACCGCCATTAAATTTTTTCAAGCTACTCAGCCTTTCGAAATAGATCTCTAAATTTTCAGCCAAACTCGAACGGACCGCCAGTGTAGCTTCCTGCGGTGAATTGCTGGTATCACATCCTAAAAAAATAAAAACAAGGAGGAACATTAAGACGGTTAACTGCTTCATATTTTTTGATTGATCGGAATAATACTTCCTGTGTTTTCCTTAAAGTTCTTAAAACGTATAAAGCCTAGTTGATGCAAATCATCAACTAGACTTTATAATGACTTCCCGAAAGATACGCAAAACCTCCTTTATCTAAAATTAAGTTTTACCACTATTTTCGGAAAAACTTCTTTGTCATCAAGATACCATTCACCTCAAATTGCAAAATCAGCAAACCTTTATGCTGCTCCAAAGCGTAAGTAGTATTGGTCATCGTAGTAATATTTTCAAGCAGTGCACCATTCGTTGCATAAACCGCGACTTTTACCGGAGCATACTCCTTCGATTGTACGGTGAAAGTACGATCCGTAAAATTAACCGCATAATCAACTTCCTTTACCGGATCCGTGCTGACGGGACCGATATTGATATTGACAGCATACAACTCTAGTCCTAAGCCGCCTTGATAATTAATAGCGAGGTAAACCTTATCATTCTGAACAGCAATCGGAAAAGCTTGGAAGCCCGTTTCCGTATCCACGAAATCGTAAATATTCCCCGTGCTACCATCTGCCATATTGATATAACTCAAGCGAAAATCTTTGAAAGCATATTCATAAACGAAAAAAGCATAACTACTTTCTTGCAAAATAGAGACTGGAGCGCTTCTACGTCCCGTATGTAAAACAGCAGTTCCCGAGTCAGTGCCATCCGAAAAAAGAATCGGATAATCGCCAAAAAATTCTTGTTCCGCTGCCAACACAATTTTATCCTGATAAACCGATCGAATGATATCTTGGTTCTGTGTAAGGGTTACATTGGTAGCCGCAGCTAAAAGCACTTCCTCTCCTTCGATACCATTAACCGCATAATAACCAGATTGTGCTTCGTAAGCCATCCCCAAATTCTCAGACAACTCATGCATTCTAGTAATTGGCTTTCCATTAATTTGAAATGGTTCAATAGTTCCATTTTCATCATTATAGCGAAAAGAACCACTAACTCCCGCGTTGAATGGATCGTCTACAATAAAAACGATATCATCCCCTACTTGATTCATTCCAAAAATTTTAGGAAAACCAGAACCCGCCGTTTTAGTCGCTTTCAAAACTGGCGTTCCATTTTCTACGATGTACAATTCAATTTCGTTGGTATTGAGTTGTCGCAAAAAAGCAATCTCGTCTTTATAAGTACAAATATTGTGATCAGTAAATTGTATCGAGCTATTGTAGCCTACGCCAGATAAAACATTATCAATCGTTACTCCGTCGGTTACCTTCAATTCATTACTAACGAAGTAATACAATAAGTCATTTTTAGAAACAATTAGTCCCCTAGCATCGCCAAAACTGCCATCAAAAACTTCCGTTCCTGCTGGGGTTCCATCACTGACCCAAAGATCATAACCGTTTGTTGAACCTTGAGCAGTAAAGTAAAATTTATCTTTGTATTCAAAAATTTTGAAAGGGTTCGAACTGTCCGTTCCAGGAACAATATCTTTTAAAATCGCGAGGTTACCATTTCGTAGGTATCCCATTTCTCTGCCCGTACTTTCGGTTTCGACAACAACTAGTGTCGTTCCATTAATCGTCACAGTATTTGCTCTGCCATCATCAAAAGTACCCTCAGCCCCCGGATTGAAATCTGAGACTAAAACAGGTTGTGCGTATAAAACAATTTGCAAGAAAGAGAGGAGTGTGATAAAAATAAATTTCATGTTTTTGTTTGTTATTTGTTTGAAAAAATAAGTGGTGGAACGAGCTACTGATTGAGTTCGATCAAAAGTTGATCACAAGAGAAAGAGCATAGGTATTCCCACAAAACCTAGTGACTGCTCTTTATGCTTTCAAAAGCCATACCGTAGTTGTTACTAGCTCCATTATTGCTTTAGCAAAGTAGACGCCTGCCGTCGTCTTTAAGTCAAGTGCAAAAAAAATGGCTTAGTGATCTTACCCTCACCAAGCCACCAAAATTATTCTTTTGAGTGTTTTAAAATCCTTCTACTATTTTTCATTACTAGGATTAGGAAATACTTGTAAAAGTTCCGTATCCTTATACTTTTCACTACTTTGCTCATTTTTCCGGACAAGGTATTTATCATCTGAATCCCCCATTAAACCGCTGCCAAAATGGTTGCAAGGATTATCCCAAAAATAATATTATCGTTTTCCATCTTCTCAAAATAGAAAAGGAGTCTGTACCTCATTGTTTTGATTTAAACAAGGAACTATTTTAGCCACTTCTATTGTGGTTAATCTGGCATTGATTTGAAAATGGATTTTATTTTTGCTTCGAATTGAACAATGTATTGGTAAGATAAATTGCTAACGACGCTGAACAAACTTATACTTTTAAATGATGGAAGATCAAATTTAAATTTCTCTTTATCTTTCGACTATCTTTTAATCAACTTCTTCCTAAGGATTCCTTTGTCGGTTTCTATTTCTAGGAGATAGAAACCACTAAGTAAGGTACTGATGTTTACTTCCTTATTCGCATTTCCTCTTTCTAGTACAATTTGTCCTTGAGCGTTGATCATCCTTATTTTTTCTATCGTAAAGTTAATTTTCCCTGCTGCCTTTATATTGATAACTTCTAATGCGGGATTAGGATATATTTCTACCTCGAATGCGACGATGGATTCAGCTGGTTCTCCATTAATAAGGACCACGGGGGATAAGACGATGGAATCACATACACCGACCATTTCAATCCTTAGCTCCTGCGTTATTTCAAATGTTGACGTTGACAATAATTTATATTCATATTCATTGTTATTATTGGGAGTTGGCTTAGTATTTAGTCCATCTTCAACCG
Organism: uncultured Saprospiraceae bacterium; assembly: GCA_937951685.1. Taxonomy (GTDB): domain Bacteria; phylum Bacteroidota; class Bacteroidia; order Chitinophagales; family Saprospiraceae; genus CALFBG01. The sequence goes on along the minus strand of CALFBG010000048.1, from coordinate 17,283 downwards.
CTAGCAAATCTTCTCCCCGATAAATTTTCAATCCTGTGTAAACATGCGCTTTACAGCTGTCACATTCATTATACACTCGAACCAAAACTTCCTCCGCATTTTCTGCCGATTGTTCGATGCTGGTTACGAATAAATCTACACAGTCCGGGAGTTTCCATTGCGCATTCAGTTGTTGGGTTCCGCCTAGGAATAGTAGCATTCCTATTATTAGTTTACATTTTCCTGTTTTCATACCATTACACTTTATGATTACTTTATGATTTAAGTACTTTTCTATTTGCTATCATCCGACTTTTCCTAAACTAAGCCAAGAGCTTCCACACGATAGTAGGAAAGACAGGTTAAAAACTTAAATGGGTTGGGTTGGTTTTATCATTAAAAAAATGATTTGCTGAAAAATGTATTAAAATGTAATGGTTTGTTTAGGTCGTGCATCATTCCTCTTAGTTCAATTCAAGCTAAGGCAGAAGAGGAGTTCTTTTGGCGTCTGAATTAGTAATCCTTCTTTTTATTCGGTTCAATTGAATTGAATTGAATTTCGTTTATATATTTCCCTAATTCAAACTTAAGTAGGTTTTCCAAAGTTTTGAAGTACTAATTTACAACGGCTTGTAGCCAAAATTGTAATCATTCTTTTACAACGCTAAAGCTTTGAAAAATACCATTAATCTCAGTACGCAAAAAATACATTCCACTAGGATAAATCGACAAATCAATTTCCGTTTGCAAACCATTAATCGTTGCCGTATGCAGTAACGCTCCCATTGTATTGTACAACATGATTTTATCCTTGGCGGAAAAAGCAATTTCGGTAGTCGTAAGGACAACCGTAGCAAGGGTTGGGTTAGGATAAATCACGACCGACTGTTCCGTAGCAAGTTCCTGCGTATTCGTTACCACAAAATCGCTGAAACATTCATTCTCAAATGCGGTACTCAATTCGGTACTGATCGTTAAAATAGCGCTTGAATCTTTGCAGATGCATCGTTGATCATTAAAATTATAAGTCATAAAAGCAGCGTCGGTTTCAAAGGCTTTAAAAGTACATTGTTCAAAACTCAAAGCATCACTGATCAACATTTGTGTCGAATGGTTCCAATTGGTAAATAAAGTATTCCCACCGCTCCAGTGGTTGAAGCCTTGCTCCTCCCGAAAAACACAGGGCTGGAAAAACAGTAGATACAGCGTTCCGGTGCCTCCTATTCCTACTCCTCCACCGACATTTACGGCGATGGAACCATCGCCACGCAAGTCTCCGACAAAGGAAATTGATCGAGAGAAACGTTCTTCATTCCCTACGTCAAAATCAAAGTTAAATCCTCCTTCTACTTCGTCTATTTTAGTATACGTTTTTACCGTCTTATCATCATTGAGATAAAGTATATAAGCATCTCCTGAACCTTGCTGATTTGCGCCCGTAATGAGATCAGGAATCCCATCTCCATTCAAATCTCCTGGAGCACACATGGCATGACCAAATTGAGCGCCAGCAGTACCGTTCGGGTTTAGGCTAGTGGCTAAGGTATCGGTAAATCCATTTAAGCCTTCCGTTATTTTTATTTTGGAAACAACATTGTAATTGGTCGGATCAAGTGAGAGTATCCAAACGGCACCTTTTCCACTGTCTGACATAAAGGCACCAACCGCTAGTTCTTTTGTGCCGTCATTATCTATATCGCCGAGCATGGCAACTTCTCTTCCTCCAAACATATCATTATCCATCAAGCCCGTTCCAAAACCACCGGAAGTAGCACTAATTGTTACGATTTCTGAATTGATGACCTGCGATGCAGCATCGAAAAATAAAATACGAATGGCGCCGCGATTATTTCCACCCAAATCAGCATTAGGATCACAAGCCACTAAATCTATTCTACCATCATTATTCAAATCCCCAATTGCCGACAATCCTTGTGCGATAAGGTCAGTTTTTTTCACGTAACTTTTCACCGTTCCATCAGTATTAAGGTGAAGAATATATAACGCTCGATTAGTGGAATTAGGCGCAGAAACCGCTATGTCAGGAATATTATCATTATTGTAATCGCCAATCCCCGCAACCCCGTAGCCAAAGAAATTACTTTGCAGTAAGCTTTCCTCAAAACCACCTTCCAGCATTGAAATCTTTTGATTCGCTTGTACCGTACCATCAGTATTCATAAAAAGAATATAGACCGCTCCGGCATCTGTTTCCCCATCATCATCCGAACGCGCACCAATCACAAGATCGAGAATTCCATCGCCATTAATGTCTCCCGCTACATCGTGATCACGGCTAAACCGATCGCCAGCATCGAGGTCAGCAACGAATCCACCAGATCCTTCTTCTATTCGGACAAAGCCATCTGGACCAAATTGAGTGAGTGTTTGTGCGTGAGTAAGATTGATTAGGAAGAGTGCGATTAGAATGGTAGCTGTGCTAAATTTCATTTTTTTGATTTAAGAGATTAGTTATTCGTTACTAATATGGTGCACAAAATCAAAAAAAGGTTGCTTTGACTTTTATAAAATATATCCTTGGAATTTCAAATCTGCTTCATCACTAATTTCCCGCATTACTCCATCTTGCAACAAATACAGCTCATCGGAAACCTCCATCACATTTTTATACTGATGATCCGTTACGATTATTCCTTTGTGCTCTTTTAATTCCATGATCCTTGCTTTCACTACGGCTATGTGTTTAGGCATAATATGAGAAAAGGGTTCATCTAGTATCGTAAATTTTGAATCCGCTTCTAATACAATTAATACTTCTACCAACCTTCTTTCTCCTCCTGATAATTTAGAAAATGGAAGCTGCAAATATTCTTTTAAAAAAGGATATCGACCGATGAATTGATGCTGATCAATTCCATAATAATATAGCAAGCGATTCAAATGGATGGACTTTGGATGAAATTCATGTTGTGGCAAATAATTTATTAATCCTTTCTCTTTGTAAAGATTTAATAGTTGCTTACCATTATAACTGATGTGTTTAAATTGCGGTTGTATTTGCCCCGTTATGATCTTCAACAAACAAGATTTCCCGCAGCCGTTTCTGCCCAATACTCCGATGGTATGATTCCGCACGATCGTTAGATTTGCTCCTCTTAACACTTTCAATGTGCCGTATTCCAAGAATACGCTATCAATTCGTATCGTATCCTTCATGCCTTCAAATTTACGAGAATCACCATTCCTGTAATACAAAAAACCAAATCTATGATCAAGGTGTAAATCAATAACTCCTGTTTTCCAAAGCCATTATTCATATAAAAAAATAGCTCTTTCGCTTTTCTTTTTTGGTGAATAAACAATCCATAAAGACTCGTTGTGAGCTTAAACCAAAATAGGGCGGTGAGGGCATAAAGCCCCATATTTATGAAAATATAAAAACTTAACAAGGAAGTTATCCCGGCAAAAATCAGGTAATCGCTAGCGTAGATGCTTAGTAGTTTTACTTTCTTCAAGTGACTTTGTTTTAGTTCAATTTGCTTTTCTGTTACTTTTGTTGTGTATTGAACGTTAAAATTCACTTCTCATTGTTAGGGATGGTTACTTGTTCTTCTCGTAGGGAATAAACTCGAGCTGTACGCTGGTAAGCTTTATTCAAAAAATAAGTTTAGCCAAGCAAGTAAGTGATTACAAAAGAAAAGAAACAAGACGGACAATTCTTACAGACTAATTTCCAGATTTCAGTATCCAGCAAACACCTTATTTCAAGGAACACTAGCTCAAAATAAGTTCTACTTCCTCAAATTAAACAAATCGTTCAACCCCTCATTATTAATAATTTCTTCCACAATCCGATCTGAGGTTTTAACGATTTTAAAAGGATGTTCACGATAAAGTCTTGCATAAAGCTCATCAACATTGAGCAATGCTTTTTCAATATTTGTTTGAGCCAAGTCCTTTATTTTTTGTTGATAATCGCTGTGCCATTTTAGCTCATCGGGATTAACCCAACCATTTTCAATAAACCCTTTCGTTTTCTTTGGGCAACGACAAGGATTTGCTTTATTCACCAGTCCACATTTATTGTGCATCCACTGATGCAAGTTTTTTCTTGCCCGAGAAAGTTTCTTTCTAAAATTAGCCGGTGTGATTTCAAAAATTTCGCTTGCCAAGTTATGATCAATCTCGAAAACTTCCCCAACGATATAAATGATTCGTTCCTTCCGATCGAGGCACATCAACATACCCGCCATGCAAGCTACTTTACTTTCTTCGATAAACAACTCCATTTCTTTCTCCGCTTCGTCCGTCAATTCATGAACAGACGAATGCTCAACAAAATTAAAAAAGGCATCAAAACCAGTAACGACCTGCTCATACTTTTGCTTTTTAATATTTAGAATATGATTGAAGGTAATCCGATAAAGCCAAGTTCTGAATTTACCCTTCTCCGCATCGTACTTTCCAAGGTTTGTAATTAATTTTATTAAAATTTCTTGCGTCACATCTTTGGCATCACTTACATTGTTAATCATTTTTAGCGCAACATTAAAGATAAATTCTTGATGTCGTTCAATCAGTTCAGACAAACTCTTTTTATCTCCCGCTACTGCGCGAGACAAAAGCGTCGTATCTTCCGCATCCGTATATTTTTCTATTTTAAATGGATTCTGAAGTTTGCTCATTTTTTTGTTTTAACAATTGAAATGTTATAATTGCTACCGCCAAATTCATAAGAACCATTAGCATTTCCAAGTGCATCAAAAATAAAGTATAAGCTTCCTTGATAAGAATTCCCATTGTCGGCAGCTGTTTTCCAATGTCCTTCAAAACGATTATTTCCACGATCGTGTAGCGTCATTTTTCCAGTTCGTTTTTCACTCCCAGCAGTATAAGCATAAGCGATGAATAATTCACCTTTATCAGAAATAGTAGCCTTTGGAATACTCGCTACACCCGCAGCTTGGATATCCATAGAGAAGGTAGCAAAATTTGCTATAAAAGTATTAACATGCTGCATGGTACTAGTATTATTTTGCATGGGAGCAAGCATTTTTTGCCCATCACCGCAAGCCGCAGAACTCCCCAAAAACATTAAAATTAATAAGATAAGTTTCATGTTGTTTTTATTTTGAAATATTCTCTAATCCTTCTGCACCCGCCGCATACATTCCTTCCACCACCTGTTCAACCATTGTAAAAAGAGATTCATCGCTCAGTGTAAATGCCATGTCCCAATTCAAAATGGTTCCCTCACCATCGGGCAAAACTGACATCGTAGCAACTATATTATCAATCGGTAGCAACGGCTGTTCTTCAATCCCATATTGAAAGGTTTTATGCTTCTCATCAATCAATAAGATCGTTTCTTTCAGCGCTCCTTGTTCGGTAGTACAAATTCTTTTTGCGCCTACCCCACGGCCTTCGAGCCGACAAGTTGTAATCATTGGTAGCCAGTTATCTACGCCGTCTCCCTTCCGAATACTGCTCCAAACCTTTTCAGGTGCAGCATTTATCCGATGTATTGTCTTTATCATTTTTTTCATCTTCCTATTCGTTAATCTTTTCGTAAATCATTCCTTTTGCCTCCAACTCCTTTTTTTCGCGTTGACCAATGGTACATTGCCCCGCGAAATAGCAAAGGATGCACTTCGCGGAGAGCACAGTGCCTGCCTGTGCAATCGCAAAAATGCTTAAGAGCATCGTGTATAATAGATTTTGAGGGTAATAATATATAGCTCCAAGGAGCGCTGCTATCCCGAGGATACTCCGAATAGTTCGGTCTTGCCAGCCAATATTCCGCTGATAGGAGTAAGTAATGCCTTTGATGAAATTTCGCATGTTGAATCAGTTTGTATGATGAATTAATACTAGTGATACAACGAGAAGTGGGAGGTGTGACAGAAAAGAAGTATTTTTTGTTGTGGGAGGTGATTATATGATGTTCAACGTGGAGATTTGAACCAGAATGTTTTGTTTTATTTCACCCCTCCAGGGTTGAGTTTGTGTATTTTCCTAGCGAAGGGAGTCCTTCCATTCTTAAGGTTCGCCGTCCCTTCAGGACTAATTAACGGCTATCCTTTAGAAACAGCTCTAAATATACTACAAAAAACCGACGACGAGATACTACAAACTCACAACAGTCAAAACCCATATTTCCAGAAAATCAAATAGACTAAAAGATATCAAATAATCCCGAAGGGATGTGGCACCAATTCAAGTAAGGTAAAACCTTATCATGCGACCAAACAACATAATAAAAGCCCTGAATGGGCGACGTAACTATTCCCAAACATAAGCCTCATCATAAGCAACCTTGTACTTTTTTAGAATAAGCCTATATTCTGCTTTAAAATCTTTTTTGCGATGGTGCTCATGCTGATTTTTAATATAACGAATGACGACTTCCACTTGACTTGGGTTTACGGAAAATGCACCATAACCATCTTGCCAAAAGAAATTTTCCAAACTTTTACACTGCGTTTTCATCCACTTCGAAGAATTCGCTTTTACTTTTTGCACCAAAGTCATTAATGCTATCTTGCTTGAAAGCATACAGAGAATATGCACGTGATCTGTAAAACCTCCAACGATCAATACAGGGCACCCTAATGCCTTACAAACCCCTCCTAAGTAGGCGTGTAACGATTCCTCATAAGGAGGATGAATTAACGGCGCTCTATATTTTGTGCTGAATACGATATGTACATAGTTTTTTACTAAAGATTGTCCCATCTTGTTCTATTTCACCCCTCCGGGGTTGAGTTTGTGTATTTTCCTAGCGAATGGAGTCCTTCCATTCTTAAAGTTCGCCGTCCCTTCAGGACTAATTAACGACTATCCTTCAGAAACAGCTCTAAATATACTGCAAAAAACCGACGACGAGATACTACAAATTCTCAACAGTCAAACCCCATATTTCCAGAAAACCAAATAGACTAAAAGATATCAAATAATCCCGAAGGGATGACACCAACCAAAATAACCCCATACCACCAAATAATCCCGAAGGGATAACACCAACCAAAATAACCCCATACCACCAAACAATCCCGAAGGGATGACACCAACCAAAATAAGGTAAAACCTTATACCCCCATACCTCCAAACAACATAATAAAACCCCTAAATCGACAACATAACAACAAACCAATCCAAACAATCCCGAAGGGATAACACAAATCAAAAAAATAAATATAAAACAAACTAACCATTCCACCTCCCACGGGATTAACCTACAAATCATTCACCCTAAAAACTCCAAAATCTCCATGCGCAAAAATCCCTACACCCTTCGTTTCCACACCAACGAATACCAATACCTCGGCAACTTCCCCAGCGAACGCACCAATCAATGGGCAGAAAATGCGCAAGGCGTAACCACCGATGGAGAACACTGGTTCCTCTCCAACGATGCCCGAATGTTCAAATATCACGTGCTGACAAGTATTAGTAGCAACAACTCAATTATCCGCACCGGAATGCCCGACAACTTACGGCGCCTCGGTTACACCCAATTCAAAGCACTTTGTTTTCACGGCGGCTTCCTCTTTGTTCCCTTAAAATCAGGTGGTGCTAATCCGCCCGCCATCGGAATGTTTCGAGCAACGGATCTCAGCTACGTCGCACACGTCGAATTGGATCCTGCTTGGGAATTAGGAACGCCCGGCTGGCTCGCCATCCACCCCAGAGAAGGGCGATTGTATACCTCAGCAAGTAAAGTGGACTATGGTAAAGGACTTAAAGTTTTTGACTTTACCATCCTCGCAAACCAATCCGGTTTTACGATGTCGCTTTCCCACGAACTCGTCCCCCGCCTACAAATGCCACTCAACCATATGCAAGGAGGCATTTTCTCGCCGGAAGGACAATTATATCTAATCAATGGTTATTTGGATAGTAATGTCAGTAAAGGGGGAATTAGCGTTTTTGGAATGCATGATTTTCACTTTCGGCAGAAATCAGCGCAACGAGGCGATTTTAGGTTCCAATGGGATACTCACTGGACGGTGCAGGAAGAACCCGAAGGAATTTGCTTTTGGGATTTAGATGAAGATGATCGAGCGCCCCACGTAAAGGGACAACTACACGCAATTCTGCTTGATAATGATGCGGGGCCAGATGACGTTTACATGAAGCATTATCGAATGAGCGATCCCGTCCCCATTCCGATCCCTGAGTTTAGTCTCCGACATAGTTACCTCAGCGATGAGCCGATTCCACAAAATCTTTTCCCCCCCAATACCGTGCGCGGCATTACCCATGATCACCAAGCACGCTTTTTCGCAACGACTACAGGACTTTACAAACGACCGCTTGTCCCAGACAATCCGACAGGCATTGCCAACGCACAACGGGATTGGCCCGACAGCTTAGCACCTTTCAATCACATTGGTGATATTTGCCAAGCCGACGGATATCTCTTTGTCCCCTTTTCTAGCATCGGTCAGCGGATTCAAATTGCGGTTTTCTCAGCAGAGGATTTAGAATTGATTAGTATTTTGGTGCTCTTGCAACGGGGACTAGTTGCCTTAATTGCCTTCGACGGTCGCACGAGAAAACACCTTCAACTTTTTACACCAGCAGGAAATATTAGCCAGTATTTTATTCAAGCATTTCCACCGGAACAATTGCGTTTGCAAGCACAAGGCGCACCTTATCGTTTAGATGATACTAACGCACCGCAACCCATCAACAATATTACAGGTGGTGAAATCTCTGCGGTTTCGGGCTTTCATTATATCGCACACGATGGTCATATTTCGGTCTTTCATTCGGACCGCAGTTTCGTGGATGCTTCCGCCCTTGAGTACAACTTAGGTGAAGCGACCTTCGATGGCGATGCGGGAGGTTTTATTCCAAAATTGATCGCCACCGATCCTTGGCTCGAACCTTTCCCCCCTGGCATTAATTTCGAAAATATTCCTGACGTACAAGCATTTATGGTTGACCCAAACACGGGCAATGAACAAATTCGGTCTTGGGAAATTGCGAGCATTCGCTTGGTGGGAAATAAACGGAGTAAAGAGTTGCACCAAAAGGGTTGTCCCTTCCAACGCTTGATGGCACCTTCCAATTACGTACCATTCAAAACGGTGCAAAATGCCTTAGACTCCGGCTATAATGGTTGTTATTATTGTATGAAACGCCACGACACGGGCTAGGTTTTATTAAAAAACTTCCACAAAGAACTTATATAAATACTTCCGCTACCAAGATCGCTTTTTGCCTCTTGGTAGCTTTTTTTGTTAAAACAACTTCTAAGATTATACTACAACTTCAAGCTAAAAACCGTCGCTTCGTGTGGAATAGAACTAAGGGTCAAACTCCCATTGTGCAAGCGAGCAACTTGCTTCGAAAAACTCAAGCCAATTCCCGAACCATCCACCTTCGTCGTAAAAAAGGGAATAAAAATTTGATCCAAAATTTCCATTGCAATCCCCGGACCGTTGTCCGTAATTTGTAGGACTACTTTTTCATCGTTCGTTGGATAGGCTCGACAAATTATTTCCCCATTGGCTTGTCCTTGCAAAGCTTGAATGGCATTCTTGAGTAAGTTAACCAAAACCAAGCTGATTTGCTGTTCGTCCGCAAAAACGACTAAGTCCGGTGTAGCGACCGACCACGAAAACGCAATATTTTCAACGCCCACTTCCTGTTCAATCATGACGCGTACTTTTTCAAATAAATCTTTCACGGTAAGCAAACTTTTATCCGGCAAGGAAATCCCACGCAGGCTTCGGTAAGAACGTACAAACTCACTTAAATTTTCGCCTTGGTCTTTAATGACTTCTAAGCCTTTTACGGTGTTTGCTAGTAATCTTTCGCTAAGCGCTTCGGCTTTGACGATTCCCGTCTCCGTTTTGTAATAGCCCAACAACGACTCCGACAAAGAAGTAATCGGCGCAATTGAATTCATAATCTCGTGCGTCAAAACTTTGATTAATCGTTCCCAGGAATCGGTTTCTTGATCTGCTAATTCATCACGAATATCTTGAATGATTACTAAAGTCAATTCTTGCTCGTTGAGCATTAAAGGTTTTGCTTTGAAGGTTAGCTTTAGTTGTTCTCTTTCGTTGGAAAATTGAAAAGATTGCGGTACGCTAGGTTTTAGTTTTAAAAATAATTGGAACAATTTTTCGTCTACGCGTTGGAGTTGTTTAAGATGATTCAGATCTCGATAATTCAGTAATTTTTCTGCGGTAGGATTCGCAAAAACAACTTGCCCGGCTTTTGTAAAACTTAAAATACCAATGCTCGCTTGTTGTAATACTTCTTGATAATATTTTTCTTGGTTTTCATTTTTAACTTGAATTCGTAGCAAATGCTGATTGATCGTATTCATACCTTGGTGTAAAGCTTTAATCGTCGCATTATCGTTTTCTTCGGAGAAATGAATCGTAAAATCTTCATTTTCTACCGCCCGAAAAAAATAAGCGAGTGCTCGATTCGTCGTATTGAAAAATCGAATTAAAAGTAGCGCTTGATAAATAAAAATTAGTAGCGCCAAAATCGAAAACACCCACTTTTGTTGCAAGACCAGCAAAGCGAAGAGTAGCGACGAAAGGCTCAGCAAGACTACTCGTATTACAACTTGCCGATAGTAAGATTTGCTCAACCGCTTAGTCATGTTTCTTGATTTTATTGTACAAAGTTTGACGAGTAATTCCTAATTGGTTAGCCGCAGCGCTATAATTTCCATCGTGCTTTTCCAAAGCTTTTTGGATCATCAAACGCTCCATCTCTTCCAGTGTATCTACTTCCAAGTTCAACTTAGCTTGCGAGCCATGGTTTAACATAAAATCACTCGGCGCCAAAATCGCCGTTTCACTCAAAATGACGGCACGTTCTAAAGTATGCTGCAATTCTCGAATATTGCCCGGCCATTGGTACTCTTGCAACTTGCGTTGTGCGGCTAAGTTTATTTTCAAACTTGGTTTCTCGTATTTCTGGGCAAAGCGTTTTAAATAAAAATCTGCCAATAATAAAACGTCCTCAGCTCGTTCGCGCAAGGGTGGTACTTCAATGTGAATCGTATTAATTCGGTACAACAAATCTTCTCTAAATAAACCGTCCGCCACCATTTGATTCAAATTACAATTCGTTGCACAAACCAAACGAATATCTACCGGTATTTTCTTGTTTGCTCCTACCCTCACCACTTCCCGACTTTGAATTGCAGTCAGTAATTTGGCTTGCATTTGAATGGACAAATTACCAATTTCGTCAAGAAATAAAGTTCCCCGATGTGCCACTTCAAATTTCCCCAAGCGATCCTCCTTCGCATCTGTAAACGCACCTTTGACGTGTCCGAAAAGTTCACTTTCAAATAAGCTTTCTGAAATAGAACCTAAGTCTACACTGATAAACACTTCCTTATTGCGTTTGGAATTAAGATGTAATGCGCGCGCAATCAATTCTTTCCCCGTACCATTTTCTCCCGTAAATAAAACGTTCGCATCCGTCTTCGCCACCTTTTTCGTCGTCCGTAACATTTGCTGAACAGCTTTGGAAGCTCCGATAATCTGATTCGTCGATTGGTTGATGACTTGCGTCAAATTGCGCCCTTTTTCTTCTAACTGATCTATTTGTAAATTTGACTTGCGTAAACGGTATACGTTTTTAATCGTGGCAATTAGTTTTTGATTGTTCCAAGGTTTCAAAACAAAATCCATCGCACCTTCTTTCAGCGCATTCACCGCCAACTCAATCGAACCGTACGCCGTCATCATAATCACTCCTACCTGAGGTGCTTTTTTTAAAATTTGCTTTAACCAAAAAAGACCTTCATTGCCAGAGTTTAGTCCCGCCGAAAAATTCATATCTAACAATACCACATCAAATTGATCCAGCCCATCGTAAGACTTAATCTGATTCGGATTACTCAAGATTTCCACCGTTTTGAATTCCATTTGCAACATAATCTCCAGCGCACTTAGCACGCTTTTGTTGTCGTCAATAATGAGCACTTTCCCTTGTATCATATTTCTTCCAAATTTGCCAAATAAAGTTTATACCGCCTCACCATTCTGCTTTCCCCCCTACACTTCAAAGCTACAAAATCCGTTCTTCCGATGCTCACGAGTGTAAAAAATTTTTACACTTTCTGTCTATTTTTTTTACAAGCTCATTTTTTTTAATCTTAAAAATAATCCTAATAAACTGATTATCAATGTTTTAATTTTCTGGCACAGCAATCGTATACCTACTAATAAAAAACTTAATATGGACGTAAAAATTAAAAAGAACAGAAACGTACAAGTCAAATACTTTGGGCTCGTTGCCATACTCATAGTTGCTTTCTTTTTCTTAAAAGATGCTTTTTTAACGAATACTTTAACGACGCTCAAATTGTCACAAGACAAAGTAATCATAGCGCCCGTGCAGCAAGGAGATTTTGATGATTTTATTCGTATTAACGGAACGGTAGCACCGATTGCTACGATCTATTTGGATGCTTACGAAGGTGGTAGGGTAAAAGAAAAACTGGTAGAAGAAGGGATGATGGTCAAAAAGGGAGACATTATTTTAAAGTTGGAAAACCGAGCCTTGTACGAACAAATTCTTGCCAGCGAAACCAATCTAGCGGTTCGACAAAATGATCTCCGTACTACAAAAATCAACTTTGACGCAAGACAGTTACAAGCCCAAAAAGAGTTTGTTACACTCAAGTATCAATTGATCAAAGCACAGCGAAGTATTATCCAAAAAACAGAATTATACGAGGATAAAATTATCTCACGCGACGATTATCTCGAAGCGAAAGAACATTTTGAGTTGACCAAAGAGAACCATGCGATCCTACAATTACAAACGCGACAAGATTCGCTCTTGCGCAGTACAACCATGCAAGATTTAGACGAAGATTTAAAACGCATGAAGAAAACCCTCAAAATGGTTTACGGAAGGTTAGATCAACTCAACGTCCGGGCACCCGCAGATGGTCAACTCGGTTTTCTCGACGCGGAAGTTGGACAAAGTTTAAGACAGGGCGATCCGATTGGGCAAATCAATATCTTGAAAGCCTACAAAATTGAAGCGCAAATCGACGAGCACTACATTGATCGAATCAATAGAAACTTACAAGCTAGTTTCCAAAAAGAAGATCAGACCTACGAATTACGCGTCAAGAAAATTTACCCAGAAGTACGCAATGGAAAGTTTAAGATTGATCTTGTTTTCACCGATACGCAGCCACAACAACTGCACACGGGACAAAGCTATTCCATCAAATTAAAATTGGGGGAATCCAAACAAGCCTTACTGATTCCAAGAGGAAGTTTTTATCAACATACGGGCGGACAATGGATTTTCGTCGTCGACAAAACAGGTACCCAAGCCCTCCGCCGAAATATTGTCATTGGCAAACAAAACGCAAAATACTACGAGATGCTGGAAGGCTTAGCTGCCGGAGAAAAAGTCATTACCTCCAACTATCGCGATTTTGCCGAAATGGAGCGATTAATTTTACAGTAAACAAATATTCCTTAGCAAGAACAAATACAGTTTAGTAATTTAGCAAACCCAAGCTAGTGTAGTTGCAAAGCACGCGCATTAGATTTTAAAAATAAAATGATGATACAAATCAATAATATCAAAAAAGTATTTCGTACCGAAGAACTCGAAACTTTAGCCCTCAACAATGTAAGCTTCACCATTCAGCAAGGAGAATTTGTGGCTATCATGGGACCTTCTGGCTGTGGTAAGTCTACCCTACTCAATATTCTCGGTATGTTGGATTCGCCGACGGAGGGTCAGTATATTTTCAACGAACAAGAAGTTGGCAAATTAAAAGGTCGAGCCAAAACGCAGATGCGAAAATCGCACGTCGGCTTCGTTTTCCAAAGCTTCAATTTAATCGAAGAATTAACCGTTTTTGAAAATGTAGAATTGCCCTTGGTTTATTTGCGCATAAAAGCCAGCGAGCGCAAAACGATGGTCAACGCAATTTTAAAACGCATGAAAATGGCACACCGCGAAAATCATTTTCCACAACAATTATCCGGTGGACAACAACAACGCGTTGCTATCGCCAGAGCTGTCATCAGTCAACCCAAATTAATTTTAGCCGATGAACCTACTGGAAATTTAGATTCTAAAAATGGACAAGAAGTCATGCAACTTCTCACGGAGCTCAATCAGGCGGGAACAACCGTCATCATGGTCACGCACTCTAAACGAGATGCACACTTCGCCCACCGCGTCGTCAATCTTTTTGATGGCAAATTGGTAACGACGCAAGGCAACGCGTAATGTTGATACACAATCCATTTTTTCAAAATTCCTGCTGAGCTGATAGTGTAATTTGAGCTAAGACACACTATTTCAGCGAAGAATAATAAACCTCCGAGCAATAGTGTGGTTTGGAAAATCGAAGAAGCAAAAACGACCGCAGGAAGTGTTGATTTTTCGATTTTCCAAACTAAGACACACTATTTTAGCGAAGAATAATAAACAAATCTCTTTCTCTTATGTTTCAAACGAATCTAAAAATAGCTTGGCGAAACTTAACGAAGCAAAAAATGTTTTCCATCATCAAGATTGGTGGATTTGCCGTTGGTATTGCCGTTTGTTTACTCATCGCCTTGTTCATTCGAGACGAACTGAGTTACGACCAACATTATCCCAAGGCCGATCGTATATTTAAAGTCATTTCCGTCTTCAAAGAAGATGGAACACTTAGAAAAGGAGCACACTTCCCAGCCCCTTTCGCCAAAGCCTTAGTCGAAGATTTTCCCGAAATAGAAAAAGTAGGTCGTATTAATGCCGGGCAATTATTCGGCGCAGGTAGTCGAGAAGTTCGGCGGGCAGCCGAAAGGATTAATCATCACGAAGATGGTTTTGTGTACATCGATCAGCATCTACTAGAAATTTTTGAACCGCCAATGGTTTATGGCAACTTTAAAGATGCCTTGAGTCAAGCCAACAGTATCGTCCTTACCAAAAAGAAGGCAGATATTTATTTCCCAAATCAAAATCCAATTGGTCAAACCTTGATTTTGGATGATGATACGGAAAACAGTTTTACCGTTGGTGGTGTAATGGAAGACTTACCTCGAAATTCACATTTTCAATATGAGTTTTTCATGAGTATGACTAGGCGTTCTTTTTGGGAAGGAGAACAAGCATCTTGGCGCGCCAGCAATTACATTACTTACGTGCTGGTCAAGCCAGAAACAAAAATTTCGAATCTCGAAAAAAAGCTTTTGCTCATCAACCAAAAATACCTCATTCCCACGATGAAAGAAGCAGGAATGAAAGATCCTGAATTCTACGCCAGTAGAAGTAGCTTCGAATTACAATCCATCAAAGATATCTACCTCAAATCCGAAGGCATTCAAGATGGAAACACCTATAGTGACATCCGCTTCATCTGGATTTTTGGAACCATCGCCATTTTCACCTTGCTATTGGCAGTCATCAATTTCGTTAATTTATCTACTGCAAAATCTGCCAATCGCGCCAAGGAAGTTGGTTTACGAAAAACCGTAGGTGCCTTTCGCAGTGATTTGATCCAGCAATTTTTAATTGAATCTTTACTCTTCAGTTTTATCTCTTTTGGCTTAGCCGTATTCTTTGCGTGGAGCTTACTGCCCTATTTCAATCAAATTGCCGTTAAGAACTTGAGTTTTCCTTGGGAAAGTTGGTGGTTGCTTCCCGGTATGATTCTTTTTGCAACGACCGTTGGTCTTTTAGCTGGCCTTTATCCAGCCTTCTACTTATCTGGCTTTGATCCCATTCAAGTACTCAAAGGGAAGCTCAGCAAAGGGAGTAAAAACGCAGCAACGCGAAGCGGTTTGGTTGTCTTTCAATTTACCACTTCCATCATTTTAATCATTGGCTCCCTGATCATTTATCAACAAGTCAGTTATATCCTCAACAAAGACTTAGGCTACGATAAAGATCAAGTGATTCTCCTACAAGGCACCAATACCTTGGGCAATAAGCTCCCATTGCTCAAAGAGCGACTGCTACAATTACCGGAAGTCCAAAACGCTTCGGTCAGTGACTATCTGCCCGTTACGGAAGGCAAGCAAAATGGAAATACCTTTTGGAAAGCAGGAAAAAGTAGCGAAGACCGAGGCATTCCCGGACAATTTTGGGCCGTAGATCACGACTACATTAATACCTTTGGAATGGAAATCATCGCGGGTCGAGACTTTGACCCTGCGATTAGTTCGGATTCCACCAGTGCTGCCATTATCAACGAAACTTTGGTGAATGAACTCAAGCTCACCGATCCGATTGGCAAAAGCATCACCAATGGTGGACAACAATTTACGGTCATCGGAGTGGTGAAAGATTTTCACTTTCTCGATTTGAAAAAAAGTATTGGTTCCGCTTGCCTTATCATTGAGAATAGTAATTCCATTATGTCCGTCAAAGTCAATACTGAAAATATGCCCCAATTACTCCGTTCCCTCACCACGGTTTGGGATGAAATTTCTCCGAATCAGGCGATTCGTTATTCTTATTTGGGAAGACATTTTTCGGATATGCACGAGCCCGTTCAACGCATGGCTTCCATTCTTACTAGCTTCACCTTTTTTGCCATATTGGTCGCTTGTTTAGGCTTGTTTGCACTTTCCGCCTTTCTGATCGAACAACGAAAAAAAGAAATTAGCATTCGCCTAGTTTTAGGTGCCTCTTTCAAAAGCATTTATTATTTGATTACCATAAATTTCTTAAAATTAGTCCTCATCGCCTTTTTACTTGCCATTCCCATTGCGTGGTACGTGATGCAAGAGTGGCTACAAGGATTTGCCTACCGCGTTTCCATTGGTTGGGAAGTTTTTGCCGTCGCAGGCATCATCGCTTTCTTCATTGCCATCTTGACGATTAGTTATCAGTCTATCGGTGCCGCGTTGATTAATCCTGTAGATAATTTGAAGTCGGAATAAATTAAACATATAAAGCTAAAGTATTGATACGCCACTCTTTTTTCCTTATGAGAAAAAAGTAGTGGCGTTTTCGTAACATACGAATCAGAATATCTATAAACTCCAGCAAAACCTTAAGTAATAGAAAATCAAAAAACCTATAAGCTCCAGCGGAGCGATACCTTACTAACAGAAAAATCAAAAAGCCTTATAAGCTCCAGCGGAGCGACACCTTACTAACAAAAAATCAAAAAACCTTATAAGCTCCAGCGGAGCGACACCCTACTAACAGAAAAATCAAAAAACCTTATAAGCTCCAGCGGAGCGACACCTTACTAACAGAAAAACTAAAATCCCTATAAGCTCCAGCGGAGCGATACCTTACTAACAGAAAAATCAAAAAACCTATAAGCTCCAGCGGAGCGATACCTTACTAACAGAAAAATCAAAAAACCTATAAGCT
>CALFBG010000047.1 GCA_937951685.1 uncultured Saprospiraceae bacterium | reverse complement strand
CCGAGTTAAAGAACTCGAAGATCAAATCTCAAAAAAATAGATCTTAATATTTACACCTGCCTGCCGGCAGGCAGGGGCAAAGCATTGTAACCCAGTACTTCAGCTTTTTTTCGTCACCGCAGCTATAGCTGCATAAATTCTGAGCAGAATTTACCGCTTGCGGATGGGATGCAAAAGAGCTTCGTCCTGAATCACAAGCCTTTGCCTTCAATTTCTAACATCATTTTAAAACAACTTCAATATAAAAATATGTTTCGTGGGAGCAAACTACAGTGTCGAGGGAAGCTGGACGGAACCTACTCTCCGCTTGATGCCATCATTCGTTTCCTCCAACACCAAGATGCTGGTTTTACCACGGAAGGATTTAAGCGAAAGGATTATCCAAGTAGGGTGCCACAAGTAGCACCGATTTATACCTTCTAAAGTACATTGCTTTTTAGAAAAAACACTAACGACCAAGCCCATTCCAAAATTTTGGAATGGGCTTGGTCTATTAAAATATTACCCCAATATTTGTCAACTGATCTCAGGATACAAACCAAAAATAAAACTTACCTTTACGCAACCACAGGAGGAGCTTTTTAGCATCAATATTTAAACCCCAGTCTTGCATTACCATGCTATTCAATTCTATTGATTTCGCACTTTTCTTACCGATTACATTTTTCTTATATTGGTTTGTCACAAATAAAAATTTGACGTGGCAAAATGCATTTGTCGTTGCCGCGAGTTATTACTTCTACGCCTGCTGGGATTGGCGATTTTTATCCTTGATTGTGCTTAGTACCTTGGTTGATTTTTACATCGGAAGAACCTTGCAAGTCCAAGAAGATCTGTTGAAGCGAAAGTTATTGTTATGGGCGAGCATTTTTTTTAATTTAGGCTTACTGGCTTTTTTTAAATATTATAATTTCTTCCTCGAAAATTTTTTAGAAGTTTTCTCGCTCTTCGGCAAAGAACTTCAAGGTAGTACGCTAAAAATTATTTTACCCGTAGGAATTAGTTTCTATACTTTTCAAACCTTAAGCTACACCATAGATGTTTACCGGAAAAAACTCAACGCAACAACCGACCTTTTTGCATTCGCTGCGTTCGTAAGTTTCTTTCCACAACTCGTTGCAGGACCGATTGAGCGAGCAACTCAGCTCTTGCCACAATTCCAACGACGCAGAATATTTCATTATACTCCAGCCGTCGATGGCTTGCGCCAAATTTTATGGGGACTCGTCAAAAAAATGTTGATCGCGGATAATTGTGCCGTTTTTGTAGATTTGATATTCAATGATTCGGCGGCGCATACTGGAAGTACCTTACTGCTGGGCGCATTGTTTTTTGCCTTTCAAATTTATGGCGACTTTTCTGGTTATTCCGATATTGCGATTGGTACCGCCCGCTTGTTTGGGTTTGATTTAAAACAAAATTTTGCCTTCCCTTATTTCTCGCGAGATATCGCAGAATTCTGGCGACGTTGGCACATTTCCTTGTCCACGTGGTTTAGAGATTATCTTTATATTCCATTGGGCGGAAGCCGAGGCAGCAAGCTAATGGTGGTGAGAAATGTATTGATCATTTTTCTAGTCAGTGGATTTTGGCACGGCGCGAATTGGACTTTTGTAGTTTGGGGAGCGTTACACGCACTCTTCTTTTTGCCGTTGATTCTTACGAATAAACATCGCCAGCATCTCAGCATAGTGGCAGAAGGTAAAATGCTACCTTCTGGGAAAGAAGCCATCCAAATGCTAAGCACCTTCGCGATGTGTTTGTTGGCTTGGGTGTTTTTCCGAGCGGAGAGTATCGAACAAGCCTTGCAAATTCTAGCCAGTATTTGCTCGCCGTCCCTCTTTACGCTACCCACGATTCGACCTAGCGACTTGATCGGATTGATCCTTGTTTTTTTAGGAATGGAATGGATTGGACGAAACGGAAAATATGCGCTCGCTCCGATTCTCCAAAAATGTAATTTACCACTGAGATGGAGCCTGTACCTCCTGCTAGTCTTAAGCATTATTTACTTGGGGATTTTTGAAGATCATCAATTTATTTACTTCCAATTCTAAGGCATGAAAAAATTCTTATTCCGACTGTTTTTTTTTAGCGCTTGTCTGGGTGTTTTGCTTTTTGGCTTGAATATTTTTCAAAGTAAATACAATCTAGATCCACCACATTACGCGCTGCATTATCAAGAATTATATCAAATCGAAACGAAGAGCAACGCGATTATTATTGGCGCCTCGCACGCCGTTCACGGAATCAGACCTTCGATCCTTCAGACCGAAAACTTCCAGTTTTACAACTTTGCCCTGAACGGCGCAGGTCCTCAGTTTTATTTAAAATGGTACGAAGATTTATTTTCAAAACAATACCCTAAACCGCAAGTTTGCTTTTACGCAGTAGACTGGTTTATGTTTAACGAAGATTGGTTGTGGCGAGACTTTGAATCTGATAGTGAATATTTCTCTTCAGATTTATTTATGAATTGCTTACTTTCAAAAGAGTTGAATCGAACGGCTTTGCTACAAAATAGACTTGCCTTTCTAAAGTACCGGAAACAATTATTAAGTGCGCTGCGTTTTAAAACCGAAAATTTGGCTTTCCCCGTAAAAGCGTACGACCGAGGGTTTATTCCTTTTACGACAGCCTTTAAGGCAAAGAATTTTGTTTACGAAGAAGATGTCGACCTGCTTTTATCCTCCACCGCAGAAAAAAAAGCCTTACTCCTCTTAGTAGAAAAAATGCAAGCCGCAGGTATTCAAATCATATTTGTGATGCCACCAGAATACCAATTAGCCGCAAAAATCTACCAATCTGCACCAGCCTTATTCCTCGACAGTTTAGCAAAGGAACTCGCAATTCCTTACCTGAACTTTAATACCAGCTTGCGCAAGGATATGATCAATAACGAAATTACTAATTTTAGCGATTGGGGACATCTGAATGCGGAGGGGAGTCTTAAGTTTAGTAAGGCACTAAGGAAAGAATGGATTAAACTGGGAAAGGAAATCGCTTTCTAAAAAAAGCCCTAGCACTACAATAGAAGTAGGCTGGGCTATTTTGCTCTTTTTAAACAACTTCTTTTAAGTATTTAATCATAAAAACCTGTTAAAGGTCGGGTTTTAGAGGTATTTCCTCCCTTGAGTTGTAAGGTCATTTCTGCTTCCAAAAGCATAAGTTTTTCGTTTTTACTCAACGCTAAGATTGAGCGATTTGATTTTTTGATCAACATAATTGATGAATTTTAAAAGTGATAAAATTAGGCGAGTGACGCGCTTTGAAGATAAGACTTTATCCGCGCTTCTATTTCTATAATGTCATGAAATTAGCTTAATCCAGTAAAAGTTAATTTTTACCTTTCATATCGCTTGATTATTGGTTATCTTGTATATTCTTATGAAAAAATCTACGAACATGTTGAAGAAAACGATCCTTTTTGGTGTATTACTTTGCGTAATGAATATAACACTTTCTGCCCAAACGGCAAAAGAACGTTCCGTCGAAGTATCCGTCACTACCACCACGACGCCACCACAACTGAATTTCTCTTGGCCCGCAGACGAAGCTGCCAATAAGTATATTGTCTATAAAAAAGAACTCGCCGCGCAGGATTGGGGTATTCCAATTGATACCCTTGCCGGTGACGCAACGACTTACGTTGATCAAAATGTTGTCGTTGGGGAAGCTTATGAATATGCCTTTTTTAAAGAAGAATTTGACCTCGCTCGCCAAACGATTTGCGTTGCGGCAGGAACACCGCTGCAATTTGTAATTAGCGATATGTACGATATTGGTTTGTGCTGTAGCTTTGGCTTTGGCTACTACAACGTCGAAGCTTGTGGAACGGTACAAGCCCACGGCAACAGTTTTGGAACGCAAGCCATTCACGATTTTGTCGCTTGCGATGATGGGAATGCTTGTACTGATATCAACGTGACCATTGCTCCAGATATGTTTCCCAATAGTACTTCTTGGGTCTTGAAAAATAGCCAAACGGGAGAAGAGTTGGGGAGCTCCGGACCAGTAGGCACGCACATTATTGAGCGACCTAAATATGGATTTATCTACGCGGGTATCGAAGTACCAGCTTTAGAAAACAGAGGAACAATGTTACTGCTGATTGACGACGCTTATCTCACGCCACTGAGTCAGGAAATTGATCGGTTGGAATTGGATTTGATTCGCGACGGTTGGCGAGTAAAAAGAAGATCTGTCAATCAAAATGATCCCGTCGCTGATGTGAAAGCGGTGATACAAACGGTTTATGCCGAAACACCAGATTTAAAATCTTTATTTATTTTGGGGCACGTACCCGTTCCGTATTCTGGCTATATCGTTCCCGATACGCATAAGGAAAACCATGAAGGTGCTTGGGCTGCCGATACTTACTACGGAGAATTAACGGGCGTCTGGACTGATAACCTTATCGATATTACCACGCCGGACGCATTACCACTCCGTAATCACAATATTCCCGGAGATGGAAAATTGGATCAAGATTCTATTCCTACGGAAATGGAGTTGCAAGTCGGTAGAGTAGATTTATCGCGCTTGAACTTTTTCGATTTAGATGAGTTTGAATTGACGAGAAGATATTTAGATAAGAATCACGCCTTCAAAACGGCGCAATTATCCGTACAACGTCGCGCTTTAGTTGATGATAATTTTATGCATCAATTTGCCGCACCGGCAGCGAGTGGCTGGAGAAATTTCGCACCCATGTTTGGTGCAGAAAATACGGAAGAACTAGATTACTTCACTACGATGAAAAACGAATCTTATTTGTGGTCTTATGGCTGTGGTGGTGGTTCACACATCAGCGCAGGTGGCATCGGGAATACGCAAGATTTTGCAAGCGATTCTTTGTTGACCGTTTTTACCATGCTTTTTGGAAGTCAGTTTGGAGATTGGGATAATAGTAATAATTTCTTGAGAGCACCTTTGGCGCAAGGCTTGACCTTGACAAATTGTTGGGCGGGAAGTCCTGCGTATACGTTTCATCACATGGCTATGGGATATAACATCGGTTACAGCATTATTCGTACTCAAAATACGAGTAACGGACTTTACAATACGGCACCTCAATTGGTACACACGGCTTTAATGGGCGATCCTTCTTTACGAATGCATCCCGTAAAAATGCCACAGGACGTCACCGCAATCGCCAACCAAGTTACCGAAACCATTGAGCTGAGCTGGACTGCACCGACGGATGAAACAGTCGCAGGTTATTATGTCTATCGGTCGAATAGTATCAATGGAACTTTTGAACGTATTCACCAAGAAGCAATCACTACGACAAGCTATATTGATACTGATCCTTTGCAAGGGGAAAATATTTATATGGTCAAAACCGTAAAGCTGGAAACTTCTGGTAGTGGAACTTATTACAACTTGAGTCTGGGCGTAGATACCGAAACAAGTATTGTGCTCAACACAACGGACTTGACCAATAGTTTTAAGCTTTATCCTAATCCATCCAACGGAGAATTATACCTTGAATTCGAAGAAGCTTATGGGGATGAAATGCAGATAAGCTTGATGAGCCTCAGTGGAGAAACCGTAAGAGCGAAAAATATTCTTGCTAAACAAGGAAGAAATTTACTAGACTTTCAAGGCCTGGCAGATGGCGTTTATTTGTTGCGGGTGAGTATGGGGGAAAAGACAGGCTTGAAGAAAGTTATTATTATGAACTCAAATCAATAGGCTGATCGCTTGACAAAAGGAGTTAGAATATTATTGCCTTTTCGGCAATGATTAGCAAACGAAGTACCAAGGCAATTGAATGGTTATCCCATTTTGGCTTGGTACTTTTTTTTGTTCCAAAAGCTAAAAATACAGTACAGCTGAATCAAAGAAAAAATTGTTTTGCATTTTCGAAGTTAGCTGCTTCCAAGTAAATGTAGGCTATAATTTCTCCGTTTTTAATTTGAATCAGGAGAGGATTGTTGATACCACAAGCATAACTGTGATGTTTGTTGAAAGCATCTACTTTATAAGGATATCGCTTTTTTAATTGTTGAATATACAGCTCGAGATTTGGATAAGTTTTTTCATCTCCAATAAAAACTAGGCTAGTCTTTTCTTGTTGCTCTTGTTGTGAAACGAATTGAATACCTTCCGTGATACAAGAAGGACAATATTCCAACGGAAGGAAAATAATGGTTTCCTCCGCTATGTTTTTTAGATCATAATCTAATACTTTTGACATATAGCTATTTAAGCCTAGCGCATACGGGAAGGGAGGACTTTTTTTTTGGCAAGCGGTAATCAGTAGTAGTGTAATGATCAGCGTATTTATTTTTTTCATCTTTGTGAATAGTCTTAATCAATAGTTATTTTGTACTGCTTGTTATATATCAAATAGCCTTTGCCAAGCCATTGCTTTCCAATAGAAGAAACAATATATCCATCCGCAGTAGCTAGCGAAAATCGCCAGTCATATAGATAATCGTCAAGTAGTTTTTCTCCAATTGGATTGAGCTCCGCATCCAATAAAATCATGGTATATTGAATACCTAAAGGCGACTTCAAACTTCCATCTTCGTTTTGAATGTCGTACTTACGTTTAACCAAACGAGAGTAAATATTCAAATCAGCATGAAAGGATAAATTCATATAGTACGGCGAAGCGGCGAACCTAAGAAACTCTTGTTGCTTCTCTTTCACGGTAAGTGGTGCATCCAGCAAATCAATAAAACTGCTTGCCGCACACTTATCTGCTACAAATTCACCAGCCTTGTTGTATACTTGGATAGCATGACTAAGTGGATAACTGATCAAAATTCGTTCGGGTTCAACTATTTTTGTTGGTACGAGAAAATTATCAAGATGCTTGGCGTTTTTGGTGTAAGTATAATAGGGAGGCAACGTACCAAAACTCGATTTCAAGGTTTTAGTTTCAACGTCGTAGATCTTGTGGTGCTTCCAGTTTTTAGCAGTTGTAAAATCAAGGAGTTGACCATAATCTACCGCGAGGTGAAGTGCTGGAGGAGCATAAAATAAGTTCTGATAAGAAGAGTGTAAAGTATAAGCAGGAGCGTTATCCAAAAACATCGTTGCATCATGTTCAAAGCTCCATCGCTGTAACAGTTTACCCGTTCCATCAATTAAAAAGATAGCTGCTAAGTAGGTATCCGCAAAAAAAATAGAATCAAGATTATGAACATAGATCGATCTAATTTTTTCCGCAGTCGGTTGTTGATCGTCAGGATTAATTACTTTTTCTAGTTGCCCCGTGGTAATGTTGTAAAAAAGAATATTATTGTTATTACCAGATTGAATAATGTATTTGTTCTCTTTGTCATCGTAAAAATCGTAAAAGTCATGAGGACCTTCGTATTCAAATGGTTCCTCAATTTTAAAGGAATCCACTTTGACTAAAGAGATACTGGTGTTACCCAAGGAGTCACATTGACGCTCTAAGAAAGGGTTCTGTTTTGGTTCACACGCAACCAGTAAGAAGAGCATACTTAATGCGATCAAGGATACCAATAAATCAGCATGATAAGCTTTGAAGGGCTTATCATGCTGAAGAAATTTTGAAAAGTAATGTTTAATCATTTAGCGACTAGAGTGGAGCAGGAGCACCTGCCTGTTTGATGGTATTAAATTTCCCTCTAATGCAATCTGAACCTCCCGTTTGACATTCTTGAAGAATATGCCATTCTCCATCTTCATAGTGAGAGTTAATGGTAACCCAATGCCCTTTTTTAGCTATCGCAGAAATACCAACTGCAGATTGAGCATGAATTGTCGAGAATGTCATCATAGCACCGAGTGCTAGAATCATGGTGATCGATAAAACTTTTAATGCTTTTTTCATAATAACTGAAATTTTGTGAGTGAATAAAGTGAAGTCGTTTTTAAAAAAAGCGTAGTCAGGGAAATAGCTAGTATCGCTCCTAATCAATATTTTTTGAGAAGTAAAACAACCCCCCAAAAAAGATATAAAAGACAAAGCCATTCCGTAGCTGACTTAACCATAGGTAAAGACAACTTCGATAATAAAATTTCAGGAGTGGTGAATGCTTGAGTCTAAGTAGCATAAACTAAACCTGTTTAATAGTTCTTCCATGAAACTAGCATCGCTGCCAACCTCAATGGTGGAATACCAAAGTATTTATTTAGTTTATTTTAGACCGAGAGTAGAATATTTACCTGCTACGAACAGATAAATTTTTCGAGAGAAAATATATTTAAACTATTTTGTAGTTAAAACATATACACATGATAATGTTTTTTTTTCGAATTCAATAAAAAATAATTAATTTTTTTCAACACGATTGAAAATAACTTTTACAAAATAGTTGCTTAAAAATACGACGACTCCTTAAGGATTAATTAATTTGAGCAATTATTTAATTTCCTTTAGTCAACAATGACAACGGGATGAAACTTGAGATAAATTCTGAATGCGATATTTTATTCATCTAGCTTATAATGGAAAGGCCTATCGAGGTTGGCAAAGACAACCTGATGTAGTTTCCGTGCAAGAAGTATTGGAGCAACAACTTAAGTTGATGTTGCACCAACCGATCACTTGTATCGGTTGTGGTCGCACAGATGCCGAGGTGCACGCCAGTCAATACTTTATGCATATTGATGTAGAAGCGGAACTCGATTTTGATGCCGTCTTTCGGTTGAATAAAATGTTGCCTGATGATATTGCAGTTTTTGATTTCATTCCAGTTGAGGAAAAAGCTCACGCTCGCTATGATGCAAAGTTGAGAACTTACGATTACTTTCTACATTTTTATAAAAATCCATTTCTCAAGGATCATAGTTCTTTTTATCAATTAAAAAGCTTGGATTTTGCCGCGATGCAAAAAGCAGCTACGCTCCTAACCAAGTATCAGGATTTTCGATCGCTATGCAAACGACCGGACCTCAACAAACATACTTTATGCGAGATAAAGGATGCGCGTTTATTCTTGAATGCGAAAGGGACGCGATTGCGTTTTCAAATTAGCTCCAATCGATTTTTGCAAGCAATGATTCGATTAATCATGGGACAATTATTAGAGGTAGGAACGGGGAAATCAACACTCGCAACCTTTGAATCAATTCTCGCAGAACAAAAGCCTTTAAGGTATTTTACCTTAGCTTATCCTCAAGGTTTATATCTTTCTAAAGTGAATTATCCATTTCTAAATGTCCCAACTAAAGTTGAATTTTCTACACCTGAGGTAGAAGAATATTGGCAAGCTATTTAAACAAAATATAATTTTCGGATTCCAAGTTTTAAATAACTTGGAATCCGAAAATCAAAACTTAATCTCTTATTTTAATAAAAGCTTTCGTTCGAGTCAGACTTCCCTTTGCTTTTATATAAATCATATAATATCCATTTGGTAAACTAGACAAGTCTAGTTGCGATCGATGTTCTCCTATGCCATTATCCAATTGCTCGGAAGCGACAATGATACCTTGCGCATTCGTCACATAAACTTCCGTCGCTAAATCTTTATCAATTGTATAGGCTAGATTCAAAAGAGCTTTGACGGGATTAGGATATACCTCAAACTCTAATCTTGTATTTTCATTCGCACTGGTATAAATAATTCTCGGCGCACCACTATTGCCCGTTCCTCCAGATAAAGTAACGAGATAATCTTCTACTTCACCGTAAGTGAAATTCCCACAAGGCACGGGTGTGGAGTTCCATTGCATCGCTACGCGCATTCGAGTCGCACCGTTAGCAGTAGTAGTTGGAACCAAAATATCTCCGGCTACGTTGCCCGTTCCACTACCAGAAAATACTAATTCATCCGCTTCGTCAAAATCACCATCACGGTTGTAATCAATCCATACCCGCCAAGATTCATTGTAGGCTTGTCCAGGGAAACCAGGATTCAGACTAATCGGATAAGTATTGCCCGCTGCGAGGTCGGTACTTAAATTTGTATAATCTCCGTAGCCATTGTCACTACCGCTATTATTGGTAATACTACCAAAAAGAATACTCTGAATGTATTCGTAATTTTGATTGTTGCCCGCTGCGTCGCAATATCC
>CALFBG010000046.1 GCA_937951685.1 uncultured Saprospiraceae bacterium | reverse complement strand
GCAAATTGATAAGGTGTATACCAAGGAAAGTTTGAAGCAAGTGGATCAACAGAAAGGAACTTCGCTATACTCGGATTATAAATTCTAAACCCATAATCCAAAACAGACTGCCCCTGACTAGATTGATTCATATCCTGATCAATCTCCTTCCCATTAAACCCATAACGATACCCGCCCACGCCACTAAACGTCCTACCCTGCATCGCTAAACCAAAAGGATAATAATCATTCGCACTCCCAACACTCGCCAAGTAATAATCCGCCTGTCCATCTTGCTCACTCGTAATATGCGTCTCGATCCCACGCTTGTAATCACTCACCGTCGCCAGCACATTTCCTAAGTGGTTACTCAACTCGTATACCTTCAACCCACGAACGCGTTCGATCGTAGATGCAATGATAACATTGCCTTCGTAAGATAAGTGTTTTTCTACATAATTGCGAGTTCCTAGCCGACTTGATCCAAAAATAGGGGTTTCTTTTTGAAATAAAATGGTTGAACCTCGGTATCTACGTTCGTAGATGCTCATAATATTACCACTGGCATCCCTGACGTAAAACGTAGTGGTAGACCTACCGGGCAATGGCGATACCTTAGTTTTACTTAACCGATTACCGGATGCATCGTAAGTGTAGCGGATGTTTTCTTTGTTACTTCCCGCAGTGAAAATAACTTCTAAAGGCTTTCCGTATACACTCCATATAATCGTATCAATGGCTTCCGACCGATCTTTTACTAAGTTACCTATTGAATCATAGCTGTAAAAAGCACCTGCTATGTCTTCACGATGATCAAGGTCATTTGCATAGAGGTTATCATCTGTTATGCCATCATCTACTCGAAGTAGTTGATGGTTATTCTCCTTGTAATGATAACTCAAGTCATCCATCAAACCCTGCGGTCCTTTACGTTTTAAATTGAGTAAATTCCCATCTGGGTCGTAACGGTAACTCGCATCGTATTTTCCATTCGGACTCCAACTCCCAGTTCCTGCTACGTAGTGATTAGAATGAGCTTGCTTGATGCGATGCAATTGGTCATATTGATAGCTCATCGTTTGCATCCCCTCATTGCCCGTCAAATCTCCATTCAAACCTTTGATATCCGTAAACATCAAGGCAATATTTCCATTGAATAGACCATAATGAGTTTCTCCATTCAGTTCTTTCGACAGTATATTACTACTTAAGTCTTCCCACACTGTTGCCATTCCTGTACCTAGGTTAACTCCTGCATTTATTGCTTGGTAGTCTTGGTCGTGGTAACCTAACAGATAAGCATATTCATCTCTTGCTATCAATGCATTTTTATTGCTTACCGTCGCCGCGTGACCATCTAAGCCCATTTCAAATAGATGACTTCCTACGCCGCCTTGATTAACCCCTTTAATCCATCCTTGTAGGTTATAAAAATAATCTTGTCCTTGTACTTTGTCTTGCCCTAATTCCACTCGAGCTAAAGGACCATGTGCGTAGTAGAAATACCGGGCATCTGTTTCCCAAAGATTTCCGTCTTCAGAAGTTTTGACAAAAGTCAGTCGATTGTCTGCATCGTATTCGTAGCGGTGATAGAATTCATCTCGCTTCGCTGTTTGGAACGCTACTTCTAGGACATTCCCACTGATTAAATCGTAGCGATAATTGATTTGATGCTTGTCAATGCCGGGGAAAGTCGTACCTGCTACCTCCGTTGTAAAGTCAAAAATTTCGTGTTGTAAACTACTTACATTTCCGTGCACGTCGTAGTCATAAAGTGTTCGGATATTTTCGTTTTCCGTATAGGAAACTCGATTTCTTAAATGATTTTGCGTAAAATTTGGATCAAGGTAGCTGTCGTCATAATACGTTTTGGTTTGCTGCGTCAAATTGTAATTTTGCTGCGGCATTGGAAAATCAGGAGTATTCAAATCTTCCTCCGCTAACGTATAATTCTCAATTTGACCGACTGCTACAATCCTATTTTGTACATCATACTTAGTGTAGGAATAGGCGCCTAAAGCAGTTGCTTTTTGTTTCGCATTTTGAGAAACTCTCAGCCGTTGTGCGTCATCATAATAAAAGCGACTTTCATTTGCATCTGGACTATTTTGCCAATAAACTTGCCCGATGGTATTGTAACGATATTCCGTGAGTAGTTCGTGACTTGGAACTGCCTCCCCCCCGATCCATTCTCCTTGATCATTAAAAACGGTCGTCGTTCCATTCTCTAGCGGTACTACGCCTAGCGGCGGAACTGTTTGTATCAAGTTTCCTGCTTGGTCATAATAGTATAAGGTATAATGATGCTCCGTGGTAATAGATGTTACGGAAAGATGTTCTTCCAGCGGTTCGAGGCATTGCTGCGCATTAATCACGGTCGACAATAATACATCAACGCTATCTTGCCAAGCTGCTTCCGCAAGAATTAAGGCTTGAGCGTATAACTCGTCAATGCAGTGCTGCCGCAAGGTGTCTAAATCAACAACGACCGTATCAATTCTTGGAATTAAAACGGGAACCGTCATGGAGTCAATACAATTAATTAATGGTCCATAAATTCCTCCAATCCTAGCAACTTGAAGTAGAACGGTGTCACCACTACTCTTAAGTATACCATCTACACCAATATAAGACCCTGTAACCGTATAATATATTTGGGGGTTCATAATTCGCGCTAAATCACAAACGCCTACATAGTCTGTGAAAGAGGAGGAAAGATAGATAAAGCCTAATTCCAAATCAATTGACTTTATTACTAGGCTCTTAAATTGTCCTCCTACACTATCTGTACAAATAGTATTAGTGGCCGGAACCCAATCATAAGCTTTTACATCAGGATAATTAACACCACTCGTCCCTCCAACGTAGCATTCATTATATCGTACTAAATCATCTCCCGCCGCTAATGCATCTTGAATACAAGGCGCAATGTAGCATCCTCCCAAAACCTCATGAAAGATGGTATCCCCATTTTCGTTTAAAGCGACCGTGTAACTTTCTGAAGTAGTTACTGACATATTTAAAAGTAGATTGTCTGTACAATCGCTATCGTCCAAAATATTCTGAATTGCGATTAAATCTTCATCTTGTAATTCTTCTGTCAGTAAATGCGCCAAGGGATTTCCGTACCCACAACTTCGTTCACAATAGTCTTCTAATTTTTTTCTAATTGTAAGTAAGTCTCCCGATCCAAGTCCCGTGCAATTCGCCATAATTTCAGCTAACCAAAATTCAACGTTTTCTTCACAAAAGGAAATACACATTTCTGCCACTTTATTTCCTGCCAACGCTTCTGCTGCTTCTTGCGTATCGACATCAATAATACTATAGTCTTGTTTTAGACTACACCCATCATCCATACCTGGACAATAATTAGCTGCACATTCGCGCAACGCTTGCTCCTTTAATCCTTTATAAAAACCGAGTAATCGTTGCCATTTTACCGCTTCGCTTTCCCCAGCGAAAGCACATTCCACAAATTCGTGTAAATTTCGAAAGTTATTTGTCGAAACATCAGGAACGCCATCTCCATCACAGTCGAGTGGATCATCGGAATAGAGCGCTATCCTTGATGCGAAGTCATCCCCACAATCATAAATATTATTCTGTAAAACGCCCGTACTAAGAAAAGCTGGATCCAACGAAAGAATCGCTGCGGCATAATTAGGGTCCGTATTAGGAGCATTCTCTACTGCCAAACCTTTTGCTATAGCATCAGCATAACTCGTGGTATTCGATAACTCAAAATCAAATAATCTACTGTCGTAAGAAGCTTGACAAAATTCGTAGTCGCAATACTCCGGGTGTTTTACCACAATAAGTTCCGCCCATTCACTTTGCCAAACGCTAGCATTTTCTAGCAAGTCTTGCATTTCTGGATCATCGCCAGCATAGCTCAGATAAGCTCCTCCTGCTTGCAAAACATCAAATTGCAAATCGCTAAGGTCTATATTATAATCTTCCCACCATTTGCCCCGACCATACAAACAACCATCGGGTGATACTTGCAGAATCATTTGATTATAAAGGACTTCACATTGTCGCTCCGCAACAGCAGCAGGTACCGTTGTGACCGAGGCACTACATTTTTCATCCACACAGGTTTCTATGAAATCATTTAAATCGGCTCCAGTTAATCCTTGCGCAGCACCTACTTCATAACAAGTTTCGTAATAAATATGATAGCAATCAAATTCACACGCGGCAGTATCAATCTGAGCGATGTAAAGACTATCAAAATAATCAATCGAAGGTAGTAATCCATTCCCTTCTAAAACTTGTACCCAATCTGCGATATCTTTTTCAACAACTTTTAATTCTTTCTTTAGATGATAAGTTCCTACTTCCCCCATCGTGACCGAGAAGTTAATCGCTGGTACGTCGAAGGTAGTATTGCTGAGTGGACAAGAAATATCTCCTCCCGTAAATTGCTGTCGATAAACGGTAGCCGCACCCGTAGGAAAATCTACTGTAACGGGCTCGCCACAAGGAGACGTCATACTAATTGTTAATTCGTATTCGCAGCTTAAACAAAGCTCCCCTTCCGGTAAGAGAAATGATTCATTTTTTCCTTTAAAGTTATAGCTAAATGTTGCAATATTACCCACCGCTTCATTCATCACTTTCGTAATAACGGTACTTGTTCCTTGGCTCGTATTAACAACATTATTGCCCATCAAATTTTCCGTCAGGTATTTGCTCGCTCGATCTGCTAGGGAATCAACGTTACTTGGTGACGCACCAGCTAAAGCCGTAGCAATGACCCGACCCGAGATATCCAAATAACTTATACTGAGCTGACCATTCGGATCTTCAACAATATTTCTTTTGTAATATTTTGCAGCGCCAACATTTTTACCAAACAACCTACGCAACTGTGTTTCACTTGGGTCATCGTAATAGTATTTCGTAGTGCTCCCTTTCCCAATTTGATAAAATGCACCAACACCACCTTGCTCAATGACCCTCCCCAAACCATCATTACTAAAAACCGTTTGTGTCAAAGGGAAACCACCTGCGTCAGGAATATAATCTTTGTATAAATCATCCGCGCTTACATCAGCAGCGTGTGCCGAAGAAAAATAGTATCCTGCCCCACTCGTCGTATTGACCGATTCTGCATAACCCGTTTTATCGAAATCATTTCGATCGTAAGCGGCACCTGCTAAATTTTGATTGAACTTCGGTTTATAAAATAGATTGTTCTCATTGTTTTTTGCGGGAACGGGCAAACTATTTAAGGTTCCACGTCCTTCTACGTCGTAATGATTCGTGGAAACCAGTACTTGTTCTTCTGTACTTAAATTAACCTGAGATTGACGACTCCTCAGACCTTTGTCAAAGAAATTGACAACGTGTTTCGATTTACCTTCTTCGGCAAAACTAGCGACAGCCTGCCAGTTCTTATCCGCCTCAAAACCGGGAAGTATCCGAGCGTTTGTACCTGAAGACCAAGCGCCATATTTCAAATGAGTATATTCACTTTGACCTCGAATAAATCGACCAACAGGTCGTACTCGATAGTATAATTTCCCCGCAGGATATAGCGTTAAAATTTGATAACTGGTTTCACAGACTTCTACCCGAATAGCATTGTCAAAACGTTTCTCTGCCGTCGGCGGAGTCGTAACTTCATTATCAATGTGTACCCATTCTAGCTCATAATATTCTGCCCCTAAAACAACCCTCCAATAGACCTGTAAGCTATGCGTGTTTGCTGAAAATACATCGGTTAATTCATTCGTAGTCGCCGACGGTGCCAAATAATCATACCGATCGACATTCATCCGCAGTTCTAAACGAATATCATCTGGCACTATATCGACAGGATTACTAATCGTCGTTTGCCAAGCATCCGTGCTTGCTTCTACTTGTACAATTTTTAGCTGTACCGCTCCAGTCGTAGTTAAGTATTTATTTAAAGCTTCGTAAACGCCACCGGCTTGCTGGTGATTAATTTCAATGCTTCCACTTTCATAGGGCGTCGTTGCTCCTTCTTCGTACACCTCGTAATGTACTCTGTACCACCAATAATTACCAAGAATATCTGTACGCTTTGCACGGTGATAAACCAAAGATACTTGTACGGCTCGTTCTACTACATAATTAATATTTGGAGCGATTCCAATCGGATCTGCCCGTAATGGATCTTTAACAAAAATACTGGCTCCCGTTACGTGTCCGGATTGATCTAATGAAGTGCTGTACGTTTGTTCGTGAGCGCTACCAATCAAAGTACTTGACAAGAGGAACAACAAGATCAACCAACAAGTTGATAGCCCTGATATTAACAGCTGTTTCTTAGTCTTGTGTTGAACAGTCATAATTATTAAAGTTTTCATTATTTTGAGCAAATCAATGAACTGCCAATTGATGATTAATTAGGTTGAATATAATTTTTAGAGGCTTGAATTGTCTTAATCCCTCGCTCAGTTTCTTTTTTCACTAAGAATAAATTCCCTTCTTCATCGTAGTGATAAAGGCTCGCAAAATTATTATTATCCAATAAAGCTTTGAGTCGATAATTAACTGGATCATAAACGTAAGTCTGCATATTTCCTGACAAAGGATAAACCCGCAAATCATCAAAACTGGCCGCACTTGTACCTACTTTGAAACTAAGTACCCAATAATTTTTATAATTTTCCTGATAGGTAAATCGTCCTTCAATTCTTTGCCAGCCTTCCACAACAGCACCCTTGGGAGAGAAAAATACAGGAGCCGTACCCGACATTTCAACTTGAAGTCCCAAACTACCATCTGCAAAGCTTGCTTGATTTACATTCGGTCGGTGCACCCAAGCACTAATGATGTATTCTTTACCTGGAATGAGCTGCATACTACGCTGCTCAAAACTCAAATCTTCGTTCACTAATAAACTTTTTGAACCGGTATGCGCTACGCCTGAATTAAGGGTAATCGAACTTGTTCCAGAACTACAGCCAGCGCTACTTCCTGGATCTACCGCGTATCTATTCCCCTGTTTTTTCACAGCATCTACCTTGGGTCTATTGCCACCACCACTTCCGCTCGTACCATTATCACAATCATACAAGCCACTAGCACCATCTCCCAGCGCTAATGTACCTACGCTGCCATCCGTATACCTTACGTCCACTAAGATGCCTGTATAATCTGTAATATTCGTAACACTCAAATCTACTCTTGGATTACTCAAATCCGCTAAGAAACATAACTCCTCTAGCAGTACATTATCTAATCCTCGGAAGTGTACGTCATTATTAAAGAGTGTATCTGGCGAAATAGTTAAATTAAGGATATCAATGTCTTGTCCGTTATTGGAAGCAGATCTGACTCCAGTGAAATAGCTAGAATTACTGACATTATAAATAGGATATTTCCCATTTTCATCACAGCTCGTGTGTAACATACAATCAATGGCATCAATAATTTCTAGGAAAAAAGGCGCAATACAACCGTCTGATTCATTCGATTCATCACAACAATTAGCAACTTGAACATAGTCATTGCAATACACTAAAGTTGCATATCCCGTAAACGTTTCCGTAGCAGGTAGCTCAACCGAACAATCCGTTCCATTAATAATATACTCCGTCAAATCTCCCTGATACAAAAACTGATTCAAGGTTAAATTACTATTGACAGCATTTTGCAAGAGTACTGTATTATAAGTTCTTTCATAATTTCTACCTTGTGTATCGGTCAAATGCAAAATAACACTTGAAGGAAGCCTTGCTGCGGTGACGAACGTTTTATCCACCCAAAGAATATTACTATTAGCCTTGAAGCCATTGACCAAATTATACTTTTTCGTAGTTCTATTTTCAATAGCTTCAATACCTGAGTTTCCTTGATTAAATAGGTAGGGGAAATCAATATTCCCATTCCCCAGCAAAGTACTACCATCTCCAGGTTCGATGGTCGTTGGAAATTCCTCAAAACTTTCAAATCCCATTTCATAATAATCTGCATTCGTACCTACTGCAATGGGTAAATTATCCTTGTAAGCATAAAGTGCTGCGCTGTACTGACCTAAAATATTTCTATTCGCCAACTCTGCTCCGTTGATGCCGTATTTTGTTACTTCATTCGTCATTTTCCAATTCGTCGTATCGCCCAAAAAAGTGAAAAATGGATTTTCCCAATTAAAAATTGGCACATTGTTTACTACTCCCTGCGTAGCGAGATCCAGCGCTTGATTAGCGGTTGGTTCATCTTCTCCTCGGTTAGTTACGTAAGCATAGGTGCGATGTGGTTTCCAGACTCCTTTCGTTCCTAATTCGTAGCCAGATTTATTTTCGGAACCACTACATTCATCCCGCTCTAAGTCCCAACAATCACTGTAAGTAACCGCACTAATGCCAAGCACTTGATCGACCGTATTATAGGTGACAGGAATGGTCTCGTTATTATTATTATTTAACGGTACCACTACGTTCGTCGTTTTGAGCGATCGACTTTCGCTACTAGTCGGATCGAGATCCAAGGTAGTAATTCCTCCAACACTTGCCGTCAAGTGATTCCGTTTACCAGATCTCACGACCTTACAATGATATTCTCCCGCTTGCATATTTGGACCGCCACTCATTGCTTTAACTTTCAAAAAAGGATCACCACTTCGGATATCTTCCAAGTAAGCAATTCCTTTTACGTCTGCAGTATTTGTACCGGAAGCTCCTGTAAAAACGACTTCATCACCCGCTTTAATTAATGGAATGATCGCGGTTTCAATATTCGTAACTTTCCATTCTCCGGGACAGTTACCTTGCACTAAGTCTGTAATAAATTCTGTTCCCCAATTTTCATAGGCGGCACCCATATTTTCATAGGCAAACCTTGCGGGAATATTATAACTATAGACTTCTTTATCGTAATTATTATTAACTGTAGAAAGTAATACTTGTCCGGTGAGTGGATCAAATACTTTGTTGTGCGTCACAATGTGAGATTGCCCATCGTAAGCATCCGTTCTGACAAGGATACCCGACTTCCTGATTATTTTATTGGTGACCGCTGTTCTCGTTTTACTTTCCGTATAATTAAAATTTGGCCAACCACTAATTCCAAAAATAAAGGGTGGTATATAATCTACTTGCAAGCCAACGTGGACATTTCCAGCATTAGAACTAGATTCTCGCATGTCTGTAAAAAATTCATAATCCACCCCCAATTGTTGCTTTCTAATCGTAGCCGACGTTGCGCCTGGCTCATCGGCTAGCAACACATCTACCATATTATTTAGCACCCGAATTGCTCTTTTTTTGCCACCGACCGTTTGTATGTCAACATCGTCCGCAGCGTAGGTATAAATAACTTGACTCAAGGTATCTGCGATAATTTCATTATTTTTATCCTGACCAAGATGAGTAACCTTATGCGGTTTACCGTGCATATCATTTAGTGTGATTGCATAGCCCTGAGAGCCCGTATACTCCGAGTTTTTGTAAGTACCAATCCCAAATGGAATCCACTCTTCTCTTACTTTAGGATCTAATTCAGTTTCTTCGGTAAAGATTGGAAAATCTTTAGCTGTGTAAAATTCGTTAATGGTAATCCCCGTACTTCCAAAGCCATCTTCTATATCCGACGGTTTAATTTCCGCATCCAAAGAGTAAGCAGTAGCCAAAGACTTAACCGTGACTTTACTATATCCCACCGATGGACCTGGATAATAACTTTCGTTAATTGGATATTCAAATAAATTATTTTCTATTGATTTTAAATAAACACTATAAGTCCATCTTTTTGCAGTGCGTAACGCACATTCATCATAACCAATAGCAGGTTCATTCGTAGCTACGCCACTACTAATTTCCAAGCCATTTTTATCTTTCATCCTATACTCATATACTTGACCGTAAGTACTCGAATCCTCAATACCATCTTCTCCTACGTCCCATTGGTCATTTAGTACAACCTGTTTGACCCGCACCCCGCCACCATATTTTATCTTATCGGGTGTATTGAGGCGAATAAAAGATTTATTGAGGCGCAGCTTAGTTCCAAAACTTTCGTCTGCACAATATTTATAATACGCTTGAAATATATTCTTGATTTCAGAAAAGCTATTGACAAATTGCTTAATGGCAGCATTAAAATCTCCATCCGCGATATCTATGGCTTCTCCATTCATTTTTTCCGGATATTCTAATTTCAACTTTTGCCAAGCACTCGCCAAAAAAGGGTGATAGTTTCTTTCCTTATTCTGCTTCCCAATCTTTGCAGGTTTTACGACTACGTATGCGTGTGTATATTCTCCATTCACCGCATCACCAAAACCATATGTATCTAGTTCCGCATAACCAGATACATATTCATAACTATTTGATTCGTTGATATCCGTTAAGATTTTATAATAAAGCAAATCACCGATACTGGTACCCTGAGCAGTTCCTTGGAGATCCTCAAAATACTTATCCAATAATGCATCAGCGCTTAATCCAACTGGAATGTTCTTTTCTAATTCAAAATAAATTTTTCTTTGATTTAGCGTAGGATCTTCTACTGGATTTAAAACAGAACCTCCATTCATCTCAACCCCAGTCATTTTAAACATTTGCATGGCCGTTCGATCCTGAACATAGGCATAATCGTCCGCTTCGTATTGTACTTCGATCTTAGCACCAGAAGGTAATTGTATCTCTCGCAGATGCCAAACGGAAGCCATCGCATCCATTTCTGCTTGCGACCTATACTGATCCGTATACGGAAAGTCTTGATGCTCACAATCATCACCAGTATTTGGGTCTTTATAATTCCCCCAACGGTCGTAGCGATGAGTATTGTAATTTGGATTTATAGTTTGCGTATTGTCAAGATCTCCGTACCCAAATAGATATGGAGACAAGGCTCCTCTACCACTATTTTCATAGGTAAAATGTAGCTGCTTCAAACTGAGTTTTCCCGTTCCATCGAAAGTATTGCTTCCTGTTATATTATTGTCTACATTAGCACATAGCGTATAATCATAACCAAAGTGAATCTTTTTCAAAGCAACTCTAGGACTAGTAGTTGCTAGTTTTGAATAAAGTGAAACGGCATCCAACCGATAAGAATAGGCTGCTTCATTAGAATTACTATTAGAATCATTTTGATAAATCCCCGTTGCACCTCGTGCATCCTTTCGCGCAGTAAGATCAAACTCAGCGACGTGCGTTTTAGTTTCTGCTCTGGCTAGATAATATTGATCTCGTTCCCCATACATAAAACTAGCCTTATCATCACGCTTAGAAGATTTGCCACCGACCAGCAAATTAGCCCCGTGATAAGGAGCTTTCCATTTATAATTATCACTTGTCTTTACATAACTAAACTTTACCCAGTATCCAAAGTCCCCGTCCGAAGGTCCTGGAATACCATCGATATCTGCATAGTCCGCACCGAGCACCGAAGTCAATAAAAAGCTATGCGTATACTCTGGTATTTTGGTAATACTTAAGTAATCGTCTCGACTTACACCTGATTTTTTATACGTAATAGAACTTCCATTATGCTCAATATCAACGGTGGGACCACACTCCGTCTCTGGTCCAGTATGAGAATAAGTAATTTCTTGTTGTTCGTGATTTTTGGCAGGAAGTCCGTAAACGTATCTCATCCCACTTCCTTGCAAAGCCGTAATACCCGCAACGTGATCGGGGTGATTTGCAGCATCTCTTTGCAATGGATGCGAAGGAGGATTGGCAAAGCTTTCATTCGCTTGGTAATAATCAATTCGATATTCTGCCATGCTTTCCTCGCCAGAAGCAAACA
Organism: uncultured Saprospiraceae bacterium; assembly: GCA_937951685.1. Classification (GTDB taxonomy): domain Bacteria; phylum Bacteroidota; class Bacteroidia; order Chitinophagales; family Saprospiraceae; genus CALFBG01. Next base: position 2,734 of record CALFBG010000046.1, on the reverse strand, counting down.
TTAATTCTTTATTGGTAATCGGTTGGATCGAAGTACTCCGAGGTTTTCGGGTAGCTCGCTTTCCGTCACTAATACTAATCGTGTTTTTATTACGAAACTCATATCTACCCGTCAAGACTCCATTTTCTAGTTGTAACTTTGCCGCTTTGTCTTTTCCGATTGAGTTATAATATTGAGTATCTTCCGCACTAGCCTCCCCGTTAGACTTAAAGTAGTAAGGTTCATAATTTTCATCGGTTCCATCACCATCATACTTTAGTGGATTCAGCACATTACCAGCATCCCACTTATCCGTTTTGCTATTCGCCCAATTTCCTCCTAGGTCAACCCCCAAGTCGAAACCAACACCAAAATTAAACTCTCCAGCCAATCTAAAACCTCCCGTCTTCGACTGCATATAAGGATCCGTTAAGATTCCGATATCAGATCGATATGGTCGATACATTGCTCCAATCCCTTGCCCCATTACCGAATAAAGATCCGGTGTCGTCATTGGAGTGGCAAGATTAGGCTGAGTACCCAAGATAGCGCCATCATTACTTCGGTTAAAATCTAATATTGAACGATCTTGATTATCTCCTCGATTGCGCAAATGAAAATAACCATAAGCTGCTGCCGAAACCCAAGTATTGCGATCTTTCAAGCGTTGCGTATTAAATCCTACTTCCGCCCCTACTCCAATTCCAGCCGCTGTTGTCCATCCACCGAACTCCGTATAGCCCGTAATATTATATCCTCGGTAAGGCATTGCAACCTGAGGAGAAAAGGCATTCTTTGCAAAGGTGTAACTAGCGTTGCCACCTACGGACTTAGGACCAGCATTTTTAGTTTCCCCATTACTTCCCTTCGCTTCTGCCAATGCTTTCATTTTTCGGCTATAGCCTAAACTAAGATTTCTCAGCCCTTGTCGAGAGTTCATACTAGCCCCTAATTGTAGTGCACCAATTTTAGAAGCGATGCTACCAAAAGAGAGCTTAGGTTTAATATCTGCACCTTCAAATGAATTCACATCTAAGCCTAAGCCACCATTAAAAGCAAAACCATCACCTTGGAAATTCGTTCCAAAATCAAGTCCTGCCCCAAACCCGAGCCCTTTATAACTATTATGAGAAACCGATAAGGCCAGATCCAGTGATAAATTACCAGGGATTCCTTCTGTTGCTGGCACCTCTTCTGTAGCTTTTTCAGCTGGCTTATATCCCCAAAACTCAAGGTGTGACTTCAAGCGAAAATCCCAAGTTTTATTCGGTCGCATATCCATTTTCTTAGCCACTTTATCTCCATTAAAATCATCCGGTAAGCCACGCATATTTCTGGTAATTGCGCCATGATTCATAGTCCAACCCAAACCGACCCAACTCGCTTCTTGATCCATGGAGATGCCAGAATGATAGGCAAGATTAAAAGGATAACCGCCATCTGGCCCAGGCAACTCAAACAATGGAATATTGTAAGTAAAGTCTCCACTAAATAAGTCTACCATTTGCGAAGTGCCAACGGGTTCAAAATCGTTGACTTCGGGTTGTGTTGGACCGGAGGTTAATGCCATCGCTGCGACGGGAAACACAATTTGATTTACCATCAAAAAGACCATGACAATCGACACTTTCTGACAAAATCTAAATTTATTTTTGAGCTTCATCTTTTAGTATTTTATCTTACCGCTAGAGCTAAATTCACCCTCGCTTAGTATTTTAATTTTAAATAATAGCTTTCCCCTTTATTCAAGCCATGCTCTTGGACACCCGTTACTTCCAACAGATAAAAATCAGCCGCTAATAAACTCGGTGGAATAGAAATGACGTGAAAATTGGTCCCATAATTATTATTAAAAACCCCTGTTAACAATGGCGTTTTTTTCCAATCGTAAATGGTGTATTTTACCTGATCATTTTCATTATTGACAATGGCATAATCTTGATCGTATCGGAATTTGATTTTATTACTAGTAACTTGATGGAATGCGCCATCCAACTTTTTTTTCAAGACGACGTAATCTTCGCGCGGGCGCACACAGTTCGGAGAAAGAAAAGGAAACACTAGCTCAATATTAGGCGTATTTCCACCTACCTTACTCGCACTAATCACTTCCATTCGAGCAATCATTTCCTTCGTATTGTCAACGTTACTAATTTCGTGGCAGACCAAATCTCCTGGACCAAAAAATAGAATACTGTTCTCGCAACGTTCAATTCTAAATTGATCACCATCACTAAAACTTCCTCCCACACTACTAAGTCCTTGCATCGTAAAACTACTCCCAGAAAGTTCGATGTAGTAAGCATTAGACAAATTACCCAACTCTGCCAAACTAACTATGATATTGCTACCGGACAGGTAATTGACAGTAAATTCCATACTTCCGTTTGCTCCTCCGGCTAACGATCGAACTTGAATTTCTTGATTATCTAAAAAGGCATAATCGAGGTCAGTAACATAATTCGCGGTAAGCCAAGCCGTTGTTCCTTTTAGAAAATCTGCATTAACCCGCTGTTGAGCATTACTCTTATTATTGATCGACACCCAACAAATCGTAAGTAAGCAGAAGATTTTAAATGTGTTCATCATCCATTTTTTTGTTTACGAAAAAGGCTTGTGATTATCTACGTTCCTTAAGAATACTCAACTCCTTTTTCAACAACTCGATTTCTTTACCTTGTAGTTCTATTTGTGCTTGTTGCTCTTGAATTGCTGAAATTAAGACGGGAATTAAGGCTTGATAATTAACTGATTT
>CALFBG010000045.1 GCA_937951685.1 uncultured Saprospiraceae bacterium | reverse complement strand
TCAAAAGATGATGCAAGTTAATAAGTGATTTAATTTGTATTGGTACTTACCTCTTTTACCAAAAAAAAGCCATCATTTCCTTGCTGCTGATAAAGCGGCATAAGGACTAAACCGTCTTCTTGAGCACGAATTGGACCGTATTGGTCGTAGGCTAAAATTGCTCCTTTTTTTACGGGGTGAAAATTTTGGTAATTGGGCGCCATTTTGAATTGATCCTTGGGGCGAATCGAATGAATGGTAATGAGTTCAGCGACTTTAGGCAAGTCTTTCGAATACTCAATCAGAATAGAATCGTGCCTGTTTTCTACATCTTCCGCATTGACACAGCCGATCGTACGCATACAATTCGTAAGCGCTGCAATGGCGCGACTGACGGAGAGTGGCTCGAGGTGTTGACCGGATTCAAAGCAAACGGCTACCGTATTTGGGATAAAATTCTCTTTAGAAAAATAATGTAACGAAGTGCCCCGAATTCCTTTGAGCATGCCTTTGATCACGGGCGCGTGCAACTCGATGGCAATGCGTAAGCTTTCGGGATCATCAGTCGGAATGGAGAAAATGCCGCCGTAGGCAGTGGTCGTATGAAAGTCGAGAAAAACAAGCTTTTCGGGCTGATAGTCGTCAATTTCCGCTTCTATCATAGCCAACAATTCTTTGATTTCCAAGTCTTCAGCTTCTAATAGTCGTTCTGGAGTCGCCTTAATGCGGGTAACGTTTGCAATGGTCCACTGTCGATTCAAATCTTTGAGAATGAATCGTTTATTTGCTTGCATTGCTCTTAAATTGCCCCGTAAACCCAAAACACGACCTTTAAATTTGAAACTCCGATTGCGATCAGGTTCCGTAGCCAGTAATTCAAAGATTGATTCCAAGGCCAATACGCCTGCTGGCTCGTTACCATGCATTCCGCCAAAGCAAATTAGTAAAGGTCCTTTCTCCGTTCCAGTATATCTTCCGATAATTCTTTGTAATGCCATTTTCTTGTGTCGCAGTTATTATAACGATGTTTTTAGCTTATTTTGGAAGTAATTTTTCTTAAAAACATCCTAGTCTCGGTGCTTACTTATTCATCACTGAAATTTTAACCGTATGTAAAGCTTAAGATAAGAAATTTTACGAGATCAAATAAACTATTGAAGGACAATTGGGTATATTTCGTATATAATGCAAACTTAGTTTTGTAGCTATATTTTAGGGAAATGTAGCACTACGTCCTAGACTAACTGCGCTCAAGGAAAAAGTCGAACTTTATGTAACTTCCGATTTCTTTCTTGGACAAAGATATCCCGATAAAGAAAATAGAAATAGCCATTATGAACCTTAATATTCTCAATGAAACTCCGGTTCAATGCTTGCGCGTTTTTTAAGTTTCCAGTTTCCATGTCAATGGTATAAATAACTTCTCCTTCGCGACTATTAAAACTAGTATAGGCTTGCTGCTGAATATCGTCGTAGTACAACTTTTTCTTCCATCCTTTCTGATTTGGATAGCGAATTGGAACGCTGCGAATGCTATCTCCCCGCCAAGTCAAATACTGTATTTTTGCTTCAAAATGATTGAAAATGCAGAGTTGTGAATCTTTTTCTACCAAAGGGGCGTAAAGCGGCTTATACAGTATTTTTTGAAAGCCTTCTAATTGATAACTAGCCTCCCGTATACGTGCTAAACGATCAGAAACCTGCTCTTGCCAGACTTCTCCAGAATAGGGAAGTCGCACGCCCAATGCTTCCAACAATAAGATAATATTACGGTCGTCTTCAATGCGAGGTAACAAAAAAGACTGGCTCGTATCTAGTTTAGAAAAAGCATAATATTGTAAGGCTTGTCCCTGAAAATGATAGCGACTAAAATAAACAAATTGCTCATTGGCTAAGATGCAAGGTTCCCAGAAATCGTCAAATTCTTCGAGGCTCCGACGATTGACGAGCTCAAGTGTATCCAAACTCAAATCAATTTCATAAGCATTGGTCGTAGTGATTAATTGAATCGTGCCGAGGCAGTTTTTATGCAATTCTACCGGACGTTTATCGCGTAACGATCGCCGCGCCACCACTTGATCTTGCGCATCCAAAGCAATCAAACTGTACTTTGAAACATTGTCTTTGTAAGCTAGTAAAAATGTTTTATCCTCAAAGAACTCATAATCTACCACACTATAGGGTTCCTGAAATAAAGTATCCACTTTGGCTTTCGCCGTAACACTAATTTCAGGTAATTCATTTGCGATACTTTGCAATCGAATCACTAAGACTTCTTTCGGCTTGCTTTCCAGCAAAATGATTTTTGTCGCGTAAGAAAGATAGCTCACTTCCAGCCGAATTGGAAAGCTAGGAACTTCGCACTCAAACCAGCCACGGGCATTCGTAGTACAACCCGCATTGGAGTACTGAGCCAAACGAAGGTTTACGCCTTCCAAAATTTGTTCCGTCAAACTATCGACAACAATTCCTTTAACCCACAAATCTTCCTCTTGTCCTTGCAGACTACTGGAAAAGCAGCAACAGAAGAAAATGAAGGCTTGGATTTTTACCCAACTGAAAAGAAAATTTTGTGGAAACATCATTTTATCGGTACGCTAATAAATTGGTAAAAGCAGAACTGCTCAACGGAAGTTAAGCATAGTTCGGGAAAAAGACAATCGTTTTTTACATTTTGAACGACAAGTTTTTCTAAAAAATCAGGATGCTGAAATTTTAGCTTTACTTTTTTGGAACTTGTTTTAAATAGCAAGGTACAATTTAATGCCCATTAAATTATGTTCTATTCTATACAGGATCGAGGTACGAAAACCACACATAACCTTTGCGAAGTAAGGATTTGAGCAACGAAGCGGCTGTGCCAAAGAGGATGCAAGTTAATCAGTGATTTTATTTGTATTGGTACTTAAAATGCTTACTTTCGATACTATGGTTAATCGTGATAATACTTGGCAAATCGCCATTGATACCGGGGGAACTTTTACGGATTGTTTGGGTATAAATCCCGAAGGAATTACGCGGCGCGTAAAGGTACTTAGTAGTAGCACCTTGCGCGGCGTCTTAGTAGAAAAGGTAAAACCTTGCCACTTTAAATTTAAAGTAAATTGGTCGCTGCGGAAAGATATTTTTCAAAACTACGAAATACGATTACTGAATGGGCAAGTAAAACCTTGTCAATTGATTTCAATGGATTTCGCACAAGATATTTTGGTGACCAGTGAAGATTTTGATTGCACGGCAGCACTAGACTTTGAAATTACCGCCAACGAAGAAGCGCCGATTCTAGCAATCAGAATGATCACCGCTACAGGTTTATCGGAAACCTTGCCGCCGCTAGATTTACGCTTAGGTTCGACGAAAGGTACGAATGCATTATTGGAAAAAAAAGGAGCGCGAGTCGCTTTTTTAGTAACGGAAGGCTTTAAAGATTTAATTCGAATTGGTACACAGCAACGACCTCATTTATTTCAATTGGCAATCCGAGAACCCAACTATTTTTACGAAACTGTAATTGAGGTAAAGGAAAGAATGACGGCACAAGGAGAAGTATTAATGTCCTTGACGGAAAATGAAATGGCTAAGGTTTTAGCACAACTACGGGAGCAGGAAATTGAAGTAGTTGCGATCGCTTTTTTACATGCTTATTGCAATGCCACCCACGAAGTACAACTCGCACAGTATTTACAAGAAAATGGGATCAATTTTGTTTCTTGTTCGAGCCAACTTTCGGCGAGTATCAAAATTTTGCCCAGAGCACAAACTACTTTGGTGAATGCTTACTTAGCACCAATCATCGCTAATTATTTATCGGGTATTCAGGCCAAATTAGCAGCGCAACAATTCAAAGTGATGACTAGTGCGGGCGGTCTAGTCGACGCACAATTTTTTGCGCCAAAAGATAGTTTGTTGAGTGGTCCTGCGGGCGGTTTGGTCGGTGCAGCACAAGTAGGGAAAGCACTTGGTTTTTCTAAGCTCTTAAGTTTTGATATGGGCGGTACCAGTACGGATACCGCACGCTACGACGATGCGTTCGATTACCATCATTTGACGAAAGTTGCTGATGCAGAATTACTGAGCCCAACTTTAGCAATAGAAACGGTAGCGGCAGGTGGAGGTTCTATTTGTTACTTTGATGGATACAAGCTTTGCGTTGGACCAGAAAGTGCCGGTGCGTATCCAGGTCCCGCTTGTTATGGTGCGGGCGGTCCGTTAACGATTAGCGATGTGAACTTACTTTTAGTAAAGCTAGATCCGTCGGCGTTTAGTATTCCCGTGAGCGTAAGGGCAGCAGAAGAAGCGCTAGAAAAATTGCGGCAAACGATTGTAAATACGACCAATCAGAAATATACATCATTAGAATTGCTAGAAGGATTTGAACGAATTGCGAATGAAAAAATGGCAGAAGCGATTCGAAAAATTTCGGTGGCACAAGGTTTTGATCCCGAAGATTATGCACTGGTCGTCTTTGGGGGCGCAGGGGGATTACACGCTTGTCAATTGGCAGACTTGTTAGCCATCGAAACGATTATTCTGCCTTACGACGGAGGTTTGTTAAGTGCTTACGGGATTAGCGTCGCAGGGATAGAACGCATCGTCGAGCGACAAATTTTAAAAGATTGGAAATCTTGTCAAACGGTCGTCGCCAATTGGATAGGAGAACTAGTAGCCACCGGAGTAAAAAAAATGCAAGGAGAAGGCTTCACCGCCGAAGGAATCGTCGTACGAAATCAAACGTTATTCTTCCGGTTCGAAGGTCAAAATAGTAGCTTAGGGGTTGAATGGAAAAATGCAACCGCTTGTCTGCCTGACTTTGAAAAAAAATACCGCCAACTTTTCGGTTACTTTCCGACGGGAAAAAAAATTATCTTAGCACGCATCAAAGTTTTGCTCAGTAATCGTAGTGGGAGTTCAACGGTTGTGCCAGCCACGCATACGACTTATCCGGCTACTCCGACGAGTTACCTCATGCGAGACCCAACCCAACCCAAAACAGCAGTTGTTGATTGGGAATCGTTAAACGCTGGCGCCACAATTACCGGTCCGGCGATTTTAAAAAATAATTATGCGACCAGCTTTATCGAAGCCGGTTGGCAACTGACGGTACAAGCCGATCAAAACGCTTTGCTCCGACGAATCGAGCAAAAGCGCGCTAATCCAACGAGTAAAGCTTTGATCGCCTTAGAATTGTATACACATCGTTTTGAGGCGATTGCTCAAGAAATGGGGGCACAACTGCAACGCACGGCTTTTTCCGTCAACATCAAAGAACGCTTGGATTTTTCTTGTGCTTTGTTGGACGCGAATGCTCAACTATTAGTTAATGCGCCACATATTCCGGTGCACTTGGGGAGTTTGGGAATTTGCGCAAGACTGGTACGGGAAAAAATTGCCTTCAACCCGGGAGATGTAGTGGTGACCAATCATCCCAAATACGGTGGTTCTCATTTGCCCGACATCACTTTGCTTAGTGCGGTTTTTTCTCCAGAAGGGACGCGGATTGGCTACGTCGTTAATCGAGCGCACCACGCCGAAATAGGAGGAAAGCGCCCCGGTTCCATGCCGCCCGATGCGACTTGTCTCGCCGAGGAAGGCGTGGTGATTCTACCTAGTTATTTAGTGAGGAAAGGCGAAGTACAATGGGATGCCGTGGAACAATTATTTACAAAAGGAAAATATCCTACCCGTGCGTTCAAAGAAAATTGGGCAGATCTAAATGCGGCCTTAGCTTCCTTGAAAACGGGTGAAGATAAACTCCGTGCCTTGGTCGCAACACAAGGATTGGAGCGCGTACATTTTTATATGAATCAATTACAGGAGACTAGTTTTGCTACCTTACAAAAAGCCTTGGCACCGTATCGAGGGAAAACATTTTCTGCTAAAGAAAAGTTAGATGATGGTCACCAAATTTGTGTGAAGATTGTCGTAGCGGAAGATGCCGTTCAGTTTGATTTTGCGGGCACTAGTGCGGTGCATCCTTTTAACCTAAATGCGAATCTTTCGATTGTATACAGTGCGATCATTTATGTACTTAGATTGCTTTGCGCAAAAGATATTCCTTTGAACGAAGGATTAATGAAAAACGTGGTCGTTAACTTACCAATTTGCTTTTTGAATCCAGACTTTAAGGACGAGCCCGAGGCTTGCCCCGCCGTAGTTGGAGGGAATACAGAATGCAGCCAACGCTTAGTGGATACGTTATTAAAAGCTTTTGGTCTAGCAGCTTGCAGTCAAGGTACGATGAATAACTTTTTATTTGGTAATGATGTGTTTGGATATTATGAAACGATTGGTGGTGGTTGTGGTGCTGGAGTTGGGTTTGTAGGACGTTCAGCGGTACATCAACATATGACGAATACGAGGATGACTGATCCCGAAGAATTAGAGTTTCATTATCCGGTGCGCTTGCAAGTGTGTGCGGTACGTACGGACTCGGGGGGAAACGGGAAATGGAAAGGTGGAGACGGGATTTTACGAAAGATGACTTTTTTAGCGCCCCTTGAGATTACTTTACTTGGCCAACATCGCTTAGTTGCACCTTACGGAATGGAAGGTGGCGAACCGGGTGCTTGTGGGGAACAATATTTACAACGAAAAGATGGTACTCTTGAAGTAATCGCTGGAATCGCGAGCAAGCAGGTGCAGCGCGGAGATCAAATTATTATCAAAACACCTGGCGGCGGTGGCTGGGGAAAACCTTCGTAAAAAAATCGAAATGGCAAAAATACTTTCGTTAAAAGATCGCTTCTTGAGTGTATTGTTTTGGTCGGTAATTGCGGCGGCATTTATTGGTCCGGGAACAGTTACGACGGCAGCTAAAGCAGGAGCCTCTTTTCAATTAAGTCTCTTATGGGCTTTGGTTTTTTCTACTTTTGCTACGATTGTTTTGCAAGAAGCTGCGGCGAGAATTACCATCGCTTCGGGGAAAAGTTTGGGGGAAATTATTGCTTTAAAATATAAGGGTCAGCGTGGCTACTGGATCAAACGGATCGTTTTTGTAGCAGTTGCTTTTGGCTGTGCGGCGTATCAAGCTGGTAATATGTTGGGCGCGGTAGCAGGAATAAATTTACTTGGAGACGTTTCGAAACCAATCTTGACCTTAGGCATTGCTTTGTTGGCGGGATTGCTCTTGTGGATTGGTAATTTCAGGACAATTGCCAATCTTTTAGGTTTGGTTGTAGCCGTAATGGGAATTGCTTTTGTGAGTATTGCGATGAAAGGAGACTTTGGGGCGGGGGAGATACTAGCAGCAGCTTTTATCCCTAGTTTTCCCGTCGATGGGGAGTTGTTAATTATAGGCTTAGTGGGAACAACGATTGTACCCTATAATCTTTTTTTAGCTTCGGGGATTAGTCAAGGGCAAAAAATGTCAGAAATGCGCATTGGAATTAGTGTAGCGGTATTGATTGGTGGATTGATTTCGATGGCGATACTTTTGGTTGGAACGCAACTAGAAGGCGCGTTTAGCTTTGCGCGGTTGGCGGCAACGATGGCGGTGCAGTTTGGAGATTGGGCAGGCTTACTTTTTGGCTTTGGCTTGTTTGCAGCGGGAATGACTTCTTCGGTTACTTCACCTTTTGCGGCAGCGGTGACGGCGAGGTCTTTGTTTGTGAAATCTGATCAAACTGGAGAAGCATGGGGCGCACGGGCTACCAACTTCCGATTGGTTTGGGGTGGTGTTTTAGCGATTGGTTTGCTCTTTGGCTTGAGTGGTTTACAGCCAGTGGCAACGATTATTTTTGCGCAAGCGATCAATGGCATTCTATTACCCGTAGTGGCGATTTTCTTGTTTTTGATTGTCAATGATCCTGTTTTACTCAAAGAAAAAGCGACTGGGAAAAATTATGCGAATACTAAAATTAATAATATCCTCATGCTTGTAATTGTCGGTTTGAGTGGCTTTCTGGGAATGATTAATATTGTAAAAGTGTTGAGTCCGGCAGCCTCTGTAACAGCTATGGTTAGTTTTGCGGGGACATTTACCCTTGTCGTTGTTTTGTATTTGGCAATGCGAGTATTTCGAAAAGTCTAGCGGTGAATAGGACTTTAGCCCTGACTGCCGGCAGCAGTAGATGTTAAGATCTATCTTAAAACAACTTCTATGGTTTAAGGTTGCTCAATTAGAGCTAAGAATTCGGTTTTTCGATTTTCCGATAAGGATAAGATAGAACCATCTTCCATAGTGATCGTCGGATTTTTTTGTCGACCATATTTTTTAACAAAATTAAGATTGATGAGGTGTGATCGACTGATTCTAAAAAAATGAAAATCTTCTAAGATTTGTGCAAAAACTTTTAAGGTTTTTGAGACGATGACGCGCTCTTTATTTTGTAAGTAGAAATGGGTATAATTGCCGCTCGCTTCACAACGAATGATACTTTTGATTTCTACAAAAATAAAACCTTCGGTGGTGGGTAAAGCTAGTTTCTGAAAAAAGTTATTGAGGTTGTCTTTTAGTACATTGATCTTACGTTGCACTACTTCAAAGTTCTTTCTTTCCTTTACTTTTTTCACTGCATTACGGAGTTCTTCCAAGTCAATGGGCTTTAATAAATAATCAGCAGCAGAGAGTCGAAAAGCTTTGACGGCGTATTGATCGTAAGCGGTCGTAAAAATTACTTCAAATTTGGGTTCGGGGAAATAATCAAAAAGTTTGAACCCATTTTGTCCCGGCATTTCAATGTCGAGGAAAACTAAATCGGGTTGATGGTTTTGAATCGCCTTAATGGCTTCTGGAATTGAATCCACCTGCGCGATGACAGATACATTTTGACAAAAATTACTAAGCATATTAAATAATGCAATACGACTGTTTTCCTCATCTTCTACAATAATTACCCTTAAGTTCATAGCTGATTTCGTTCCTGTTTTTTTTAAGAAAAAGATAGTTTAATCATCACATTTTCCAGTCGTCCCAATTAACATACGACTGAAAAAAAGCCAATTGACTATTGTGTGGAAGCAATTAGAATGACCACCTTCGTTCCAATTGCAGTGCCTTGATCATTTTTTAAATCAATAATCTCAATGTGCCTAACATTTTTGTCGCTCCGATTCAATTCATTAATGATTTTGAGCCGTGCCTCTGTGGTCGCCAATCCAGAAGATTGATATTCTTTGGGCTTCCAGTTGCTCAATTTTTCGGCGTTGGCTCTACCAACGCCATTATCTTCAATGCTGCAACGGATATAATTATTTTCAGTCTGCTCAAATTTAACGTTTAGCAGACCAACTTGGGTTTGATGAAGCAAGCCGTGTTTGAAAGCATTTTCAATAATAGGTTGAATGAGCAGCGGTGGAATTTTGATAATATCTTGTTGTTGACTTAAGTTTTGGGCAATACTAAAATTGATGCTTACCTTTTTGCCAAATCGCAATTTTTCTAGTGCTAAATATAATTCTAAAAAATTAATTTCTTCTTCTAAACTGATCAGCTGTGTTTTAGAATACTCAAAAATGAGGCGGATCAATCGGGCAAATTTAGCCAAATAAAGCATGGCTTCTTCTTGCTCATTGGTCGTTAAGTATTTTTGGATGGCACTGAGCGCATTGAAAACAAAATGTGGATTCATCTGCGACTGTAAAGCTTGATTCTTAAGCTGATTTAGTTTGGACTGGAAAGCTAATTTCTCTTTTTCTTTTGCCAGAATAGTTTGTTGTCGGCGGTATAAAATACTACCAATTAGGATACCACTCAATAAAAAAGCGCTGAGCTGAAAATACCAAGTTTGCCACCAAGCCTTCTGGATTTCAAGTTGAAGGGTAGCAGGTACAAGACTGCTGACTTGATCCGCATTAACGGCCATTACCTGAAACTGATACTGATCCGGCGGTAAAGAAGGGAACTTGGCGAAACGACTAGTGGTACGAATCCAATTGGTATCCAATGGCAGCAAGCGATAGCGATATTCTAATGCTTCGTAATTGCGGTAAGCAAATCCAGTAAAATCAATACTAAGATTATTTTGTCGATGACTGAGTTGGTAGTTGTCGCGGAGTGGAATTGCTTTTTCCCAAACCTTCACGTTGGTAATGTGAACTTTGGGAGGAACGTCGTTGATCCGGTGCAGAAATTGGCGGGGCATCATCGTTATTCCTTTAGGCGACCCGATCCAGATAGATTGATCGTCAGCGTAAATGGCGTTGATTTCATTTGAAGGAAGACCATCATTTTTATCTAAAGCAGCATACTTGAAATTCTCTAATTGCAAAGCGTATAGCCCTTGATCTGTTCCTATCCAAAGTTGATTTTTTTGATCTAAAAAAAGATTTTTACAGGTATTGGTTTTCCAACCTTGTTGCGTAGTAAACCGTCGAATAATCGTATCGTTTTTGATGGCTAATAGACCATCTGCTTGGGTTGCTACCCAAATGGTTGAATCTTGACTTTGTACAATCGCATTGACACTATAGAAGTTAGTCTGTTCTCCTTCTTTGAAAATCTCAACGGCTCCCTTGCGATAGAGATGAAGTCCCTGCGTTGTACCAATCCAAACCGTTTTATCAAAACTTTGACAAAAAGCATAAGTTCTTTTGTTTAATAGTACCGTCCGAGGCATCCGCGTTGGTGCTACTCGATAAGTAGCATCGTAGGTGCCAACAAAGCAATTTTTTTCGTCGTCAAGCGCTATTGCTTTGAGGTAAGAGGAGCAAAGCAGCTTTTGTTTTGGAGCAAAAGGGTTGGCAATAAATTCTAGGGTAAGGAGATTGTAGAAATTATATAAATCGGGTTGTGCGTCAAAAGGGGACATAATCCGAACTCTTTCTTTAGATTGGAGTTGGAGGACTTTTATAATTTTTTCATCTTTTATAAAGCTCATTTTTCCCCGACCGTGTCCGAGCATTAATTCCCCCTTTTTTGTGCCCGGTTTGATGAGAAAAACCCGATTATCTGGCAGGATTGAGTTTAGCGTATTATAGTGTAAAACTTCAATGTTAGGAATGACAAAAATCCCTTGTGCTTTCGTCCCAACCCAAAGGTTGCGTTCTGCGTCTTCGTATAAAAAGTTGATGGCATAGTTGGCATTGAGTAAGGCTTTACTCGGGGCGTGTAAGTTTTCAGGATCGATTTCTAGTAAATTACTCTCTGTTACCACCCAAAGTTTTTCGTGAAAACGATAAAGTCGCTGAATAAGATTATTTTTTGTAAAAATAAGAGAGTCAACGATCTGATTAGCTTGGTCTATTTTGTAAATGTGATTGGGATCACTCAAAAATTTAGTACCGTTCGTAAAACTTGTAATAACGGGAGACAAGGTCGTGCGATTGGGCAAGCGAGGCGGTAAGTCAGGGTCAAATTTGAATTGATCAGTATCGGGATGATACCGAGCGATCTTAAATTCGTGTAATTGCTTTCGCGATACCAAGAGCATTGAATGCTGATCAATATTAATCGCTACGGGTCTTAGGTCGGGGTAAAATTTACTACTGATAATCTCGAAATCCTCACTAATCACATAGCGGAGCAGTTTTTCTTGTTTATTGGCATCTTTTACAAAAAGCCATAAACGATTATTTTCTAGATACTGGTAATAGATTTTGTGATTTTGGAGTAGCGCTGGATCGCTAAAAAGAAAGCTAGAATCATTTTTGATAAAAAAAAGCTGACCTTCTAAATTTAAATAAAAAAGTTGGTCCGTCGCCGTTTTTTGGACACTAATAATTTCGTTGCCTTTGGCTTGCGGATTACTGTATTTTTTAAAATGATGTCCATCGTAGCGACACAAGCCATTCTCGGTACCTAGCCAAAAGAAACCTTGTTGGTCTTGCAAAATACTGTACACCGTCATACTCGGTAAGCCGTCCTCATCCGCCAAATGCCACATCGCAGGTTCTTGCGCAGCCGCAGATAGTTTCCCCAAACAAAAGAGGAGTAAAAATAGCCGGTATTTGGACAGCAGTATTTTCAAGTCTTTATATTTAATACAGGGTAAGGATCACTTAACACTTCTTTTTAGCTTGATTAATTACAAAGTACTAGCTTTACCGTATTTTTTATTGAAAATTATACCAAAATAAGGCTTATTGACGATATTTTCGATTTAGTTCAATAACTGATAGGCTAGATTCATCCTTAAAATAACGATGATTCACTCATTCTCCTGTCAAAAATAGATATTATTTTATAATATTGTTGAATCTTATTGATCATATCAAATGAGATGACTTGGCTCAATGACAAATGACTATTCCGCTATGACAAAAACCTTCAATGAGATTGAAGGAACAACTAATGAAACTATTTAGCCAACCATTTTCTGTAAAAACTCTTCCTTCTTGGTCTCCGCCAATTGGATGAGTGCACCATCTTTCATCGTAATACCAATTAACTTGAGTTTATTGTAACTGACAATATAATTCAGGTTAATGATGTGAGAGCGATTGGTGCGAAAAAAGACCTCAACCGGCAATATCTCTTCGTAAGTCCTTAAGGTTTTAGAGACAATAATTTTCTCTCCCTGCACGGTATAGAATAAGGAGTAATTGCCCTGCGCTTCGCAGCGGATAATGTCCTTGATATTTAAAATAATGTAACCTTCTTTGGAGGGTAGTGTTAATTTGCTTTGAATATTGTTCAAATTGGCTTTCAGTACCTCGTAGCGTTCCTTCAGTTGGAGGTTCGTTCGCTTTTGTTTGGCTTTTTTGATGGCTTCTTTTAGTTCTTCAATATCTATTGGTTTGAGCAAATAATCTACCGCAGAGAGTTTGAAAGCTTGAATCGCATACTTGCTATAAGCGGTGATAAAAATAATGTCGAACTGTGGATCAGGAAAATAATTGAAAATTTGTAGACCATTCTCTCGGGGCATTTCAATATCCAGTAAAATTAAGTTAGGCGCTTCGCGGTTGATGACGGCAATGCCGGCGAGTAAGGAATCTGCTACGGCAACAATGCTAATGTCTGTACAGTACCGCTCCACTAAATTCTGGATCGCTACCTGACTATTTTTTTCGTCGTCAATAATAATCGCTTTGAGTTGCATACGCGTTAATAGTTATTGAAGTTGTTTATTACAAAGTATTTAAGTACTAAGACAAAATTACTTTGCTACTAAATTGTGTTAGATTTTGATCAGCATCGAGGCACGAAAACCGCCCTAAGCCTTTGCTTAGGAAGGCTTTGAGTAACGAAGAG
>CALFBG010000044.1 GCA_937951685.1 uncultured Saprospiraceae bacterium | reverse complement strand
GAATCGTAGGTTTTTAACTGTTCAACTTTTTCTTTGAGTTCTGCTAATTCCGTTTGGTAAGCTTCGTTGAGTTTGGAAGAAAGCACAATAAAATGCCACTCCGTTTGAGCGCGTTGAATAATATCTCCCCGTTCTATCTTTAGTTCGTCCGGTAGGAGCGATTCCGTAATAGAAAGCGCTCGTTCTTGGTGTTGGTGTCCTTCAATGAACGCGACTTCCGTACCGTTGCGCCATTCGTTGAGCATAGATTTAGAGAATTCCTCAGAAACTAAATTTTCTGGAAACGTCCAGATGTCCACCTTATTATCCTTAGGACGCAATTCAAGGGCGATGAGTACTTTTTCGTCCTTAGCATTGGTCCCCCATAGTACGAGCTTCGTCTTCATATTTCAGTATTCAAGTTCAATTAATCAATTTGTAACAGTTATTGAATTACGGCAATTTTTTTGGCTTTTCCTAAAAATCACATCTCTATTATTCTTTAAAAATAGAAAATAACCGTACAATCATCAAATTTCATGCTGTATTTCTATCTAGTTACCAACCGTTTACTACAAAAAAACGAAAGTTTCAAAGCAAAGTAGCTTGCTTTGAAACTTAATCATTACCTCTATATATGGAGATGGATAGTCGAATCGATGACAAGCTTTTTCAGAATATAAATTTGAAAAAGATGCAATCGCTTATTTCATTTACAATGACGATTTAGCCATTTACTTTAGAAACACCTACTAAATTTTCTGCCAATAAATACTCTGCTATTTGCACCGCATTAGTCGCCGCACCTTTCCGTAAGTTATCCGCAACAATCCACAAGTTCAAACCATTCTTGATAGACTCATCTCTACGAATTCGACCAACGTATACTTCATCTTGATCTTTTGCGAAATGAGGCATCGGATATTTATTTTGTTGAATATCATCAATGACGACAATGCCATCCATTGACGTCAAAAGTGCTTTAATTTCTTCTACGTCAAATTCATTTTCGAATTCTAAATTCACACTTTCCGAATGTCCTCCGTGTACGGGAACTCTTACTGCCGTTGCCGTCACACCGATGCTATCATCGTTTAGAATTTTTCTAGTTTCGTGCACGAGTTTCATTTCTTCTTTCGTATAAGCATTATCCAAGAAGATGTCGCAATGAGGCAAACAATTTTCAAAAATAGGATAATGATAGGCCATATCTTCCGGTTTCAACTCAATACCATCTTTTTCTGATTGATACTGATTAACCGCTTTCACTCCCGTTCCCGTAAAGGATTGATACGTAGAAATAACGATTCGCTTAATCTTATACTTATCATGCAAGGGTGCTAAAGCAACTACTAATTGAATCGTCGAACAATTTGGATTTGCAATAATCTTATCATTTTCAGATAAAACCTTTGCGTTTACCTCCGGAACAACCAATTTATGCCCCGGTTCCATTCTCCACGCGGAAGAATTATCCACCACTGTCGTACCTACTGCTGCAAAACGAGGAGCCCATTCTTTCGAAACAGAACCACCCGCAGAAAAAATAGCGATATCAGGTCGTTCGTTAACGGCATCCTCCATGCTAATGACGGTGTGCGATTTTCCTTTAAAATTAACTTGTTTGCCTACCGATCGGGCAGAAGCCACTGGCAAAAATTCAGTGACTGGAAATTTTCTTTTTTCTAATACTTGACACATTACGGTTCCTACCAAACCGGTGACGCCTACTACAGCTACTTTCATTTTTAGTTATTTTTTTATCAATACGCACTCGTGGGAATAACTTTTAGCGATTCACCAGAGCGTGCTTAAAATTCCATTCCTTAAGTTACCATTACAATTTAGTCAATCCTGACGTTTAGAGTAGCGCTAATTTAAATTTTTAACTTTAAGTATCAAGACAAATGAAATTACTAACGCTTAAAGTTCCTTGTTATTAATCTATTGGTCAAATCATAGACCAAAACAATTTGATAACGAGCTAAAGGTCAACATTTTCTTGAAATTTATTTCATTCAAAAATGATTCCGATGATTACTTAAGATCAGTCAAAGACTTAATCAGCTACCAATTTAGAAGTATACTACAAGCCCTTGTATTTAAGACAAACAGCTTCGTTTTTAAGTAAAAAAGCGAAAAAACTCCGTAATTCCCCAAATTTTGGAACAAATTAGGAATTGAAAAGGACTTGTCAAATAGCAAGAAGCTATCATTTTTGTAATTGTTGAAGTTAATTTTTAAGCTTATTATTTATATTTGTCCTACCGGCTTACTAATCCCGTACCTTTACTAGTAAAAAGGCACCTCAAAATCGTTTATTATTGTTGTGTATTCTGAGTTTTGTAAATCTTGATCTATGAAAAATCTGATCCTAATTCTTTGCTTTTGCTTTGTTCTTCCAAGATTTATCGCCGCACAACTAGTCGATGATTTTTCTGATGGTAATTTCACCAATAATCCTGCTTGGATAGGCAATACAACTGATTTTACTATCACCGACGAAGTACTCCAATTGGATGCCACTGCGGCAGGAACGGCCTACTTAGCCAGTCCCGTAAGTATCAACGGTACAACTAACTGGGAGTTTTTCATTGAACTAGACCTCAATCCATCTGCCAGTGGTAACTTTCCTAAAATCTACCTCTCTTCCGACGCTGCTGATCTCACCGGCAATCTAAATGGTTATTTCCTACGCATCGGCGAAACGGGTGCCAATGATGCTTTTGAATTATTTCGACAAGATTCCGATGGAACAACCGAATTTTTACTCCGTTTCAACACCGAAGGTGAAATGTCCGCTAGTGCTAATAATCGAGCGCGCGTTAAAGTAAGCAGAGATAATGCTGGCACTTGGGACTTTTCTGCTAATTATGATGGTGGAACCTGTTTTACGCCAGAAGGTAGTCTTACCGAAAATACACACCCGACCGGTAGTCACTTTGGCTTTTCTTGTCAATTCACCTCGGGAAGTGTAACCAAATTCCTTTTTGACGATATATATGTAAATGCAACGCCTCCTTCTCAAAGTTTAGCTTTGGCAACGGTTAAAAGTAGTGCGAGCAACACCGTTGAATTGAGTTTTAGCGATCGACCGGAAACAACCAGTGCCAGCACCGCCGCTAATTACGTCGTAAAAGACGAAACGGGACAAGTACTCGCCAGTCCAGACCTCGTAACGATTGATCCGAGTGACGACAAACGTGTGACCTTGACCTTCGGAGGGACTTTTTCTATTGTCACTGGCGTCGCTTATACGCTTTGCGTGAATGGTGTCGTGGATTGTAATAATAATCCAATTGGCGCCAACAATGAACAAGTCTTTTACCTCATCGAAAAAGCGAGTGCCTTCGATATTATTATCAACGAATTATTACTTGATCCTACCCCCGCTATAAGTCTTCCTGAATTTGAATTTTTAGAATTATATAATAGAAGTAATAAAGCAATTAATTTAGAAGATTTTCAACTGATCAAAGATAATACGGTCAGTGTTTTACCTGAATTTGTATTATCGCCCAATAGCTATCTGATTATTTGTAAAGACGAAGCCAGCAGCGCATATCAAAGTTACGGTGCGACCTTAGTGGTCAACAATCTCTCCTTGCCCAACGAAAGTGCCGAGCTTTCCTTAATCAATCCCGACGGTGACTTAATTGATTACGTCAACTATGCTAGAGCTTGGTACAATGATACCGATAAGGATGACGGCGGATTCACCTTGGAACTCATCAATCCTAACAGACTTTGTGACGAAGCTTCCAATTGGAAAGCTTCGTCCGATAATCGTGGCGGAACGCCCGGTACCGTCAATTCGAATTTAATAATTTCGCCAGACGCTACCGCTTTACAGTTGCTAAATATCTTCGTGGAAGATCCCACCAATATTTTGCTTAATTTTAATAAAAAACTGGATGATGCCAATAGTAGTATCCTTAGCAATTATGCAATCGATCAAGGCCTTACAGTTATTGACGCAGAACTGCTTAATCCCACCAATAAAAGTGTACGCATTAGCCTAGGTGATCCTTTAGCAGCAGGAACAATATACACCATTGAAATACTTAATAGCACTACGGACTGTTTAGGAAAACCCATTGGCGACAAAAATCGACTTTCCTTTGGATTGCCCAAAGAAGCGGAAGTATTCGATATTTTTGTACACGAAATTATGGCTGCACCAACGCCTACAATTGGACTTCCTGCGGTAGAATATTTGGAACTGTACAATGCTAGTGATAAATTAATTGAATTATCAGGTTACGGCTTGGAAGTTGGAACTAGCCAACGGACGCTCCCTAATTTCCAGTTACTTCCTAAGGCTTACGTCATTGTCTGTCCTAGCCTTGGATTGGATTCGCTGCTCAATTTTGGGGCCGTACTTCCAATGGATGATTTCCCCAGTTTGTCCAACAACGGCACCACGATTGTCTTAAGTGATCCAATGGGCGTTACCATGCACTACGTGAAATATGATCAGTCGACTTATCAAGATAATGCAAAAGATGACGGTGGATGGTCTTTAGAAATGATCAATCCCAACTTAGCCTGCGACGGAGCGGCTAACTGGCGAGCCTCAGAAAATCCATTTGGTGGAACGCCCGGCATCGTCAACTCCGTCCGTGCCGAAGGAGAAGATGAAAAGCGCCCCGATTTACTCCGTGTCTTTCCAGAAGATCCTAGTACCTTACTCCTTTCTTTCAGCGAAGTAATGGACCAGATGAGTGCCCTAGAAGCTGATAATTACCTGATTGACCAAGGCGTAGAAGTTGTTTTAGCGCAATTGATCACTCCTGCTAAAAATCAAGTCCGTTTATTCCTCAGTACACCTTTATTGGAAAATACGACCTATACGATTTCACTACGAGATCAACTTACAGACTGCCTAGGCAACCCCATCGGGACTTTCGACGAAGCCCGTTTTGCCTTACCCGTCGCAGCTGATGCGGGAGACCTTATCATCAACGAAGTTCTTTATGATCCTTTGACGGGTGGAGCGGAGTTTATTGAATTGTATAATAATTCCTCTAAAGTGCTTAACGCAGGAGATTTATTTCTTGCCAAAGAATTGGACGACCCAGATCCAATTCGCTTCAATTATTTATTATTTCCTGGAGACTATTTGGTCATTTCTCCCGACGTAAAAGATATCCAAGCCAAATATACCGTCAGAAATCCTTTTGCTTTATTTCAAAATGATATTCCTTCTCTGACGAACGAGGAAGGACAAATTATTCTTTACCGAGATGATTTTCCAGAAATTATCATCCTAGACCAATTTAATTATAGCGAAGATTATCACAATGCTTTACTCAGCGATGCCAAAGGTGTTTCGCTAGAACGTATTGACCCAAATGGATCGACCCAAGATGGTAATAACTGGCACTCTGCGGCTAAATCTGTTGGCTATGCTACACCGACTTACCTCAATTCGCAGCACTTTATCGCTAATCCCGGAGACGATTTGATTAGTCTATCTAGTGAACGTTTATCTCCCGATGGAGATGCTTTTGAAGATTTTGTACAAATTTTCTACATCACTCCCGGCACGGGCTATACCGCAAAAATCAACATTTATGATGCGCAAGGACGCAGGATTAAACAATTGGTTGATCAAGATTTGCTGGCTCGTGAAGGAAGCTATAAATGGGACGGTAGCACGGATAATGGCAGTAAAGCTCGTCTCGGCATCTATGTTTTGTGGGTTCAATTACTCAACCCTAACGGGGACGTCCGCGAAATCAAAAAAACAATCGTAGTGGCAGGTCAATTATAAAAGAACGGCAATGAATATAAATAGTTGACCCAAAAACAAGCATTTTGACATCCAAATGCACTTCCTTACCAGTATATCCATAGTACAGCCTATCGCGACCATTTCTATTGCCACACAAAAGTAAGGAGAATGGAGACTGGGTCACAAATTTACAGAAAGTGTACTTGTATCAGACCTTACTTGTATTTAATATGTTTAAGTTCCTATAATAGTTAAGAATGATTTGGTTTTGTACCAAATCATTTTACGTCAATTGTTTAATGCTGTGAACGACTTGAGTATATCTATGCTTATCCTGTTGAATTACACCAACGTTTCGTTTTGTATTTGTCAAACAAGTACCACGCTAGGGAAAAAGAAGGATAAGTTTTCAACTATGCTAATATTATGTTGCTTAAAGTCCATTAATACCTAATAAATATAGGAGGACTTTGACTAGCATTATAAATATCTTATATTTGCCCTAACTATGATAACCAAAATCTTAAGTTACAAACCTATCCAAACGTTCTTGATTGCCCTAATCATCTTAGGAGCAGTCTTCTGTATCTTTACACCTAATTATTTACTATTCAAATTAGGTGCTAGATTTGCAGTGCAAATCATGTTTGGATATCTAATTCTTGGACTTGGTTTTTTGTTATTTCGGCAACCACGATTAATGTTTACTAGTTTTGCCTGCTGTGCGGGATTATGTTTATATTTAAAAAATGCGGGTAACAACACTTTAATTTATCCACATCCAACCAATGCAGCCATCGTCGACGTTGCACATTTTAACGTTTCTAACCATTCTAGTTTTACACAGGAGCAAGATAAGGTCGTCGCAGACTTATTGTCGATTGACATGGATATCATTTCTTTTCAAGATTTCAATGACAATTTAGCCTTGCTCAATCAATTGAAGGTTTCTTTGCACCCCAAATATCCCTACATTTTAGAAAGCTTACAGTTTAGCCAATATGATTTGATTGTTTTTTCAAAACATCCGATCAAAAAGAAAGATGTTTTTTATTATCATCCTAAGCCGGGTAATATCAAAATTCCAATTCTGCGGGGTTGTATTCAACTAGAAGATAACAAGCAAGATATTTACTTCGTTACGACTTATATGCAACCGCCTTACAACGAAAACGGCAACTTCTTCGAAAACTTTAAGGGACAATTGGATTTGATGACGGAATATACGAATAGTGTAAAGGCGCCAGTTTTAAACTTTGGCGAATTTAACGACGTTAGTTTTTCTAGTGAACTTGTAAACTTCCGTAAACGTACTCATCTCAAAGATAGCCGGATTTTTCCCGGTTTGCGGGGAAGTCCAGTGAGTCATATTTTTTACTCCAACCCTTTCATTTGTGTTGGCTTCCGAGAAGTCAAAAACGAAAATGCTGAACCATTTGGCATTGTTGGTTCTTACCAATTATCTACTCCACTTTAGTTCGCCGTCATGCTACGAAAACGTTTAGAAAGTTTCAAATACGCCTTCCAAGGAATTGCGAGTATGTTTGCTTCCGAGCCAAACGCCCTTATTCACGCCATGATGACTATAGTTGTCATGGGAGCAGGATTCTTCTTTAAGGTCTCCCCTACAGAATGGTGTCTGCTCAGTCTCGCAATTGCTGCCGTATTTTGCGCAGAAGCGTTTAATACGGCACTGGAAAGTCTTACCAACCTAGTGTCACCTGATCATCATCCATTGGCTGGAAAAACCAAGGACGTAGCTGCCGGAGCCGTACTCTTCATGGCAATTGGTGCCGCCGTAGTAGGATTGATCATTTTTATCCCTAAAATTGTAATTTATTTCAATAACTAAGCAGGCACTTAGCTGTAAAGCACACTGCTTCAGCATTCCGATCTAAGCGTTTTATATGATTAAACTTTTCTATGTTTCTTTTTTTTCCGTCACTTTAATTCCCAAAAAGGCATGATAATTGTCTTTTTATACCTAGTAAGAATAGTGCGAAGCCAAAACCTCGTCACAAATTCTTTCCAAACCAGAAAATCATAGCCCGATAAAATTTTAAATTGTACCGTAAACGATCAATACAATGAAATTTTTTAAAGATGCTACCATGATCTTATTTTTCTTGGTTTTCAGCTTTTCAGTGGTCAACAGTAATTTAGCGCAAGAATACGATGATATTCTTGTCTCTAATCACGTAACAACTAAAAAGAAAAAAGCCCCTAAAGCAGAAAATGAGGTTCCAAAAAGATTAGAAAGAAAGTTTCGTAGAGATGCTGCTCGCATGGCGCTTCGTATGGAAGCGAAGAATGAAGAGTTGCGCTACCTAAACATTATTATCCCACGGGAAAATGTAGAGAGTATATTCAATGTACTCAAGGAAATCTATTTGAAGGATGAAACGGCAAAGTCCATTTCTAAGTGTAATGTGCATACTTATCCTAACCCTTCAATTGATCACTTCGTTTTGATTTTTAAAAGGAATGCAGATTGGGCAGCGCCCTTACGATCAGGCATTACCGAAACGGATAGTCCCATCATCAACGACCTCTTAGATGAGTTTGATTTAATCATCGAAAAGCACGTGCAGTGGAATGATACCCAAGATGCTATTACTATTCGCTCTAAAGGCCCGCTCAACATGGCAGCTTTAGCCAATGAGTTTTATAACATCGAAGGCGTCGTAGAAATTGATTTAGGAGTTCCTAAAATCGGTGGAAATGATATCGAAATCGCCCGTACAGAAACCGGCTGGGAAGTTAGTTACATCCTGCGCTTTGGTTCTTACATCGATGGCAAAGGTAAAGTCCATACTTGGAAATACGAAGCCAAAGACAACGGTACAATCAATTTTATGTCCGAAACGGGTGATCCAGTTCCTGATTGGATGCGTTGTGAATCCCCTTTCAATAATTCTATGCTGACCAAAACAATGTAACTTCTTGTAAATGCATCGGTAAGTAGCAAGACAATAAGTGAATTAATTTGCTTTGCGCAAAAATATATTTTTCAAAAAGAAATAAAAGTTTAGTCAATCGAATTTGGCTAAACTTTTTTAGTTTTGGGCGATGAGCTTATTGTAAAATTAATCTCCTGAATCCAAAATTAGCTATGCTTCGCTTCAAATGCCTTTCTTTTACCGAACTACAAATCCCAGAATTGTACGCACTGCTCAAATTGCGGCAGGACGTTTTTATCCTAGAGCAAGATTGCCTTTACCCCGACCTTGATAATCGAGATCAAGATTCCTATCATCTTTTAGCTTTAGATGCGCAAGATAATCTAGTCGCTTACGCTAGAATTTTACCGCAAGGCTTAGTACACCAAGATTATGTCGCTATTGGTCGGGTTGTCAACTCAGATCAAGTCCGCAGACAAGGCATCGGACAAAAATTAATGCAAGAAGCTATTGCCAGCTGCCACCAACTATTTGGGCGAATACCAATTAAGATATCCGCCCAATGTTATTTACTTAAGTTCTACGAAAATTTAGGATTTAAGTCCGTAGGAAATGATTATTTGGAAGATGGGATTCCTCACATCGGCATGATTTATCAGTGGCCAACAACGAGTTAATCCTTCCTTACGATCCTAAAAGTGTAATTCTAGCTGCATCTAAAATAGAACGCACGCCTTCCGAAGTTGGCGCTTGCGAATATACTCTTAATACCGGTTCCGTTCCCGAAGGTCGAATCATCAACCACTCATTGTCACTTAAGACAAACTTGAATCCGTCGACCGTTTCTAATCGTTCTACCTTGTAATCGCCAAAAGCGGTATAGGGGGTATTTTTACACTTTTCAATAATCGCTAATTTCTCTTCATTTTTGAGGTGTAAATCATCTCGATCAAAGGCAAACGGTCCGACCATATCGTATACTTCCTGAATCAATGCTTTGAGCGATTTGCCCGTTTTCGCCATAAATTCTAGGATCAATAAACCCATCCAAATACCGTCTCTTTCTGGAATATGACCTTTTACAGCCAAACCACCCGATTCTTCTCCCCCAACCAAAACATCCTCTTTAGTCATGATTTCTGCGATGTATTTAAATCCAATTTTAGTCACTTGGTATTCCAATCCAAACTGCTCTGCCATTTTTCGCATCTTATCCGTTACAGAGAAAGTAACGACTACTTTGCCATCCAAGCCTTTGTATTTTTTCAAATACAATAATAATAATAGGAGTAAGTGGTGAGAATCTACAAAATTACCATCTTCATCGTACATTCCAATTCTATCCGCATCGCCATCATTGGCCAAACCACAAGCAATCGTTGGATCATTTTTAATCAAGTCCGATAGTTCTCCTAGATTACGGTGAATCGGTTCGGGAGCTTGACCTTTAAAAGAAGGATCGTCGTCGCAGTGCAATAAGATTGCGTTGGGTAATAACCGCGGTAACGCCCGTTGCCCCGCACCGTACATTGCATCAAACGCCATTTTGATATTAGCCGCACGAATGGCTTCCATGTCAAAATTTTCTTCCACGTGGTCAATGTAGATTTGCTCTAAATCAATGTAGTTTAACATTCCTTGTTCAAACATTTCTTCTAAACTCGGCAAGTCTTTTTCCATAGGTTGATCTGGCACTTCCTTTTCCACTGCGGCAATGTCCATTGGAATCGTAGGACCACCAAAGTTAGATTTCAATTTGTATCCATTGTAAGAAGGTGGGTTATGACTCGCCGTAATTACAACGCCTAAATCAGATTTCGTTTTGACAACGCCCAAAGACACCATCGGCGTAGAAACGAAGCCTTTTGCTAAATTGACTTTAATGCCGTAAGCGCCAAATACTCTCGTCGCCGTCTCGGCAAACATTTGACCACCAAATCGACAATCGTGACCAATTACAATTTTTGAATAATTCTTTGCTAACAACCATTTTGCCGTTCCTTCCGTCACTCTGATTACATTATCTACTGTATAGTCTTTAGCAATTATAGCTCTCCAGCCATCTGTACCGAATTTAATTTTTGTCATTTTAGTTAATGTTATAGTGTAAAGTATTGAAGTTGTGAAAAATGCCTTTATGCAGGCAATACCATAGCATCAGCAAGGCTTTGAAGGAATAGCAAATTAAAGTTGTTAATCCCCACCCATTGATGGAATTTCAAATCTGCGTGCTCACGAAAGTAAAAAAAAATAACTGCTTTAACAATTATCAGCTTGCCCAAAAAATGCAGCTATCGATACCATTCCTCCTAAAACTTGCAGCTCGCACACTTTTAAGCTACTCAAACGGATCGACTGCTCAAGACCAACTATTCAAGTCTACGCCATTTCGCATAAAAAGTTGTCTGTAATTCCCCTAAATTCGAATTAAGCTTTTCCTCAAATTAGGGAATTATGCAACAATTCAAGTAAAATTAAGTTCTACTTTAATCCAGTCTTTTTGCTGGTAAAGGCAACAATTCCAGCAAGCGACTAGAATAATTTTGTGGTTCTCGATTATTTTAGTTTAATTGCAGAAAAGGGCAAATTGAAAGATACTTATCGACATCAAGGTTTAAGGAAAAAACTCGTGAAAGATTTAGCGGCGAAAGGTATCAAAGATCCTAAGGTTTTGGCTGCGATTGGGCGTATTCCAAGGCATTTTTTCTTAGAAAAAACTTTCGAAGATTGGGCATATCAAGACAAAGCCTTCCCCATCGGCAATAAACAAACGATCTCTCAACCATTTACCGTTGCTTACCAGACCAGCTTACTAGCAGTTAAGAAAAGAGAAAAAATATTAGAAATTGGTACCGGTTCGGGATATCAAGCAGCCGTTTTAGGAGTACTGGGCGCACGAGTTTATACCATTGAACGACAAGAAGATTTACACCACAGGGCAACTAGGCTTTTGCAAGCTTTAGAAATTGGTAACATTCGTACTTTTTTCAAAGATGGTTATAAAGGTTTACCAGAATTTGCCCCTTTTGCTAAAATTCTGGTGACGGCAGGTGCAAAAAAAATTCCCTTAAAATTAAAAAAACAACTCGCTATTGGTGGAATTATGGTAATCCCAGTAGGACAAACCGTCCAGCGAATGTACAAAATTACGAGACTATCCGAAACAGATTTTCAGGAGGAAGTACTGGATACTTTTCGTTTTGTTCCTTTTTTAGAAGGTGTTGAAAAAAGTAAGTAACAAGCTATTTCACAAAAAACAACTTCCTGCTCAACACTACTTTGGTAAGTATTTATTTCTATGAACTCAAACGATCTAATCTATTTTATGCAAGCAGCGATCGCGGAAGGTAAAAAAGCATTGCCGCACTGCTTACCCAATCCCCCCGTCGGCTGCGTCATTGTCAAAGACGGGCAAATTATTGCGCGCGGGCATACCAATCCGCCCGGAGAAGATCACGCCGAAGCCATGGCGCTGAAGGCAATACCCGATGCCACCGAAGATATGAGTTTGTTTGTTACACTAGAACCCTGTTCTTTCCAAGGTAGAACTCCCTCTTGCGCAAAAGCCATTATCTCCAAATCCGTCAAAGCAGTCTACGTCGGAATCATCGATCCTCATCCTAAAAACCAAGGTCGTGGAATCGCCATTTTACGCGCCAGCGGCATTGAAGTTCATCTGGGTTTATTGCATACCGAAATAGAAACAGCTTTGAATCCTTACCTCATTCGTTCCGCATAAAAAACGGCTTCCACAATTTAATCCTTAATCGTCCGACCCGAAGCTCTACGAGATTTTACCGATACTTGATTAACTTTTTTCAAATCAACCATCAAGGTGGCTAAGGCATCTGAGGATCGCATATTGAAGACGCGATCTTCGTAGGTTACTTTATAGATTCGATTATTATTTTTTTGTTTAAAACGCAACATATAGCGGTTGCCCATCCGAGGATTTGGCCCAAACATTAAAAAGCGATCACTCCCACTTTCAAAGCTAACTGCAAATAAATTTTCTTGGGGTTGTGCGGTTAAAACGCCCGGCGTCCCTCTTGGAATGACAATTTCTTCTACTCTTTTCCCATCTACCATTTTTATCTCTCCAGAAACGATTTCGGAGGAACTGTTAGATAATTGTCGCCACAAAACAATATTATCCGACAGATAAAATTGAATTTTTTTCAACTGAGCATCAGACCAATTATTCTCTTCGTATAAACTTTGAGTAAACGGAGATAAACTAGGCGAGCAAGCATTCAGCCCAATTAGACAGAAAATCAGGAAGGTAAACATTCTTAAATTATCCATATTAGTATTTTTGTAATGCGTTATAAATTTTGAATAAACTTTGGCACTAAAATAGCGACAAGAAACGTGCATAGGTATCAATTGAGGGCTTATTTTTTAACTTAATTTGATCAGGAAAACATCTTAGAGAAGACATACTTTTTTTATGAAATATATACAAAAAAGCACCGTTTAGTCAACCTTCAAAGGTAGTTTAACGCGAAATTAACGCTTTTGAGTTGTCACAAAAAATGCTTTAACATTTCATTTTTAAATTCGTAAAAAAGCATCTTGAAAGTATTCCCTCCTACTGATGTAATCACATTATTTTAATCCAGTTTTCTAATTCTAAAAAACCTGCGACTAAAGATGAAAACCTACAAAATGCGCTTAAATTTTATTTACGGTTTTTGTTTCTTCCTACTTAGTAGTGCCTGGAACTTACCTACGGTCAACGCCGCGGTTATATATTCTGCACCACTGAAAGGAAAGGAATTTCAAATGGGTAATATGCTCAAATGGAGAACTTCAGAAGAGATCAATTCTCAACTCTTTATCATCGAAAAATCAATCGATGGCGTAAGCTTTGAAGAACTCGGCGTTGTCAACGCTGCCGGTCTTTCTGAAAAAACCAAAGGATATCGATTCCTAGATTCTAGTGTGGATAACGATAAAGCCTTTTATCGTTTGAAGCAAGTAGATACCGATGGAACCGCGAGCTTCTCTCAAATTGTAATCGTAAAAAGGTCGATCAAGAACCAGTTTATGGTAGTTGCCATGACCAACACCACCACCAATGATAATTTTAAGGTAACACTTGATGCCTTGAAAGAAGGTCAATTGGAGTACACGCTTAGCAATCTTAAAGGAGAAGTAATCTCCACGGGCCAAAAGGTCTTAACCAATGGCTTGGTTAGTCTTGACTTTTCGTTGGCCGATGAGCAAGAAGGCATTTACAAGATTAGTTTAAAACTAGAAGAAGAGGTAGAGACGCTCGTAATCAGAAAGATTGATGATGAGATCAAAAAGAAACAAAACGTAGCTAGTAAAAAACAGGAAAAGGGAGGTTAAGACAAGTATCTCCTTTGCCATACACTTTAAGTTTGCTCGACCAAACACCAGTTCCTCCCTAAATTAGGCTTGACGCCCATATATTCTCCCCCATTATAAGAGTTGCTTTGCAACTACACTGTTAAAGGATTTAAACATCTTTTGCAAACGGCAAAGCCTAATCTTTTTTGTACTCCAAAAAAAATCTATCTCATGAAAATCATTTTACCAATCTTCGTATTGTGTCTCTTAGCACAAATCAACGCACAAGCTTCTTGTAAGTACGATCAAAAGATTACCGTTGAAGCATTACCCATTGGCGCTATGCTGCATTGGACGACTTCCTCAGAAAATGAGAATGCAATGTTTAAAATAGAAAAATCGAACGATGGTATTTCATTCGTAGAAATTGGTACGATTCAAGGTGCGGGAAATTCTTTCAAGAAGAATGTCTATAGCTTTTTGGATGTGAATTGTAAAGAAAAAAAGAACTTCTACCGTTTAAAGCAAGTAGATTTCAATGGCGTTTTTCAATATTCTGAAATTGGTCGCTTGGAATTGAAGCAACTCAAAAATTTAACTATTGTAGATATGTCCGCCGTCGCTACCACGGATTCGTTTGAAGTAAGTCTTGATAGCAACAAAGCCGGAAAATTACTGTATCATCTCGAGGACTGGAAAGGCAATAAAATACACCTTGCCAAGTCAGATGTGAAAGAAGGAATCAATAAAGTAAAAGTTAATCTTATCGAAGTACCGACTGGTATCTATCGGGTAGTCCTTCAATTGGGTCAGGAAAAAGAAATATTAACAATTAAGAAAATAGCGCCCAGGATCGCAAAGCAATAAATATATTTTTGAACAACGGCTTGCGTTGGTTCGTTATGGTCGCTCGTATAGTTTTGGAGTTTATACTTCGACGCGGAGTTCGCTCCTTAACGTACATTCAACGTTTTGCAACAAAAAAAGACTTCAACAAAGCTGCGCAAGCTGTTTCCATCACGCCCATTTCTATTTTTGTCTTAGGATGCAACAAAGCTTTACCATATCGCATAAACCCTTTTTTTTCATCCGCAGCTCCAAATACCAGTTTACCCAATTGCGCCCAATGCAAGGCTCCTGCACACATAATGCAAGGTTCCAAGGTAACGTATAAGGTACAATCTTGTAAATATTTACTACCTAGATAATTTGCGGCGGAAGTAATTGCCATAATTTCTGCGTGCGCGGTTACGTCCGTAAGTTGTTCGGTACTATTATGTGCTCTGGCAATGATCTGATTATTACAAACAATCACAGCACCTACGGGGACCTCTCCTTTATCGTGTGCTTTTTGGGCTTCCTTGAGTGCTTGCTTCATAAAATGATCGTCGCTGTACACGCTTAATCCTGTCATCACTTTTTTTTTGCGCAAAATAAAAATTTATCTTCAAAATCTTTATTAGATTTTATTAAATACTTTAACTTTGCGCATGGAAATCGTAAAAACAACCACTCAACCTAACGTTGGCGCTACTCAGAATAATACGAATAAGTTTCTGGGAGAAGCCCTTACCTTCGATGATGTACTTTTAGTTCCTTCATATTCCGAAGTTCTACCGAGAGAAGTCGACATTAGCACTTATTTCACTCGAACCCTTAAAATCAATGTTCCCATTGTCTCCGCAGCGATGGATACCGTTACGGAAAACAAGTTAGCCATTGCGATCGCTCGACAAGGTGGTATCGGTATCATCCACAAGAATATGAGCATTGAGGCACAAGCAGAACAAGTCAGAAGTGTCAAACGATCAGAAAGTGGGATGATCATTGATCCCGTTACCTTATCTTCAGAAGGTGTTATTGGTGATGCGCTAACTTTAATGGAAAAATATAAAATCGGTGGTATTCCCATCGTTGACGCTGCGAATCGTTTAATTGGTATTCTCACCAATCGAGACTTACGTTTCGAAACGGAATTAATGAGACCGATTAAAGATTTGATGACGAAGAATAACTTAATCACTGCTCCCGAAGGAACCAACCTTACCCAAGCCAAAGAAATTTTGCAACGACATAAGATCGAAAAATTACCCGTTGTTGATCAATCTAATAAACTCATCGGTTTGATTACTTATAAGGATATCATGAAAGTACAAGACTTTCCTCATTCTTGTAAAGATAACTTAGGCCGTTTGGTCGTTGGAGCTGCCGTTGGAGTGACGAACGATATCATGGATCGAGTAGATGCGCTAATTCAAGTGGATGTCGATGCGATTTGTATTGACACGGCGCACGGACACTCTAAAGGTGTACTCGATGCAATAAAAATGGTGAAGAGAAAATATCCGGATTTACAAGTCGTTGGTGGTAATGTTGCTACGGGAGCGGGAGCAAAAGCACTGGTTGACGCAGGAGTTGATGGTGTTAAAGTCGGCGTTGGTCCAGGAAGTATTTGTACTACGAGAATTGTGGCAGGCGTTGGCGTTCCGCAATTGTCCGCTATTCACGAAGCAGCCAAAGCTATTAAAGGATCTGGTGTTCCCATTATTGGAGATGGAGGAATCCGTTTTACGGGGGATATTGCCAAAGCTATTGTCGCAGGTGCAAGTACAATCATGGCGGGTTCTCTTTTTGCAGGAGTGGAAGAAGCGCCGGGCGAAACCATCATTTTTGACAGTCGGAAATTTAAAATTTATCGTGGCATGGGATCCTTAGGAGCAATGCAACAAGGATCAAAAGATCGCTATTTTCAAGACGTTGAAGAAGATATCAAAAAACTAGTACCAGAAGGAATTGAAGGTCGTGTACCATATAAAGGTAGCTTGGCAGAAGTCATGATTCAATATATTGGTGGCTTACGGGCTGGAATGGGGTATTGCGGTGCAGCTACGATTCCTGATTTACACAATGCTCAATTTGTGAGAATTACTACGGCAGGCGTCGTTGAGAGTCATCCTCACGATGTAAACATTACCAAAGAGTCTCCGAATTATAGTCGAAGATAACTATGGCTGATCCCGTTTCGGTAAGACTTCCGCGTTCGTTTTTTTTACGCAATGATGTCGTGCAAATTAGCAAAGAACTGCTAGGCAAGTATTTGCTTACCAATTTTGATGGAACCTTGTGTGCAGGAAAAATCGTAGAAACGGAAGCCTATCGGGGACCGGACGATAAAGCTTGCCACGCTTACAACAACCGTCGAACGGAGCGCACGAAAATTATGTTTGGGCAAGGAGGCTTTGCCTACGTTTATCTATGTTACGGTATCCACCACTTATTTAATGTGGTAACGGGAGGGATAGACGAACCACACGCCGTACTCATCCGAGCGATTGAGCCCGTAGAAAATACAGCAGAGATGCTGGTCCGGCGAGGTTTTCCACAAGTGAAACCACAATTAACCGCCGGTCCTGGCGTTATGTCTAAAGCACTCGGCATTACGACCCAACACACGGGGATTGATTTGCTTCATCCCGACAGCCCGATTTGGATTGAAGATCGAGGAACAACCATTAAAGAAAACGAACGGATTGCAAGTCCTAGAGTTGGCGTAGCCTACGCCGCAGAATGTGCGCTTTGGGATTGGCGTTTCCGAATTAAAGGTTCCTCGTGGACCAGTAAAGCTAAATAATCAACGGTATGAAAATCTATGGTTTCTTCTTTCTTTCTTGGGTTTGCTTTTTTATTCCTCAGCAACTCGTTGCACAAGTTGAAAATAAAAATATTGACTTTGTTTATGTAGATCATATTCGTTCCGTAGCTTTTCACCCGACTGGCTTAGTAACCAGTATGCCCGTAATGAATTTAGGTGCACAATCTCAACTCCTTCTCTCTTTTGATGATTTGGATGCTGATGATAAAGAGTATATCTATAAAATTGTCCACTGTAATTATGATTGGACGCCTTCTGAAATGCAGGAGATGGATTTTTTACGTGGATTTAACGGAGAAGAGATTGAAAACTATAATTACTCTTCCAATACCCTAAGAGAATATACTCACTATGAACTTGCCCTGCCCAACGAAGATATTAGTTGGCTACTTTCTGGCAATTATCTACTACATGTCTACGATAACGAAGACGAAGAGAAAATTGTGCTGACCCGTCGCTTCATGATTGTCGATACCAAGATGAGTATTGAGCACAACTTTCAAACGCCCGCAATCAGTAATAAATACAATACACACCAAGAAATTGATTTTTCGATTCGCCACGAAGGCATCAAAATTAAAAATCCAAGATCAGATATTAAAGTATACGTCATGCAGAATGGTCGATGGGATGGTGCGCTCAAAGACTTAAAACCATTTTTTGTTAAAGATGAAGTGTTATCGTATGATTACCAAGATGAGATTATTTTTCCAGCTGGCAAAGAATTTCGATTTTTCGACTTACGGACCTTGCGTTATCGAGGTAGCTTTGTCAAGGAATTAACTACTGACAGTGATGGTTATAATGCTTTACTCTATCCAGATGAAAGCCGAGCGTTTAAAAACTATTCCTCCTTCAACGATATTAATGGAAAATTTGTCATCCAAAATATTGATGGGCTTAGTTCTAATTTTAATGCTAATGATTTAGCGAATAAGATTGGGACGAATCAAGGACAAACTAGCGATCTTCAGCAAGCCATTGCCAATAATAACCAAGTCCTCCAAGACTTGATGAGTAGCAACCTAAGCTTGGATGATCGCAACCATACTTTAGAAGGTGATTACGTTGATGTTTATTTTGCCTTAGAAAAACCACTGCCACTGGAAAATGCGAGTATCTACGTCATCGGTGGTTTTACCGACTGGCAAGCCAAAGAAGCCTACAAATTGGAGTACAACGCGGAACATAGCGCTTATTATACCCACACCTTATTAAAGCAAGGTTTTTATAATTACCTCTATGCTGTTTTACCCGATGGCAGCAAGCAATTGGATCTCGAACAGTTAGAAGGTAATTGGTATGAAACAGAAAATGAATACACCATCTTAGTCTATTATCGCCCTTTTGGTAGTCGCTATGACCAATTGGTTGCAGTAAAAACGATTAACGCTAACGAGCGATAGACAATTGAGTCATCTCAATTCTTATTTTTTTTCCATTTTTTTATTGAACTACGTAAATTGTCTAAGATTTTAGACAACTTCATTGTATATTTGAGTAAATAAACTTGCCTCAAGGCGATTTTGTAGCAGACGCTCGTATAGGAATATTTACAGCTATTGTTTGATACACCGTGTAATAAATAGCACTTCATTTTGAAGACTTTTTAGTACAAAGTGTATTTAACGTATTGGTGATGGGTTGCAAAACATAAATTTAGATTTTAGATTCCTGAAAATTAGATTTTCTGCTTTTGTGCTAAAAAAACCAAAACCAAGGTTTACCAAAATCTGTAAATTTCTTAGTTTAATCCATAATTAAGAACGCTTTATATAAAAATTAGTGCTTCCATCAAGAATTTGGATACATTTGTAGTATCAGCAATCAATCGCTATTTCGTCTATTATCATTACTAACTTTAAATTCTTTAATTGAGCTTTCCAAAAGCTAAAGACTCTGTGCTCAAGACGAAGTAAATTACAAAACTGAATTAACATGCTAAAGAAATTTTCCCTTACATTATTCCTTTTTGCACTATTAGTGCAATCAAGTACCGCGCAAGAGGTTTGGTCATTAGAGAAGTGTATCGACTATGCTTACCAAAATAGTATTGATGCGAAGCGGGCAGATATTAATGTAAAAAACGCAGAACTTACAGAGCGAGGAAACAAGTTGTCTCGTTTACCGAATCTCAACTTAAGCGCTAACTATAGTCTTTCTTTTGGTCGAAATATTGATATTGCTACCAACGAATTTACCACTCAGTCTATCGGAACTAACAATTTCACTTTAAGTTCAGGAGTGACCCTATATAATGGTAATCGAATTACAAACTCTATTAAACAAAGTAAAATAGATACGAAAGCTGCCCAAGCAGATGCGCAGCAGATAGAGCGAGATTTGGCCTTAAACGTTGCCGTTTCTTATCTCAATGTTTTATTATCAAAAGAACAATTGGAAAATAGTCAAAAACGATTGGTGCAATCAAAAGACCAGTTAACGCAAACAGATCGTTTAATCAAAGCTGGAACGCGCCCAGAAGGGGATCGTTATGAAATTTTAGCGCAAATTGCACGAGATGAACAACTGATTGTATCCGGAGAAAACACCGTCATTCGAAATTACTTATCTCTCAAACAATTATTATTGTTAGAGCCAGATTTTGACTTAGAAGTTGTTACGCCGAACATCGAAAATATTGCAGCAGCTACGGGAGCAGAACTAGATCAGTTAAGTCTTAGTAATACTTATGATAAAGCGGTAAATAATCAGCCACGAATTGAAGCTAACAACCTACGGCTGAAAAGTGCTGAGTTGGGAGTAAAGATTGCTAAAGCAGGCTGGTATCCTTCGATTCAGTTATTTGGTCAGTTAGATTCTCGTTTTTCTAGTCAAGGTAAAGCGATTGATGAAATTATACCTGTAATTGATGAAACAGATGCTCGAGTTAACGGTATCCCAGTTGTGATTGAAACTTTAGGTGCACGAACTACGCTAAAAGATAATCCTTATTTCAAGCAATTAGATGAAAACTTAGGTTATGGTTTCGGGGTATCTTTATCCATGCCGCTTTATCAGAATGGTGTCACTAGAATTGCCGTAGAAAGAGCAAAGCTTAATATTATTACTAATCAATTACAAACCACAGAATTTAAGCAAAACTTAAAATCTCAATTGCAACAGGCAATTGCAGATGCAAAAGCAGCAAGAAAAACCTTTGCTTCTTCCGAGAGAACGCTTGACGCTAACAAAATTTCTTTTACCAATACAGAAAAGAGATATCGACTCGGAGCAGTGAATACTTTTGAATATACTACCGCTAGAAATACTTTAGACCAATCAGAAATTGACTATACCTTAGCAAAATACGAATACGTATTCCGAATGAAAATCGTTGACTATTATTTAGGAAAAGATTTAACGATTAAGGAATAGATTACGAGGTAAGCTTAACTGCTACTACTGGCTTAAGCTCACCAGCATACATAAGAAGTAACAAACTTAAGCGAATTTATTAGTGAAGTAATGCTAGACTAACTCGTGGTCTTCCACGCTTTAGCCATAGTTGTGCTATGCCTATAACATTCACGCTATCTTAAGTACTTAGTATCTAACTTTCTACTCATTATTTTTAATAAATCACTAAAAAGCCATGGCAAAACGAAGAAAAAACACCTTACTTTATATCTTACTCATCGCCATACCCGTCTTGGTTGCCATCGCCTACTTTACTGGTAATCGAGAGCCAGAAGGAATAAAAGTTAACGTAGAAGCTGTTCAAAAACGTACCATCAAAGAGATGGTTGCTGCGAGTGGGAAAATATTTCCACAAACAGAAGTAAAGATTAGCTCCGACGTTTCCGGAGAGGTTGTCGAACTCTACGTAGAAGAAGGAGATTCGGTTAAATCAGGGCAGCTACTAGCCAAAATTGATCCTGATGCGTATCAATCTGTCGTCGAGCGTGGCGTAGCGAGTGTCAATAATGCTAAAGCACAATTAGCAAACTCTAAAGCTGGTATTCAGCGGAGTAAAGCACAAAAAACACAGGCTATTGCACAAAAAGAACAGGTGACGATTCAACTAAAGAATTTAAAAGAAATTCACGAAAGAAATATTAAACTTTACGAAGATGGCGTCATCTCTAAAGTAGATTTTGATAACTCTTTAACCAACCTAAATGATATTCAAGCTAATTTACGTGGACTAGAGGCCAACATTAAAACCGCAGAAGCCAATTTGGAATCTGCCATTCAAAGTGCCAAAGCCGCTGAGTTTATGGTCAAAAGTTCAGAAGCTTCTTTGAAAGAATCTCAAACGATTCTGCGGAGAACCGTACTCTATGCACCAACGAGTGGCATTGTTTCGGTACTCAATGTAGAACAGGGAGAAAGAGTCGTCGGTACGATTCAGATGACGGGAACGGAGTTGATGCGGATTGCAAACCTCAACGCGATGGAAGTACAAGTGGAAGTTAGTGAAAATGACGTCTTACGATTAAGTTTGGGAGATCCCGTAGATATTGAGGTAGATGCTTACTTGGGTAGAAAGTTTAAAGGATCCGTTACACAAATTGCTAATTCTGCCAATAATAGTGCTTCAGGAACCCTTACAACGGATCAAGTAACCAACTTTGTCGTTAAAATTAACATTGATGGTGATTCTTACCGAGACCTGATTAAAGGCAACAAAAAATTCCCTTTCCGTCCCGGAATGTCCGCTACGGTAGAAATCAATACGGAAACAATGCCTGATATTTTGACTGTTCCAATCCAAGCCGTCACAACGAGAGAAGAAAAGGATAAAAAAGATAAAGACGGTTCTAAAGAAAATGAGGAAGACGAAATCAAGGAAGTCGTTTTTGTATACTCGGGGGATACGGTGAGAATGGCCGAAGTAACCACGGGTATTCAGGATGACAACTTCATTCAGATCCTTTCTGGTCTTAAAGAACAGGAGGAAATCGTCAAAGGTCCTTACGCGGCAGTTTCTAGAAAATTGAAAGAAGGTAAAAAGGTACAGAAAGTAGACGAAGATGATCTTTATGGTAAGAAAGAGAAGAACGATTAAATTTGTACTTTTGCGTATTGGTCAATTGATTGACACCAAACTTAAGCTTAAGTCATTTTTATGAATCCTTCTTCGTCAACACAGGCACTCTTGATTTTTATCAAAAATGCTACCCTCGGTAAAGTAAAAACTAGGCTCGCCCAAACAGTTGGCGATCAACGAGCCCTCAAAATATACAAAGCACTCTTACAGCATACAAAAGCAATTGCGTTGACCACTCCGGCAACGCGATTGCTTTTTTATAGTGAAACGATCAACGAAAATGATGATTGGTCGCGTGATGACTTCCAAAAATTGCTACAGCACGATGGTGACCTAGGAATGCGAATGAAAGCCGCTTTTGCCACAGCATTTCAACAACATGAGAAAGTGGTTATTATCGGGAGCGATTGTGCTAGTCTCAATCCAGCAATCGTACAGCAGGCCTTTGAACAACTCGACCATTTTCCTTTCGTCATCGGTCCTGCTTTAGATGGTGGTTATTATCTATTGGGAATGAACAGTTATCAACCAAGCCTCTTTGAAGATATTGTTTGGAGCACAGCGCAGGTGTTACCCACTACAATCGCTAAGATGAAAGCACTCCAGCAAAGCTATTACTGCTTACCTACTTTATCCGATATCGACTACGAAGCAGATTGGGAAAAGTATGGCTGGGAAATTGAGTAATCGACGAATACTCGCTTAAGGCTGAAAGTCGGTTTCAATCCAGCAAGTCAGAATGGCTAGTTCTTCGCTCGTGATTTCTCGTTCCGAGGGAATATTCGACGGCGGCATATCTTGATTAATTACTACCCTATTTTTGAACGTATTTTTGTTATTTGCGGTTTTATTAAGATAGGTACTTAATGCAGCAAAATCTTTAAAATCATCAATTCCGTGTTGACCATCGTGGCAACCTACGTAAGCGCAAGTTCTATTGATCACTGCTTTCGCTTCTTCTTCGTAACTAATGGTTTTATCGCAGTCTACCTTAGGTTCTACCCGCTCGCTAATACAAGAAATTGGCAGGATAATACCGCCAAATACTAAAGCAAAAATGCTAAACAGAATGAGTTTATTGGACATACTTTTATTTGATTTGTGTTAATACTCCATTCAATCAATTAACCATGATTGGAAAATCAATTCTTTTGTCTTAGTACTTCAACAAAGCTTTACTACTTTAAGTTTAATCACTGTAGTTATTCTTCCTTGTGCCATTTTACAGATCAAATGACTTTCACATAGATTTAAAAGTTCGATCTAGGTATTAAGCTATTGAGACTTTGAAGCTGTATATTTTATTAACAAGAAACAAAAAAAAATCTTCCCATGATAACGAATCAGCCTGAATTGTCTAGTAGTTAGCAAGGAAGTTGTTTAAAGATAGGTGCATTCGCTACTTCTTTTAGAAACTTTTAGCAGCGAAAGTCTTGCTGAATACTTTGCAATATAAACTATCAAACATTTTGAATATGCCTTTTCGGCCTACTCCGCGTTGGCTCCTCGCCTTAATCCTTTTCAAGGATTAGACGCCAGGGCTTTCCTAATTAGGACGAAAATCCAACGCTCAAAATATTCACAAACTTAAATTACAAAGTACTGAAATTGCCTGCTTCCATTTTTTATTATATTTTTACGTCGCTTTGTCGAATCATTATGGCTAAACAATTACAAAACCCGTTAAAACTATTTTATTCTTATGCTCGAGAAGATGCAGCACTAAGGCTGGAACTCGCTAGGCATTTGAATACCTTAGAGCGAGCCGCGATTATTCAAACTTGGCACGATTCCAATATTGAAATTGGTACAGAATGGGATTTACAAATTCAAGAAAAGCTAGCCGAAGCCGATATCATTTTGATGCTATTGAGTTCTGATTTTTTGTATTCTGACTATATCAATCAAAAAGAAATTCCCTTGGCATTGCGGCGCTATGATGATCCTGACGATTCCGTTTTAGTCGTTCCGATTTTGTTGCGGAATTGCTTTTGGGATATCTCCCCCGTTAGTGGACTTCAACTTTTACCGAGGAGTGGAAAGCCAATTTCGCGTTCTGAAGACCGAGATACTGCCTTTACTGAAATTACGAAAGAGCTCTACCACATCATTCATCAAAAGAAAGGTCCGACCTAGCAGAAGTACTTATGAATGCTTAAATGAGCAAATGCCTTCTATTTTGGTAGTCTGAATGTAGATTTTTTTTTCTTTAACTAAGATTTAACATACTTGCTTTCGTTTGACTTGAAAGCTGATATCAAAAATTTTTACTATGGATAAAGCTTTTGATGATGAGTATTTTACACTATAAAATAAATTAATTTTATTAATTTGTCCTTTTTTTGGTGATAGTTTGAATTACTCCTAAATGCCTTATTATCAGTTTTTTATCTAAAAACCGAACAACTTTCTTTCATTTATTTTGTTTTTTACCTAACTTTATAGTCAGTTTAGTGGGAACTATTTCTTGATGCGATAAGTTTCTGCTATTTAACAAATTAAAATGACATGGAAATGTTTGGACAACATTTAAGCAAAGTGCTTAGCGAGGAGAAATTAAAGCCAACGGAGGTTCGGAAGAGTTACGCAGCTTGGTACCTAGAGATGAAAGCACTGAAGCAACCCGTTGTTACCCCTAAACGATTGATTCGAAAGGGAATGGCGAACGACAAAATCGATCCAAAAATTACGGCTTGGCTGAAATAAAAAAAGAGAAACTAAGTTTCTCTTTTTTTTTGCCCTCACGATAAATAAAACAAGCTTACAGCATCATTTTAATCGCCCCTACTTTCCGATTCGGCTCCACGTAATTTTTCTTAAACGTCAGTGATACGCCCCACAAAGATTTCAATAGAATATAGCGATACTGAAAATACTTTCTTCGTAAACTGTAATCGCAGTTGTAATGTCCCCCTGTACTATCCAGGTAAATCTCTTTTTCCTTTTCTGGAATAGAAACCTCTCCCGCTTCGTCCCGATTCAACATATTAATCTCCCCTTGATTGATCTCCATAATCAGCCTTAAGTAGGCATAAAACATACTGTGGATATAAAAAGAACTCGATTCTATGATATTGTAAGGTTTAGCTTGAAAAGTTTTGCCTTCTTCAAATGATTTTTTGATAGCTTGACTGATTTCTTGCATTTCTTCAATTCTTCCTCCGAGTACTAGTCGCTCGCGAATATCCAGCCCAGAAAACTGCTTGAAAAACCGATCTTCGTTTCCAACTTCGTGCTGCTTCACTAAAATGCGATTGTAGATATCTTCTATGGTACTTTGCTGCGCTACATTTTTTTCCATCAATCCACAAAAGTCATCAATCGTGATAATTTCCGCAGCGGTCGTAGCGGCTTCCATCCAACTACTAATCATTTTGTCTTCTAATAAATCTTGAAGTTTGGCTTTGATTCGCAGAAAATTCCTATCCCACAAATCCTGCAAAGCTTCACAGGGCGCTTTACTTTTGAGTAACTTTTCACTATTGGACTCTCCCGAACGTTCATCCATGAAATGCAAAAGCAACATCATTCGCAATAAAAATTGTTGAAACATATTCTCATTAATATCGCCTTCCTTGTTGTAGTATAAAGAGGTCTGTAAAAAAGTACTCCAGTGCCAATAATAAAAGAGTTCCATATCTCGATTGTAGGCCAAATAATACGTTAGCACATCAACCAAGAAATAACTAACCGCCAGCGGATAAGGGCTCTCTTCACTGATTAAATAAGCATAGTATTCGTTGAGTTTTGGATATTGCCTCTGGTCCAATAGCTTATTCGCAGCTTCGTGCGTCGCGTTGGCCACAAACAACTCTGGTTGGAATAAATGATAGTAATTTAGTCGGACATTATATACATTCGAGTCAATCCCCGAGTATCCCGTAACGTAAACAAAAGACTGATAACTCCCATCATCCCCCAAGATATTAGAAATGCTTTTGTACGCACCATCAAAGGCACTCACAATCTGTTGTACCCCACCATTGAACTCAATATTGTAGTCGGTGATTTCATTCATGATATGACTTTGATGAAAACGATTGCGGTGTGCTTTTTCAAAATAGGCACTCAATTCGTCTAATTCTTCACTTAAGTCTGAAATCAAGGCATACCGTTCATTACGATTCATCTGATGAATATCCTCCAACACTTTTTGGAGGAACGGCCGCAATTCGATAAAATAACCGAACAACGTTGGATCTAAAATACAATCGTTGTAGGTTACAAATGTCTTGATAATTTTATCTCTAAGAATTTTAGAGACCCGATCCTTTTTCAATTTTCTACGAATCCCATCAATCTCTTCTAACAAAAAGGTGTATTGCTTCAAATAGGTCTGAAAATCTGGAATAGCTTCGGTATCGGCGACCGTTGTATCATACAATTTATCAAGCGGATAAAACAACTCTGGAATGGTGTAAACCTTCTCTAAATGCGCTGCAAGTCCCATCGTTTTATCATAGGTTAACAAGCTGATTAATTCCCGGAATTGATCAAAATTATTTTCCTTCGCGTACAAAAAGTCACCCCTTCCTCCAATGAGCAGTGTTGCTTTTCCCGCAAAACCTTGCTGATGAGACAGTAATTTATTCAATTTTGGAACAATCAAATTTAGATGTCCAGGCTTAACGTATAGTTTTGTATATAGATTGAGGTCCTCAATATCCCATTGTTTAAAATAACTTGGAATGCCTTTTTGTAATAATTCAAAATCAAACCCAAAAGTGGTATGCGTTCTGGCAAAAACCTGCGTTTGACTAATCTTAGTATCTTCTCCTAGGTTTTCTTTCAACGCAGTGAAAAGACAGTTTCGCTCCACCTCTTCTCCCCCATCTAAATCGTAAATTTTCAAATCTTGTAGACTCAAACGCCGCAGATTCAACACACTTTCCGTAATTTTCTTAAAAGAATCCGAGAAGAAAACGATCGTCAATTCATTCCAAGAAAAAGATTGCATGATGATGTAATCGAGTCGCCCTTCAATAAAGTCCATACTCTTCTCAATTTCATTTTTGAGTGCTTTAAGGACAAGATCCATCAATTTATTTCCGGTGCCAATTAGCAATCCATTATTAATTTTTAAAGAACAAAACCCAATAAATGGAAAGACGCTATCCGGCTCAACGGTTGTTGCTTTGGAAGTCAAAAAAGTTTGCTGCGCTTTTTTAATTAAATAACTTCCATTCGCGGGAGTGTCCGTCGTTTGCCGTCCCGATAGATCTGGGACACCGCCGATAATGGTCTTGTAAGAAAAATTGTCGGGCTGTTCTCCTTTCAAACTCGCTTGATTCATCAAAGGGTTATAAGGATGGAAAACACGGTAACTAAAGGCAAAGTCATCCACCAAAGCAATCGTTGCTACGTCGTAATTCCCCAATAGAGCATAAGATTTTGGCTTGTAAAAATGAGCTTCAAATTCTTGCTGTTTAGCCTTACATTCCGGTGCTTCTTTAAAATTAGAAAGATGCTTTTCTAAGTTTTTTTTATAACTAGAAAAAATACCTTCTTCGATCTGTTCGGCGTAAAAGTCTAGCTCTCCACCGAGCGGAATGGTGGTAAAACTGACAAAAATGCCGCAATCTTCTAATCCTGCCATAGTCTAAAAATTAAGCGCTTAGCTTCGTATAGTATATTGATGCAATAAAGAAGTTGTTTGAAACCAATTTCCAACAACTTCAAGCTTTATTGAGGTTCCGCCAACGCTAATGGTAAGCAGTTGCTTTCCCCCTTCAAATATAAGAACGCAGACAAGTTCTAAGAAAAAAAATACATTTGGGCAAAAAATCGATTATAATTTAAACTAATCTCTATTTTTGATTGTATATATTCTAAGTAGTTCTTGATCATAAAGCATTGTCTGCAAAGTATTAATTGTGATTTTAAAGAACTTCTACACAAAAAACAGTATTTTTGTGTAAAATAATTCAAAAATAATTAAATAAAAGATATGTATCCACCAGAACTAGTAGCTCCCATGAGCAAAGATTTAACGGATTACGGCTTTCAAGGCTTAACCTCTGAAGAA
This sequence comes from uncultured Saprospiraceae bacterium, assembly GCA_937951685.1. Classification (GTDB taxonomy): domain Bacteria; phylum Bacteroidota; class Bacteroidia; order Chitinophagales; family Saprospiraceae; genus CALFBG01. The sequence continues at coordinate 12,545 of CALFBG010000044.1, read as the reverse complement.
GAAGTAAGTGCCATTTTAGATAAAAAAGAAGGCACCGTGCTCGTCGTGATCAACTCCGTTTGTGGTTGTGCCGCAGCAAATGCACGTCCCGCAGCGAAACTATCATTACAAAACGATAAGAAGCCAGATGCAGCCGTTACGGTTTTTGCAGGGGTAAATAAAGAAGCCGTTAATAAAGCAAGAGAATATATGTTGCCTTATCCTCCGTCTTCTCCTTCGATGGCTTTATTCAAAGATGGTAATTTAGTTCACTTTATCGAACGCCACCACATTGAAGGTCGTCAAGCAGAAATGATCGCGAATAATTTGAAGCAAGCTTTTGATACTTATTGCTAAAATTCATTTGTTTTCAATGAAAAACAGGCGATCCAAATGACTTGGGTCGCCTGTTTTTTTTATGCTAGTTCTTTGTTCTAAAATTAAGGGGCTAGTCGTTCAATCTTCCACTGTCCATCTGCCTGCAAGCTATATTGAAAGCGATCGTGCAAACGGCTACGACGACCTTGCCAAAACTCAATTTTATCTGGAACAACTTTATAGCCGCCCCAGTTGGGTGGTTTGGGTAAGACTGCTTGCTCCGCGTATTGTTCGTTGAGTTCTGTCATGCTATCTTCCAAAACAGCACGCGTTTCGATGACGGTGCTTTGTTGAGAAACCCATGCTCCCATTTGGCTTTCCTTGGGTCGACTTTGGAAATATTCTTTGGCCGTAGCAGTATCTACTTTTTCTACTCGCCCTTCGATTCTAATTTGTCGTTCTAATTCTAACCAACAAAAAACCAACGCGGCTTGAGGATTCTCGGCTAACATTTTTCCCTTAGTACTTTCGTAATTGGTATAAAAAATAAATCCATCTTCCGCAATACTTTTAAGCAACACAATCCGTGCGCTCGGTCTTCCCGTGAGCGATGCCGTAGCTAAGGTCATTGCATTAGGTTCCGGTATTTTTGCGCTTAAAGCTTCTTCAAACCAAGCCTTAAATTGTGCGTATGGATCGGCTACAAGATCCGTTCGACGAAAAGACTTTGCTTTATAGTCTTGGCGTAAATTGGAAATGATTTCATTTTTCATTCGTATAATTTTTTACAGCAGTATGCGCTTTTTTTCGTTGCGAGCAACATTACTACTTTTTAGAAGTAAGTGTTCAGACAGTATTCGGTTTGCCCTAAACCGTGCCTTCGTATCGACCAAATACTTATTGGTCAAGATACTAATACACTGTAATCTAAATTACTTAACATTTTGAGCGTTGGATTTTCGTCCTAATCAAGGAAGCCCCAGAGTCTAATCCTTGAAAAGGATTAAGGCGAAGAGCCGACGCGGAGTAGGCCGAAAAGGCAGGTTCAAAATATTCGATAATTTATATTACAAAGTACTAACAAATGTAAGGAAATATTAGTTGCTTAAAAACTACTCTAATATTTTTGTACCGAAGTACGGTTCTTTTTTTTATGAATGAAGGTAGAAAAGTAACAAGAAGACTCTTAGTCAAAATCATTTAACTAGGCTTGAGAAGAGCGCAGCATCGTAAATAAAAAGACCCTGTCAAAACAAATTGACAGGGACAAAACAAAAAACAAACACTATGAACAAACACTATCTTGAAATACTTAGTCGATAAAATCTACTAAGTATATAATTCGCTAAAAATTCTCGGTAAGTAGGAAGAGCAGTTTGAACATTTTGCGGTGGGCATTAACGTTCCAATGCGTCTGAACTAAGGTCAAACACAAACTGATTCAACGAGTACAAACAAGTTATACAACTCGCTACGTCGAGTATTAAAACTAAAAATTAACGTGGGGGAAATCTGTAAATTAAAGGGGGAGGTTAAAATTCCTCCCGACTTGCTCGGGAGGACAAAACAAAAAACAAAAACTATGAACAAACATTCATCTTATATAAAGATGTTTATTTTTTATACGATTTTTAATAATATATTTTACGTGAACTGATTCTTTTTGTTACAGCTTTACCAAATTCTTTTAGCAAATTTTAGCTCGTTCTACCATATGACTACAATTGTTTTTACTGGTACAAGTACTCGCTAAAGTTTTAACTATTCACTATCCTTCGCGGACATTTTTTTGATAATAATAGAATCGTGGGAGGAGAAAACTATTGTGCTCAGCGCTATTGCCTTACATTATAGTAAAGAGCAAACCCAATGCCAATTTAGTTTAAAAAGAAAGATATGCTGGCTAATTTTTGTAGAAGTTCTTTTTTGAGTGGAGCTTTGCGAAAGGTTTTTTCTAATGAATCAGCGGTTTTTTTTTACAAAAAAAGCAGGATTCAATATTACTGAATCCTGCTCGGAAATTAATTATTTTAGACAACTCCGTTAGCTAATACACTGTGTACTAATTTATTGCCATCGAAGTCCTTTTAAACTTATTCTGCGAGTTCTACGTCTGTCTGATCTAATGCCGGCGTCTTTTTCGCTTTAAAAGCATTCACAAAAGCATACTTTGCAACGTAGGCTAACCAATACATCACTGGCACTACAACTAAGGTCAAGAAAGTAGCGAATACCAATCCGTAGATAACCGTCCACGCCATTGGTCCCCAAAATGCCACGTTGTCCCCTCCAATAAAAATCTGAGGATCTAACGCTGTAATAATGGTAAAGAAGTTGATATTCAAACCGATTGCCAATGGCACTAAACCTAACACCGTCGTAATCGCAGTCAATAGTACTGGACGCAAACGCGTAGCACCACCTTGAATGATACAATCTCTAATTACTGCTCGCGGAATATCACCAATACTATCTACACCCAATTCCTGCCGCTTCCGTTCGATCAATAAATTGACGTAATCAATCAGTACGATGGCGTTGTTGACCACAATTCCCGCTAAGGAAATAATTCCCATCCCCGTCATAATGATCACCATATCCCTTCCGGTAAATACATATCCTAAGAAAACCCCAATCGTACTAAAGATAACAGAAAAGACGATGATAAACGGAGAGATTACGGAGTTGAACTGCGCAACCAAGATCAAGAAAATGGAAAACAATGCAAGCATAAAAGCAGTAGCCAAAAATGCCATATCTTCCGATTGCTGTTGTTGCTCTCCCGTAAATTCGTAGGTAAAGTTAGCCGGTAAATCATAATCTCCCATCAAGTCATCTAGCTCCGCAACAACTTCATTGGCGTTATATCCTTCCAAGACATTGGAGTAAATCGTAATCATCCGATCTAAATCTCTACGCTTAATCGAACTGTAAGTAGAAGTATATTCAATCGTTGCCACCGTAGAAATTGGAACTTGTTTGATCTGTCCCGAAGCAGGATCTCTAAAGGTAATTTTCTGATTTAATAAATCATCAATATTGAAGCGATACTTGTCTTCTAGCCGCACGTAGATTGGATATTCATCTTCTCCTTGTTTGAATTTAGAAACCTCTTTCCCGAAGACTGCCGTTCTAATTTCGTTGGCAATATTATAAGTTGAAATACCAAAATTTCTAGCCGCTTCTCGATTGATATTAATGACCACTTCTGGTTTTCCAATTTTAACATCCGCTTGTAATTCTTCTACTCCCCCGACATTTTTTTCATTCAAGTAAGCAATGACTTTATCTGAGAGGACAGCTAATTCATCTATATTTTCTCCTTTCAATTCTAAATTGATTGCTTTTCCCGTTGCCGGACCATCCGCATTTTTATCCACTACTATTTGTACCCCGGCGTAACCATTCAAACTACCTCTTATTTCTTCCATAATCTCGAACGTGGATATTCCACCTCGATCTTTAGAAGGAACAAACGAAACGGTCAAACGCGCTTTGTGTGGTGACGCCCCAGGTTCGGGTGGACCGTTAGGATCTGCGGTATCTTCTCCGATTTGCGAGAGTACGGCTTCCACAATTTTGGCATTGGGTGTGAGTACTTCATCAATTTTAGCTTCAATATCTTTCATGATTTCGTTGGTCGCTTCGATGTCGCTGCCCATTGGTAATTCTACGAAAGCATTAATGTAAAGCGGATCGGCTTTCGGAAAATATTCTACCTTCGGCATATTGTCTCCCAACAATTTACTCGACCCGAATAACAAAGCGATTGTTCCAATGAAAACCAATGCGGGGACGAATTTATACAAAGCGCCTTTGATAAAATAATTATAGCCTTGCTCCAGTTTTGGCAAAAACGAATTTTGGAAAACAAAAGAAGCCGGTCGGAATAAAAAGTAATTAACCAAGGTGACTGCCGCGGTAATCCCTAGTAAATTTCTCATCCAAAATACTTCCGATACGTGCCCTGCAAATGCGAGCAAAGTCATCGTCGCAACTGCAATTAAGACATTTCTAGTTTTTTTGAAACGATCTTTTTTGCGCTCTGCTTTTTCATCCACTTTCATTAGATAAGAAGTAATCACTGGATTGATGACCAATGCCACAAACAAAGAAGACAATAATACAATGATCAAAGTCAAGGGCAAGTATTGCATAAAACTACCCATAATTCCTGGCCAAAAAGCCAAGGGCACGAATGCGGCTAAAGTTGTCGCCGTAGAAGCAATAATGGGTAAGGCAACTTCTCCCGCTCCATATTTTGCGGCTTCTGCACCGCTATAGCCTTCTTGCATATAACGGTAAATATTTTCTACTGCCACAATCGCGTTATCCACTAGCAATCCTAAGGCTAGAATTAAAGAGAATAAAACAATCATATTCATCGTCGTACCAAAGGCATTCAAAATCATAATTCCCATGAGCATAGACAACGGAATGGCCATCCCGACAAACATGGCATTTCGAATTCCTAAGAAAAACAATAAAACCAAAACCACTAGAATAACACCAGAGATAATACTATTCAATAAGTTAGCTACCTCGTCTCGCGTTTGAATAGATTGATCATTAAAGATGCTTACTTTTAATCCTTCCGGTAAATAGTCTTCCTGTGCCGCTGCGACTATCGCTTTCACCTTGTCCGAAGCGTCAAGCAAGTTCGAACCTTTCCGTTTTTTCACGTCTAAAGAAACGACGGGTAAAGCATCCGAACGGGCGTAACTGGTACGCTCTTTATAACCAAAAGAAACATCCGCGAAGTCTTTGAGGTAGATTGGTTTTAAGTTTTCACTTTTTACAATCATCTCTTCCAACTCCTTCGCAGACTTAAACTCTCCTACCACTCGAATGGCGCGTCTAAAATTCTGATTGACAATTTCACCACCCGACATCGTTATATTTTCAGAAGCTACTGCATTCTCAATGTCTTGAAAATTAACTTTCAACGATTGCATTTTATACAAATCAACGTCAATTTTCATTTCTCGTTCTAACGCTCCTTTGATATCAACGCCAGAAATCTCTTTGATGTCTTCCAATTTATCTTCCAAATATTCCCCATAATCTCTTAGATCATCATTAGAATACTTCCCTGATAAATTGACCGTCATAATCGGTAAATCTGCCAAATTGATATCTTGCACCAATGGCTCTTGATCTAAATCCGTAGGCAACTCGCTCTTCGCTTTATCTACCGCATCTTTTACCTTAAGTACGGCTTCATCAATTTCCATGTCGGAAACAAATTCTGCCGTAATGACGGAATAATCTTGCAAAGAGGTAGATTTAATATCTTTAATACCAGCTATTGTTTGCAACTCTTTTTCAATCGGCCGCGTAATCAAATTTTCAATATCCGCAGCGGAGTTACCGAAGTGTATGGTATTAATGTAAACTTGTGGAAGAGAGATTTCGGGAAACTGCTCTTTCGGCATACTATTAAAAGCACCGACACCGAAAATTAAAATCATAATCGTGATCACCAAAACACTAGTCCCGTTGTCGACGGCTAAGCTCGTCAGACCAAACTCTCGTAGTCCCTTCTTTTTTTTATTTTCTTGTTCAGCCATTGTTTTCTTCTTTTATGAAGTTTTTCACTTTAATCTTTTCATTTTCTGCTAATCCTCTCGCACCGCTAACGATAATTTCTTCGCCACCTTTTAAGCCTTCCAAAACGACTGTTTCGCCTTCGAAACTTTCTCCCGTTTTGATGTAAACCTTTTTTGCAATGGCTCCTTTAGGACCTTCTTCTTTCACAAAGACGAAGTTGTCTCCGTTTACCTCCTGTTGGATCAATACCAGTGGAATCATGACTGCATCTTTCTTTGCGTAGTCATTAATCAACATCGTTGCTAATAGATTTGGTTTATAAACACCACTACCATTGGGAAGGTTTACTTCTACCCCAAAAGTTCGGTTAGCCGGATCGATCATTCTTCCCAACAGGCTTACTCTTCCTTTTATTTCTTTGTCGATTGCAGGAAATTTGATTGTCACCGTTTCTCCTCTCTTCACGGATCCGAGGTAACTTTCTGGAACGTCTGCGACCACTTTCACCTTATTGGTATTCAAAATCTGTACGATTGGTGTTCCCGGACCAGCCATCTCTCCTTGCTTCGCCATTACTCGATCTACCACACCAGAAATCGGTGCGTATACCTTAGACTTCGTCAATTGAAAGCGGACCGTCTCCATGCTTTTTTCGATGCGTTCTTTGTTATTTTTAGCTTGTAAATATTGGATTTCAGAACCAATTTGCTGATCCCACAATCTTTTCTGACGATCGTACAAATCCTTCGCTAATTCCAGAGATTTTTCTAATTCTGCAATTTGCTTATCTACGCCTTCCATATCGATATTCGCCACCAATTGTCCTTTCCGGATATTATCCCCTTCTTTGAGCGTCATGTTTGTAATTCTACCGCCCATTTCACTACTAGCACTCACCAAATCGTCAGCTTCTACCGCACCTTGAATTTCAATAAACCTTTTGAAATCTTTCCGAGTCACTAATTTTGTATCTACTAATTTAGGCGCTTTCACCACTCTGGTCGTATCTAATATTCCGATTTCTGCTTTTAAGCTTTCAATCTCTGCCGTCAGTGCTTTTAAACTATCCTTTTTTTCTTTTAGCAATTGTTTCTTCATTGCTAGCGATGACTTTTTAGGTTTTTCACCGCCGCCACAAGCGCTGAAGACAACCGCCAAAAATAAAATTAAATTAAAGTACTTCATCTGTTTTTTTTTATGTGCTCCGACCAATTTCAGCGTAAAAAATGAATTAAAATTGTTTGACAACAACTTCGATAAAATCCTATTTTCGACTAAAAAGGAAGTGTTTTATTAAGTAATCAATGATTAATTATATTAGCATTTAAAATGCTTAAAAGATTATTTTCCTAAAGCGATATCAATATTAGTTTTTGCAACCACCAAATCGTACAAGGCAGATACGTATCGACCTTGTGCACCGTAGAGATCACTCTCCGCTTGCGTCACCTCCAAACTTGCGCCAACACCTTCTTTATATTTGATTTGTGTTGTATCATAAATACGCTGCGCTAGGTCCAAACTTCTCTTAGTACTTTCCAGCGTTTCCTTTGCGTTAGCATAGTTCAGGTAAGCATTACTAATTTCCAAAGTCATCGCCTGCTCAAACTGCTTTTTTTGAATCTCTGTTTTATCGTAAGCAATTCTTGCTCTTTGAATTTTTCCTTTTTTATCCCCACCATCGTAAATTGGAATATTTAAATTCAAGCCTACTACGGTAGTTGGCAACCAAGCTGTTTCATCATTGTCAAATAGATTATTACGATTCAGCGCTTGTTGGTGATTCACGAAAGCGTATAGACTAGGTAGATAACCAGCCTTCCAACGTCGAATATTAATTTTATTTAATTCTTGTCCTAATTGAATGACCGCATACTCTGGTCGTTGGGTATAATCGACCTCCGCCGTTACTTCCACTTTTTCCAAGAGTACAATGTTGACCATTTCCTCTAAATCCCCCACCACTGCAATATCTTCGTCTAATGGATACCCCATTTGAAATTTCAATAAATTATAACTGAGGTTAATGAGTTCCGTAGACTTTCGTTGTTCTGCCAAAAGATTCTCTAAGGAAAAAGTTAAGCGATCTACATCTAGTTTTTCCAAAAATCCATTCTCATAAATTATTTTTGTCTCCGCTAAAACCTTCTTTAAGTTGGTAATATTCAAGTCAATTAATGCTCTACTTTGAATCGCAATCAAAACCGCGAGATAGGATTTCGTCACCCCATTACGGATCTCAAACTCCGTTTGATTAATCTCTTTCCTTACTAATTCTTTATACAGTTTCACTGCTTTCAGTGCAACGAGGTAAGAACCATCAAAAGCCACTGCATTAGCTTGAATATTCCCTACGAGCGTTTGTCTAGTTCCAGCGTCGATAGCCGTAAATTCTCCTTCGGGAGCATTAGGATTAAAAAACTGAGCGGGTAATAAAAACTGCGGCAATTGAGGAAAATACTGATAAGCTACTCCCGCCGATACTTTAGGCATTCCGATTGCTTTCGTTTCCGTAATTTGACCGTCGGCATCCGCAATATCTAATTGTTTGAGCTTGATCTGGAGGTTATTTTTTACACCGTATTCTTGCGCTTCTTTTAAGGTAAAACTTTGCTGAGCAAAGCTGCTAATCCACAAGAAACTGAAGATAAAAAATAAAACTGTTGTTCTCATAAATAATTACTTTTTAGCAGACTACTTCGCTGCTGCTTCGTGCTTTTTTAATAATTTCAAACCCTTTTGTGAAGCAATACCGTGAATATGGTAGTTGATATATTCCGTAAACAAAGCTTCTCGGCTATAGGAGGTTAATGGGAATAGTTTTTCGTCGACAATAATCATTGATTTCCGAACGTATAGTTTTGCAATGACGTCAATATTAAAGTCACTGCGGTATAAACCATCTGCAATCCCCCACTCTATATTTGATTTGATCACCTTGTATATATGCTCTTCGTGCATTTCGTTGACAATTTCCCAGCTTTTTCGGTAGTACTTTTGTAAATCATACATTAATCCAGGTCCCATCTTTCGCAGAAATTGAATCGCATATTTAGCAATCGCCAAGATCTCATCAATCGCATTATCAGCATGTGATCGAATTGCAGCAATCGCAGCAATTTCTTCTTCTCCGTGGTTTTGTAAAACTTGTCCCACTAAATCCGCCTTGTTATCTACAAACTGGTACAAGGTTTTCTTAGACATACCTAATTCTCTGGCAATATCATCCATCGTGACACTTTTAAAGCCATTCCGTAAGAACATCAGTTCTGCTCCCGCTAAAATTTTCTTTTTTAAATCCATTAAATTTTTTCCAGCTGTTCACACAAAGTTAAGTCAAAAAAACGCAGGAAACAATTTTTACAATAAAAGTTTCCAAAGTTTTTCACAGAAGAAAAGCCTTACTTGATCAAAACCTAAAGTAGCAAGATCAAGTTTGACACATCATTGCTTAAACAACAAAAAAAGCGATTTGATCTTAAATCAAACCGCTTTTTTTAAAAAACTTTTGGATACGCTTTTATCGTTTCCTATTATCTACACTGAATACGTCATTAAACTGCATCCAACGCAAAAGGAAGTTTTTGAATTCGCTTTCCCGTTAGCTTGAAAATTGCATTGCACAAAGCCGGTGCCAAGGGCGGTAAAGCAGGTTCTCCGACGCCCGTAGGAGAGGCTGCACTCGGTACAATGTGAATATCAATAGCGGGAATCTCTGGCATCCGCATCATTCGGTAATTATGAAAATTAGTCTGTACAACTTTCCCCGCTTTGAACTCAATCGCATCTTTGAGCGCCGCCGTCAATGCCATTACAATATTGCCTTCCGTTTGCGCTTTGACATTATCCGGGTTTACTGCAATTCCGCAGTCAATTACCGTCGTTACTTTATCTATTTTTACGCCACCATCTTCCGCTTTCGACACTTCCACAACGTGCCCACAAACCGAACTAAAGCAATGGGTAATGGCAACCCCTCTCGCTTTACCATCAGGTAAGGCTTCTTTCCAATTTGATTTTGTGGCAAGCATTTCTAACACTTGCTTCGCACGCGGATTTTTAGCTAAGAGCTTCAATCTAAAATCAACGGGATCTTGCTTAGCCGCTGCTGCCATTTCATCGATAAAACATTCTTGACCAAATACATTGGTAGAAGAGTACACCGATCGCCACCAGCAAAGCGGAATGGGATCAACATCAACAAAAACATAATTCGTTTGGTAATTTGGAATATCATAAAAATCTTCCCCGAGTGGTTCCATAATTCCTCTCGGCACTTTTGTCGGATCAAAATCAGGAAATAAAGAAGCATTAATTGCGGGAGCAATTACTTTGTGTCGCATCGCCAATAAATTGCCTTTCGCATCCACACCACCCGATAAACGATTGAGCGAACCCGGCCGAAAAGGACCTTGCATCATATCATCTTCTCGCGTCCAGACGACCTTCACCGGCTTTTTGATTGCTTTCGAAAGAAAACAAGCTTCCAATATAAAATCTGATAACAATCTCCGACCAAAACCACCACCCAAAAATGGAATGTGAATAATAATTTTTTCGGGTTTAATATCTAAATATTCTGCCACCAAACTTCTTGCCCAGCCAGGTACTTGCGTTGGTGCCCAGATTTCACAGACATCGGCTCGAACATCGACCAACACATTCTGCGGTTCCATCGGAGCGTGCGCCAAGAAAGGCGTTTCGTAATCAAAAGTAATTTTTTCTTCAACCTGCTCGTAAGCTTTTCCAAAATCACCCTGCTGCGTATCTTCTAGTCCAGTTTGCTCACCTGCCGTTCTCATTCGAGTATAAATCCCTTCGGTGTCCAAAGGAGCTTGTTCCGCCCAATTGATGGCTAAGGCTCGACGTCCTTTGAGCGCTGCCCAATAATTATCTGCAATCACAGCAACGCCTTCTATGGAATTTTTCAAAAGCCTTCTTTCTGATTTTAATACTTGCTGTACCCCTTTCACCGCCATCGCTTTCGTATCGTCAAAACTCGTTACTTTACCATTGAAACTAGGAGACCGTTCTACCGAAGCGTACACCATTCCTGGGACTTTCATGTCAATCCCAAAATTAGCCGTTCCGTTAACTTTTTGATCGATATCTTTTCGCAGATTAACCTTCCCAATATACTTAAAGTCTTTGGGAGATTTTAGTTCCGGTTCTTGTGGCACTTTTAACTTACTAGCTGCCGCGACCAAACTACCGAAAGCCAGACTTTCTTGCTCTGGATGGATAACTTTTCCATCTTCGGTACGACAAGTTGCAGGATCAACGCCCCACTGCGCTGCCGCCGCCGCAACCAACATGGCTTTAGCTGCTGCACCAGTCTTACGCATCGGTTCCCACATTGTTCGAACACTTGCACTCCCACCTACGCCTTGGTTACCATACTTCGCATCGCCCTTTGCTTGCTTTAAGACTACTTTTTCTGGATCAACACCTAATTCTTCTGCTATCAGCAATGGAATAGACTGATAGGTTCCCTGTCCCATTTCGGGCTTGTGCGCCATGATCGTGACCACCCCCGCTTCGTCAATGATTACAAAAGGATTAAGCATCATTCCTTTCGCTTCACTATCAACATTTACTTTAAATAAATCAATGATTCCTTCGGGCTCTGGCTTTGCCGTTTCTTTACACGAAGTAACATAAAATCCTAATGCCAATGCCGTTCCGGTAAGCCCCGCGTTTCGAAGAAAGGAACGTCTGTTTATATTCGAACTCATAATTTTCTTTTTTAGTGTTAAAAAACTTCATTGGTTAGAACCAAAGGTTTTCAACGTACTGTTTTTTAAATATTACGACTAGCGCTTAAGTAACTCAAAGCAGTACGCTCAAGCTACATTTGAATGCCTTTTGAATTTAAAGCAAAGCCAATTGCTACCAAATTCTTAACTGGCATCCCCCATTTTAGCAGCTCGGTGAATTGCTTTTTTGATCCGGACATAGGTACCACAACGGCAAATATTGCCTTGCATCGCAAGATCAATATCTTCATCCGTAGGATTACTATTCTCTTTCAATAACGCTACCGCAGACATGATTTGTCCCGACTGGCAATATCCACATTGAGGCACTTGTTCTTCAATCCAAGCTTGTTGTACTGCGTGCTGTGTCTTTTCGCCAATTCCTTCGATGGTGGTAATCTTTTTTCCTACGGCTACGGCAACGGGCGTACTGCAAGAACGAATCGGCATACCATCCAGATGAACCGTGCAAGCGCCACATTGAGCAACACCACAACCAAATTTAGTTCCCGTAAGCCCGATGACATCTCTTACGACCCAAAGAATAGGCATATCTTCTTCTACGTCGACCTTAAAAGATTTACCATTGACAGATAATTGAAATTCAGCCATTTTAATTTACTTTTTGCGCTTAAGCTAATCATGGAGTGGTGAGGAGCATTTTTATTGCATTAACACCTTGCACGCACTCAAGCAACATATTATTAAATGATGTGATCCTTAAAAATACAAAAATATCATTATACTATGAAGTTGTTTTAAAATGATGTTAGCAACCGAAGGTAAAGGCTTGTAAGGCAGGACGAAGCTCTTTTGCATCCCATCCGCAAGCGGTAAATGCTGTTCAGAATTTATGCAGCCATAGCTGCGGTGACGAGAAAAAGCTGAAGTACTGGATTGCAATGCTTTAGCCCAGCCTGCCGGCAGGTGTAGGTATTAAGA
>CALFBG010000043.1 GCA_937951685.1 uncultured Saprospiraceae bacterium | reverse complement strand
CCATTAGCATCCGTTACTGTAACGGCATAAGGACCCGAAGGTATCGCGCTAATCGTTTGGGTGTTACCAGCATTAGACCAATTAAAACTATAATCAGGGCCAGGGCTCCCAACAACTACACCATCGAGCAAAACTTCGACGGATAAGCTACCGTTAGAATCTCCGTTACAGGTTGGCTGCACAGGATTTACAATATTTGCACCTAATTGTGGGGCGGCAGTAATATTGGCTTGTCCCGTTACGATACCTGGCGGCATGGCACTATCTGATAAAGTAATGGAGTACGTTCCTGGCGATAAATTACCGACAGAAGCAGAGCCATTCGCCATATTAATATTGATGGGACCATTAACTGGACCGCCACCCGTATCTTGCCAAATAAAATTATAAGGAGCAGTACCGCCAGAAGCAGTTACCACGAATTGACCATTATTTAAGCCAGAACAAGCTGATGTCTCCACGATGCTAATCATGGGCATCACTGCTGGAGGAATAATCGTTAAAGTTTGATTAATTGGATTGACCGAAAGGTTATTACCCAGAGGATCTTCAACAATAATGGTAGTTGGATCACTCGTAAAACTCAAATCAGAACTTTGTCCTGCCATACCGATCGCATTGAAACAAATTTCAAAAATGACCGTGCCATCGGGTACAGTAGTTCCTAGAAAAGAAGGATCTAACCAAGACACGGTGAGTTGACCCGGTAAAATATTTGGAGGATTAGGAGGAGTACCAAATTGAGCACCCGTTAATCCAGGTAAGTTAAAACTAGTAACTTGATCAAAAGTAAAAACAGCTGGGTCCCAATTTAAAGAAAACTGGACACTTACTAAATTAGTAAAATCAGCGACACTGACTTGTGCACAAACATTACCTCCCGTAACAACTGTTTCTTGAGAAACTTCCAAGGTCACGGTCTGACAAACAGGAACATTAATGATGACACTACCACCACAACTTTTTCCATCTTCTACGATGACTTCGTACATTCCCGCTTGGTTAACCGAGTAAACTACGGTACTACCGTGAGATGGATTGGGATTAACCAAAAATTCAGCGGTAATCGCTGGATTTCCTACTAAGGACATGGTCATATTGGTATAATTCGTCGCGGAGTTGAATTCTGGTAGTCCTCCCGTAAGGGTAAAAGTACCGTTACAACCAGAATTAGTACCAGGTGTAATGGTAATCTCATTAAGGTATACTGCTGCAAAAGATTCTGAAGCAGCAACGGAAGTACAAGGACCTAATTCTCCCGTATTGGTATCGTTTTCAGGACCAGGCGTCGCAAAATCATCAATGGTAATGGGAGCAAACCAGAGTAAAACGGGATCACCCGCTGCAAAAAAGGTTTGAGAAGCACCATCATTTGTGAATTCGATATCTCCATTTGGATCATCCCGTGCAATGAAAATACCATTCAACGGAGGAGGAACCGTATTATCAATAATACAAGGATCGACTACAATGGAGTTCCAATCGGTCGGTCCTGCAATTGCTGCGGGACATTCGTAAAAACCATAAGCGATACCAGGTGCCGTTGCGGGCTGTGGATCACTAAATACAAAATCCCCATTGTGGGTAATTTGTACAATATCATTTCGACAAAGATACATGGTATCGAAGTCGATATCGTTACTTTGACCACTCGTTAAGGTAGCGGAATTAAGGGTACCAGCATCACTGGATTGCCCAGCGGGACATAAAACGAATCCAGCGCTAGGATTGATAGGCCCTACGTAGCTGGGATCGATCACTACATTTTCAGGGGATTGCGCAAAAATTGCGGTACACCATAAGAGCATAAAAGCTATTGGAATAAAACGTGCGGTCATTTCTTACTTTATTTTTGAAGTATTGAGGCCTCGATGATTAAAAATCAGGCAAAAATAGCTAAAAGGGAGCAAATCTAAGACATTACAGTTGTAGAAACTAGACTTTGAACTTGAAGTTACGCTAAAATGATGCTAGAAATCGAATATAAAGACTTGTTACTCAGAGCAAAGCTCTTTTGTCTTCCAGCGATAAGTAATAAATTCTCTTTAGAATTTATACCGTAATAGCAGCGGTGATGAAAAAAAGGGAAAATGCTGATTTACAATGCTTTAGCCCTACACCGGATTTTAAAATAACTTTTACGCAAAGGGGTATACAAAAAAACGTTTGTCTGCTTGCTTTATTGCCTCTAAAAAGCGTTAACCAAACTTTAAGCTACTACGAAAGTACCCTAAAAGTCGTGATTAGATTTCTCCAAATTAAACTTTGTCAATTATTTTGCCATTAATAATAACAGTATCTATTAAATCTGTTCCAAAAGCATATGGTAGATAAGCGATGGAAGGTATTTTTTTGGTCATAAATACATTAGCTTGTTTTCCTTTGGCAATACTACCGTGGCTGTGCCCCAATTCCATGGCGAAAGCGCCGTTGAGGGTAGCAGCGGTGATTGCTTCTTCGGGCAACATACGCATTTTGATGCAAGCCAATGACACTACAAAGGACATTCTTCCCGAAGGAGTAGAGCCAGGGTTGAAATCAGTAGCCAAGGCAATTGGCAATCCTGCTTCAATCATCTTTCTCGCCGGTGGATAATGATCATTAATGAAAAAAGGAGCCGAAGGCAACAAGGTCGCAATGGTCTTAGAAGATTGTAAACAAGCAATTTCTGCATCGTTGAGTACTTCTAAATGATCTACCGAAACTGCATCGTATTTGACAGCCGCTTCAATTCCTCCCATGCAATTAAATTGATTGGTATGAATTTTTGGTTTTAGACCATAAGCACGTCCAGCTTCCATAATCTTCTCGGTTTCTGCTACAGTGTAAAAACCTTTCTCACAAAATACGTCAATATAATCCGCCAGTCCTTCTTCTCCAATTTGCGGCAGCATTTCTTCAATAATTAGCTTGATGTATGCCGCTCGGTTTTGTTTGTATGCTAAAGGAATAGCGTGCGCACCCAAAAAAGTCGCCTTAATAGTAAGACCCGTCATCTTCTTTAAACGCTGTATGACCTTTAGCATTTTTATTTCTGCGGCGACACTTAGACCATAACCACTCTTAATTTCAATGGCTCCCGTACCGTAACGCATTACTTCTTGGAGTCTGCCATACGCTTGCTCTAAAAGCAACTCCTCGGAAGTATCCCGCAAGCGCTGCGCCGAATTGAGTATACCACCGCCTCTTTTAGCGATTTCTTCGTAGCTCAAACCGCGAATGCGATCGACAAATTCTGTTTCTCGACTTCCTGCAAAAACTAAATGGGTATGAGAGTCACACCAAGAAGGAAAAACCATGCGCCCGGTAGCATCAATGACTTGATCTGCCGTCACAGGGCAAGTATCCATAGCACCATAATCTGCAATTTTGTCTTCTCGTAGCAGCAACCAAGCATCTTGGAGCTGGGGTAAACTAGACATCGCTTCTCCCTTGATAGGAAGAAGCGATGCTTTTTCAGTATGATCTATAGAATCTACTTGAACTAAAGTAGAAATATTTTTTAGCAGGATACTCGACATGGAATGGTGATTATTTTTATCGTACAAAGGTAACAGATAAAACGCCCCTGTCCAAGTATCTAATCTTACTATTAACTGCCATTCTTTGACAAAAGCTTAATCTTTGTAGGATTAACTGAGGTTTAGGACAAGCTAATCTTGCATTGCGTCGTGCTAGTATTCCTTGATTTACTTCATCGTAGACATATCCTTAATAATGCCGTTGACACCTGATTTTTTCATGTTTTCTCGGTAGCTGATTGCCGCTTCTCGTGTGCTAAACTCACCGATTAGAATTTTATAAACCGTTTTTCCGTTGAGTGTGGCAATGTGGACAATAATGGGTTGGGCAAAACGGTCTTGTAATTTGGAGACCTCCCGCAGCACATTACCATATTCCCCGAAAGCACCAATTTGTACGGTAAAACCATTAGAAGCCTGTCGGCTAACCTTGAAACGGTACAGTCCATCGCCAGCGGCAATTGTTGCGGCAGAACCACTAATGCCCGAGGTAATATTGGCGCCAGTGGAGTTCGCATTACTATTCGTACTGTTGGAAGTTGAATTTCCTGTACTTGGCAATGGCTTTCGATTGATGATTCCACCCGTATTTACAGGAGGCTGAACCATCGTATTGCCAACATTCGAACTAGTTGGCGCAGCTGTTCGGATTCGATTTTGTGGCTGATCGTGTTTTTGTAAAATTTTCAGCATTTTGGATGGTGGCAAGGATTCTTCAATCTTTTCCAATAAATTACCTTTCGAATCGAAAACTAAAATAGAAGGTAGCAACTTAATATTATACTGCTGTTTATAGGCAAAACCATCAAAATCATCAATATCAATTTTTACGGCGATGTAATTATCTTTAACGTATCTCGCGAGCGTAGGATTTGAAAAAGTAGTCTCATCCATCCAACGACAAGGCATACACCAACTTGCCACAAAATCAACGAAGACTAGTTTTCCTTCTTGAGCAGCTTTAGCTTTTGCCGTGGTGAAACTTCCTTGATGAAAGGCAACTTTTTCTGCCGTTGGATTAGCTGATGCAATAAAAGGAAACATCATCAATAATAATATCCAAAATTTCATAGTGTAAATAGGTGTAATGGGTGAAGTAATTAAGTATCGTAAATCAGTATTGCTATCTTGAAAAAAATCGCGTGACACTTTGCTGATGCAGGGACACAAATGCGATAGCGTAACTGTTATATAAAAAAATAGACGAGACTAATTTAACGTGTAAAAAAAAGGATTGGTATAATGCGATTGTGTAATCAACTTGAATCCCTCATAGTATCGTCAATAAAAATATGTTGTAATTCGGCCTATACTCCCGTGCCGTAAAATGAGCTTCTAAGTTAAGCTTAAAAAACGAAACTTGTACCGCTGTATTTATTTTTATTTGGGTTCGGCACTTGTTCCTGATCAATCTATCATCATCTAGTAAGCCATATCTTAAGTTTAAGGGGAAGTTCTTACTGATCAAGATTATAAATCTAGAACTGTTTTAAATATACAATTATTATACCATATATATTAAAGTTTAATATAACTTTTAGGAAGCTTACTATTTTATTCCATTCTAATCATTTTAAACCTTGAAGAACGATTGTTTTTTTTTAGCTAAGGCTAAAGGAGGATTTTGGAAAGCAAAGGCGATCTGCTACCCAGATTTTCATAGTGTAATCCTATTATGAACTAATTATAAAGCAATGTTTTTGCCAAATTAGATGAGGAGTTTTGACAAAAAAAATCAAAACCCTGCTTTCGAATCCAACATTTTTCATACCTTGGATACTTGCTACCATACTTAGAAAATCGCAAGATTCACTACATTAAGTATTTAATACAAGTAACTAAACGAATCGTGAGTTTTGGAAAAATAAAAATCCTATGTCAAAAATACGCGCAGCAATAACAGGAGTGCATGGATACGTGCCAGATTATGTTCTTTCCAATAAGGAATTGGAAACCATGGTTGATACTAACGATGAATGGATCTTTAGTAGAACGGGAATTAAGGAGCGTAGAATTTTGAAAGATAAAACCTTGGCCGCCTCTGATATGGGGGTGAAAATGGTGGAAGGACTCCTGGAAAAGACAAACACTAAGCCCGAGGAAATTGAAATGTTGCTTTGTGCTACCATTACGCCGGATATGGTTTTTCCTGATACCGCGAATACGATTAGTGACAAGATTGGCGCAAAGAACTCTTTTGGATACGATATCAATGCTGCTTGCTCAGGTTTTTTATACGCATTAAATACGGGGGCGAAGTTTATTGAGACAGGGACTTACAAAAAAGTAGTTATTGTTGGTTTGGACGTAATGTCTTCCATTATTGACTACTCTGACCGTGCTACTTGTGTAATCTTTGGAGATGGTGGTGGTGCGGTAATGTTGGAGCCAACTACGGATGGGACTGGCATTCAAGATTCTATTTTGCGATCTAATGGTCACGGGCGACATTTTCTGCACATGAAAGCGGGAGGATCTCTCAAACCAACAACTATGGATACGGTTGCTGCTCGGGAACACTACGTTTATCAAGAAGGTCGTACCGTGTTTAAGCACGCAGTGAGTGGCATGACTTCTGCCGTTGCTGACTTATTTGCACAAAATCAATTAGAAGAAAAAGATATTGATTGGCTCGTCCCTCACCAAGCGAATAAACGGATTATTGATGTGGTGGCAGGACAATTAGATTTTCCGATGGAAAAAGTGATGGTCAATATTCATAAATATGGCAATACCACGGCGGGAACGTTACCACTCTGTCTCTGGGATTGGGAAGATAAACTAAAAAAAGGAGATAAAATTGTACTGACTGCTTTTGGCGGTGGATTTACTTGGGGAGCTACTTACTTAATTTGGTCCTAAGCCGAAGGAAATTTATCTTTTAGAAGGATTAAGGAAGTCACTTCTGTTGGCTAAAGTTAAGCCGTTAAATTCAAATTAACCTTCCTGTTTTTGGCATTTTTAAACAATATCAATACTGAAATCAATCAATTTTTGCCTGCATAAGCTGTTTTTTTTATCAAATAGCAGATAAATTGTAGTAAAAAGTATAGCTTATACAAAATCGAAGGAGTCAAGCTAACGGACAATCTCCATTTTTTGATATCTTTGCAGAAATTTTAAAATTAAACTCTTATTCTAAACTAATGGCTAATACTTCAGAAATTCGAAATGGACTTTGTATAGAATACAGTAATGACATATACACAGTAATTGAGTTCCTACACGTAAAACCAGGAAAAGGTCCTGCATTCGTTAGAACAAAACTGAAAAGTCTTACTTCTGGAAAAATTATTGATAATACTTTTCCTTCCAGTCACAAAATTACAGTTGTCAGAGTTGAAAGACGCAAATTTCAATACCTCTATAAAGATGACATCGGATACCATTTCATGGATAATGAAACTTACGAACAAGTTAACTTGGAAGAGAAATTATTGGAGAAGGCTGACTTGATGAAAGAAGGTAGTGTCATCGAAGTCCTTTTTCACGCCGAAAAAGATCTTCCTTTAACGGTAGATATGCCACAGTATTTAAACTTGGCTATAACTTATACGGAACCGGGGCTCAAAGGAGATACCGCAACCAACGCAATGAAGCCTGCTACCTTGGAAACGGGGGCAGAGATTAGAGTGCCCTTATTTATTAATGAAGGCGATGTTATTAAAATTGATACCCGTTCTAGTAGTTACGTCGAACGAGTAAAACGATAATAACCTTTGTTATAAGAACCAACAATAAAACTTAAAGAATGGATTTTAAAGAGATTCAAGAGCTCATTAAGCTCATCAATAAGTCAAACCTTACTGAATTTAAAATGAAAGATGGTGACTTTCGCCTATCTATTCGTACAAAAAAATACGGTAAAGGGAGACCACAAGTAATTCAACAACCACCTCAACAGGTGGTAGCACCTATCGCTGCTGCTCCCGTTGTACAGCAACCTCCCGTGGAGCCATCTAATGCTTCTAAAGCGGCTAATGCAAACAAAAGTGCAGGCAATAACGATGGTGCTGCGACCGGCGAAGCAGCTGAAAATAGTAACTTAATCGACGTCAAATCCCCGATTGTTGGTACTTTCTACCGATCGGCTTCTCCAGACAAACCTCCTTACTTGAAAGTAGGAGACATGGTCAACGTTGGAGATGTGGTTTGTATCGTGGAAGCAATGAAATTGTTCAACGAAATCGAATCTGAAGTAAGTGGAAGAGTAGTGCAAGTAGTCATCGATGACGCTTCTCCCGTAGAGTACGACCAAGTTTTGTTTAAAGTAGACCCTAATGGTTAAACTAGTGATTGACTTCGCCAAAAAAGCCCTTTATGTTTAAAAAAATACTGATCGCCAACCGAGGCGAAATAGCACTACGTATCGTCAGAACTTGTAAGGAAATGGGAATCAAAACCGTAGCAGTTTATTCTACGGCCGACCGAGAAAGCTTACACGTTAGATTTGCCGACGAAGCCGTATGTATAGGACCTCCATCTTCCGCAGAATCTTACTTGAGTATTCCCAAGATTATGGCAGCGGTCGAAATAACCAATGCTGATGCCGTTCACCCTGGATATGGGTTTTTGGCAGAAAACGCCGACTTCGCAGAAGTTTGTGCAGAATATGGTATCAAATTTATCGGTCCTTCTCCTTCGATGATTCGAAGAATGGGAGATAAAATTACCGCCAAAGAAACAATGATTGCAGCGGGCGTTCCCGTAATCCCTGGCTCAGAGGGAGCATTAACTAGTGTGGATCAAGCCCTTGAATTGGCAAAAGGAATTGGCTACCCCGTAATCCTTAAGGCAACTGCGGGTGGTGGTGGAAAAGGAATGCGTGTAGTATGGGAACCAAGTGAACTGGAAGCTAATTTCGATATGGCACAGCAAGAAGCGAAGGCTTCCTTTGCAAACGATATCCTTTACATGGAAAAGTATATCGAAGAACCTCGACACATCGAAATCCAAATCGCCGGAGATCAAGATGGAAAAGTTTGTCACCTTTCGGAAAGAGATTGCTCGATCCAAAGACGACACCAAAAACTAATCGAAGAATCGCCTTCTCCTTTTATGACTAAAGCACTCCGTAAAAAAATGGGAGAAGCTGCAATCAAAGCGGGAGAAGCCATCAAATACGAAGGCGTAGGAACGGTAGAGTTTCTAGTAGATAAGCATCGCAATTTCTACTTCATGGAAATGAATACGCGAATTCAAGTAGAACACACCGTTACAGAAGAAGTCATTGATTTTGACTTAATCAAAGAACAAATTAAAATTGCGGCCGGAATTCCAATTTCTGGTAAAAATTACGAACCAACGATGCACGCCATCGAATGTAGAATTAACGCAGAAGATATCTGGAACGACTTCCGACCTAATCCTGGATTGATCAAATCTTTTCACAGTGCTAAAGGTCATGGCGTTCGTGTTGATACACACGTTTATGCTGGTTATACCGTTTCGCCTTATTATGATTCGATGATCGCCAAACTGATTTGTAGAGCACAAACAAGAGAAGAGTGCATTACGAAAATGGAGCGTGCATTAGACGAATTTATCATAGAAGGGGTAAAAACGACGGTTCCTTTCCACAAATTAGTAATGAAAAATGAGAAATTCAGAAAAGGAGATTTCCACACGGGATTCCTTAATGATTTTGATTACAAAGCGGAAATGAACGAAAAAGATAAATAGTCTATCTTTCATTGCTTTATACTCCAAGAACTTAACGAGTTCACTAAAAACACGAAGCCACGGAATAACTTGTTTGATCCAAAGTGTCTTCGTGTTTTTTATTTTAAGAAGTTAAATACACTGTAATCTAAATTACTTAACATTTTGAACATGTCTTTTTATCCTACTCTTCGTCTTGTCCTCGTTATGATAGCTAAGGCTATCAAACTCCGGGCATTCCTCGATTAGCATAAAAATCCAAAGCTCAAAATATCAATAAAC
>CALFBG010000042.1 GCA_937951685.1 uncultured Saprospiraceae bacterium | reverse complement strand
GGTGATTTTGACGGAAGAAAATTTTGCTTCAATCGAGGCGAAAAATGCAGGAAACCTATTGGTTTTCAAGGCTTTTTAACGAAGCGTGAAATAAAATTTACTCGTCATAAATTAGTGAATTTATTAGGTAAACCTACTTAAGTACCGGAAATACTTGAACGTAAGGACTAGAAGCGGTGCAACCCAGCATTTTTAGGCTGAAGCCAAATAAAACGACTATTTTTACAAAAAAAATAAGAACCTAAATTCTATGAGCGAGTCTTTTGAAGTCATTGGTGGCGTACAATTAAAAGGAGAAATTACACCACAAGGTGCCAAAAATGAAGCATTACAGGTCTTGTGTGCCGTTTTACTAACGGACGATCTAGTGCAGATTGATAATATTCCAGATATTAGAGACGTCAATCGACTACTCGAATTACTGGCCGGCTTCGGGGTAAAGGTCAATCGACTGAGCAGAAACAGCTACACCTTTCAGGCGGATGAAATTGACTTGGATTACTATGGTTCACCAGACTTCCAGCAGAAAGCGCGGAGTATTAGAGGTTCGGTAATGTTGATTGGTCCCATCTTGACGCGTTTCGGGAAAGCTTATTTGCCGACGCCAGGTGGAGATAAGATTGGTCGGCGGAGATTAGATACGCACTTCATTGGTTTTCAAAAATTAGGTGCTAGTTTTGATTATGATGAAATAGATCGCCGCTATTACGTTGCTTCTCCGAAGTTGCAAGCTTGCGATATGTTGATGGACGAAATCTCCGTTACGGGAACGGCCAACGTTGTCATGGCGGCTACTATGGCGGCTGGCAAAACGAGTATTTACAATGCGGCTTGTGAACCTTACGTACAGCAATTGTGTAAAATGCTGAACCGAATGGGTGCCAAAATCGAAGGAATTGGCTCAAACTTATTGACGATTCACGGCGTAGAAAGTTTGCAAGGTACAAAGCATGAAATCCTTCCCGATATGATTGAAATCGGGAGTTTTATCGGTTTGGCCGCGATGACTCAATCTGAAATCACGATCAAAAATGCGAAAGTTAAAGAGCTAGGAAATATTCTCTCCGTTTTTAAGCGAATGGGCGTGCAACTAGAAATCCGCAACGATGATATTTACGTTCCTCGCCAAGAAGAGTATGAAATCCAAAGTTTTATTGATGGGTCTATCATGACGATTTATGATGCACCATGGCCAGGCTTTACCCCAGACTTGATGAGTATTATTTTGGTAATGGCGATTCAAGCTAAAGGTAGTGTTTTGATTCATCAAAAAATGTTTGAAAGCCGCTTGTTCTTTGTGGATAAATTGATTGATATGGGCGCACAAATTATCTTATGTGATCCGCATCGAGCTACCGTGATTGGTCTCAACCGAAAGCAACAATTACGGGGAATACAAATGACTTCTCCTGATATTAGAGCAGGAGTAGCCTTACTAATTGCTGCCTTATCGGCTAATGGGAAAAGTGTAATTGATAACATTAATCAGATAGATCGTGGATACCAAGATATTGAGCAACGCCTCAATGCTTTGGGCGCAAATATCAAACGAGTGAGTGCTTCTTAATACGCTTTTGCTAAAGTGTGTTTAATGGATAAACGAGCAAATGGAAACAAATGATATTTTAGACCAAAACTTTAAGGAACCGGGGCAAGAACGGATTGAAATTGAGTTACTGTCTCCTACAAAATTTATCCTTCTTGATGTATTGAGTTTCGGTCTGTACAGCACTTGGTGGACTTACAAAGCGTGGTGCTTTTTTCAGCGAAGGGATCAGCTCGATATTAATCCAGCTTTTCGAGCGATCATTTATATTTTTTACCTGCACGCTTTACTTAAAAAAATTCAGATCAACGCTAAAAAGCTGGAGTACGTTCCTAGCTTTTCTAGCGTCAGGGTATTTATTTTAATTCTTTTTCTTGAATTATTTGGTTGGCTACCCGATCCGTGGTGGCTGGTTGCTTTCTTATCTTTTTGGCCTTACTTAAAGCCATTGCGGGCTTTTAATTATATCGTTGAACGCGATAACTTTTCGCAAGCCAGAACAACGGATGAGTTTAACGTGCCACAGATTATCTTTATCCTGATTGGACTTTTATTTTGGAGCATAATCTGCTTAGATTATTGCTTTCCTTCCATGCCTGAGTGATCGTACGCATAAAACTCATTGCTCTTCATTTTTCTATAACAGAATAATCTCAATTTTTACATATTGTTAATTTTAAATATGTAAATTAGAGCTGTAACAGTGTATTATCTCGAAATAGAAGTATTTATATACTGTTTGTAGTTATTTTAATAACCTCAAAAAAACAAAATGATGAATGAGAACGAAATCGCAAGTGTTGCGATCTATCCTCCTATTGGTATTTCCCGAGTCGGTAACTCGGACGAATATTTTTACGCTTCGGACGTTCCTGGCGTGGCGCCGACGCCTCCCGGTGGTTTTAAAGATCAAGCCGGCCGTGTTAAAAAGCAAGTTGCGCGCTTTCGAGTTTATGCTTTTGATGCTCAAGGTAAAGTACTCGGAGAACTTACGGCGAGTCAAACCGTTTCCATCGAATGGCGCGTACACGTAGCGAATGTAAAAGCTGCATGGTACACTTTTCAAAATGCCTTAGATCTTCCCGGTTATAGTATTCCCGCACCACCAAGAAATAATAAAGTAGTGGGAGCCGCTCGTGAAAATTTAGTAATTGATCCCGGTTCGGTCACTATTTCTGGCAAAGCGGTACAGGGCAAAGCGTATGACTTAGCGGGTAGTTTTTATGATCTGCCAGTTAAGTTGGGATCCGTTCGAACCGACGAAGCAGGTCGCTTATTATTTTTTGGAGGCGATGGTCATTCCGCTTCTTTAGATAATAAACCTGCAGTAACCTTTGCCAATAATGACGGCTGGCACGATGATACTTCGGATGGCGTCATTCGGGCAACGGTCAAAATCAATGATAAGGAATTAGAAGCGACGCCGGCGATGGTCGCCGTAACTCCTCCAGATTTTGGACCAGGATTATTTGGGGTCGTAACCATGAATGATGTCGTACAGGATCTTTTTATCCGAGAATTTAATTACCCTGATCCTACGGCGAATGGATTAGAATTCTGGAGAGATATTTATCCAATTCTTCAACGCATGACGGATACGCAGTGGGTGAACCAAGGTTTCTTTGTTTTATTTGGTAAAAATTCACCCTCCGATTTTAATGATCCTGATCTACTAAGGCAATTGTCTAGCCCTGCCAATGAAGATTTGGAAGCGCGGCGCCGTGTTTTTGAATGGTTTAGAAATCCAGCTTCCAATGAGTATACACCGGCTAAGATTCCTCCTTTCTACGGAGATGGCTTTGGGGAATACGAAAAAATAGCTTTAGTAGATTTACCAATTACCCAGACACAATATCTTCATTTACAAAAATGGGCCTCTGGAGGTTTTGTTACGGGCGAAAGAGTTGCTCCTATGTCTTTTGCAGAGATGACTCCCGCTCAGCAATTAAATGCGTTGAATCAAGCGCCCCTAGAAGAATGTCTAGGTGGTCCTTTCCATCCGGGGATTGAGTTGACTTGGCCAATGCGGATAAAAGAAATGTGGGAACGACCTTATCGTCTCAAGGTCGTCAAAGAAGGAGAAGCAACCCAACTAGATTTTGGTCCTTTATTGTCTCCCGCGATTGCACTGGGACCTGACGGTCCGTTGAGTAAAAGTGGTCCCGGTGCTTTGACGCGTTGGTTAGGGGTGCCTTGGCAGACAGACGAAGCAAGCTGCCTCTCAGGGTATGATACTACGACTTATCTTCCCTTGCCTTCCTTCTGGGCTGCCCGCGTTCCGAATCAAGTGCTCAGTGAACAAAGTTATCAACGAATGGAGGATGGTCGTGTGAATATCGCACAACGTTTAAAACATTTTGATTACCGACAAGACTGGTTACGCGACTTTGGAAGTAATTATACCAAGAAAATTAATTTGATGGTAGCAGAATGGCACGAACTAGGGATCGTAGCGCCAATAGAACGGGAACCGGAAAACAATGAAGCCGGATTTTTGCCAACGAAAGTATGGAAAGAAACGGGAAGGCATTATAGCAGCACCGATGCTACTTTTGCCCAAGTACTCTACGCAGAAAATGTTACGCTGACGTTAAAGAAAGAGCATGGTTTCGTATTAAAAGCAGCGATGCCAAGCAGAACTAGAGAACGCAGAACTTTTCGACGGGATGAAAGATAATCAACACTATTCAGTAATTATTGTAGGTGGCGGGCCAGCAGGCTTAGCCACCGCTTTAACGCTTGCTGCGAGAGGAATCCCTTACGCTTTGGTTGAAGCGCAAGCTACTCCCGTGCAGAAACCAGGGGAAGCCATTCCACCCAACGCCAGACCTTTGTTGCGACAATTGGGACTTGAAAAATTGATGCTTGCGAAAGAACATCATCAGTACTATGGCAATAAAAGTTGCTGGGGAAGTGAAATGCTCGTTCAAGAAGAATTTATGAAAATGCTCCATCAACACGGTTATCTTTTAGATCGGAAGCATTTTGAAGCTCAACTGCGCGCTTTAGCAAAAAGGGGGGAAGGAACGTTTTACGAAGCTTATCGTTGTCGGCGCTTATCACGAAAAGGAGATGGATTTGTAGTAACAATTAATAATGGGGAAACAACTCAAACACTATCTGCGGATTACCTCGTTGATGCCACGGGAAGAAAAGCCTCTCTGTGTCGACATTTAGGCATCGCAACAAATGAACTAGATCAACAGTTTGCCTTAACGCTGCAAATGCAATTATCCACTCCGGTAGCACAACAAATTTACATCGAAGCGACGAAAAAAGGTTGGTGGTACGCTGCGCCAATGGGAAAGCAAAGTTTATCGTTGATGTTTTTTACTTTAAAAGAATTATTACCTCCGAAGCTAAGTCAAGTTGATTTTTTGAAAACACAGCTCAATGCTAGTCCACTGATGACCGAATTAACAAAAGCTGCCGCTTTTGATCAAGCAGCAATTAAATTGATGCCCGCCGGCACGAGTCGCTTGGACCAACCTTATGGTCACCGTTGGCTGGCCGTTGGTGATGCGGCATATGCTTATGATCCAATTTCTTCCTACGGAATTACTTCGGGCTTAGCCTCAGGGTACTACGGTGCGCACGCCTTGGCCGCAACGATACATGGTGATCAAGAAGCCTTGTCTGTTTATCATTATTTGATGGAAAACGCTTTTCAAGCTTACTTACAAAAATTACATGTCCATTATGGTCAGGAAAAAAGATGGACAGCGGAGCCGTATTGGCAAAATCGTTTAGACAGGAAAAATAGGGAAAGCCGAGTAGCGCAGGAGGAACAAACCAAATAGTAGATTGATCTTATCCATTTTCTAAGAGAACAATCGCTACACTTTCCTGTTTAGCAATAGATGATGTATTACGTCGGAAAAAAAACTTCCACGGAAGCAGTATCATTATTTCTTAAATTCTGTCGTATATTTACCTTGTGGAAAACTTACAGCGCTTATTGGGGCTTTATCGAGATGATTCAAGAACCCAACAGATCATACAATTACTCGAATCAGCAACTCCGATAAGACTTCAAGTGGAAGGATTAGTTGGAGCACAGGAATCCTTCGTGCTCGCCGGAGCGTATCTTTCTCAACCTCGACACCATTTACTCGTCGCAAACGATAAAGAGGAAGCGGCTTACCTACAAAATACCCTCGCTAATTTATTTAACAAAAAAACAATTCATTTTTTTCCGGACTCTTTCAAGCGACCAATGTTGTTTGGAGAATTGAATAATAATAATGTCTTACAACGTACCGAAACGATTAATAAAATCACTAGTGAAATGGTCATTGGTGAAATCGTAGTGAGTTATCCAGAGGCTTTATTTGAAAAGGTAGTTGCGCCAGCAGTATTAGCAAAAAGTCGCATTAATATTACTAAAGATGAAAAAGTAGATGTAACGGCACTGATCGAAATTCTTGCAGAATATGGTTTCGAACGGGTAGATTTTGTCTACGAACCGGGGCAGTTTTCTATCCGAGGTGGCATTATTGATATCTTCTCTTACGGTAACGAATGGCCTTACCGAATTGAGTTGTTTGACGAAGAAGTAGAAAGCATTCGAACGTTCGACCCAACGACCCAACTATCGCGGATGAAAATCGCAAAAGTAACGATCGTACCGAATATCAACACAAAATTTTCTCGAGATCAAAAAGTATCCTTGTTACAAGTTTTACCACCAGATACCGTAATTTGGGTAAAAGACTTTCAAATGATCTTGGATAAATTGCAAATCTGTTTTGAAAAAGCAGAAGAATTTGCAGCGTCGATTTCTGTTTTGGATGAAAGTGAACTGGCGGTTTTATTCAAAGAAAGAGCCTTTATCTTACCACATCAGGTAGTGGAGGATATTCAGCGTTTTTCTTTAATTTTATTAGGGAAAGATGCCGGAAACGCCAACTTGAAAGCCGACCAAAAACTAAAATATACGACCAAAGCTCAAACGAGTTTTAATCGCAATTTTAAAATCTTGATTGAGGAATTGCAAGGTAATACGGAACAAGGTATCGAGAACTATTTGTTTACGGAAAATCCTCGACAGATAGAACGATTTTATGCTATTTTTGAAGACTTAGAGGCAAAAGTTCAATTGCACCCAATTAACAAAGCGATCAATGAAGGTTTTATCGACACCAATTTAAAAATTGCGTGCTATACTGATCATCAGATTTTTGATCGGTTTCATAAATATAAACTTCGGCGAGGGTTTACGAAAGACCAAGCCCTGAATTTGCGCTTGTTACGCGAGTTGCATCCCGGAGATTTTATTTCGCACATCGATCACGGCGTTGGTCGCTATTCAGGATTAGAGAAAATTAATATCAATGGTCACGTACAAGAGTCAGTACGGATTTTTTATAAAAATAATGATATTCTTTACGTAAGCATCAACTCGCTACACAAGATTACAAAGTACGTAGGGAAAGAGGGAACGGCTCCCAAATTGAATAAGTTGGGCTCGGATGCGTGGGCAGCCATTAAGCGTAAAACTAAGCGCAAAGTTAAAGATATTGCCAAAGAATTAATCAAACTATACGCCAAGCGTAAAGCGTCGAAAGGGCACGCTTTTCCGCCCGATGGTTATCTGCAAAATGAATTAGAAGCTTCCTTCATTTACGAGGATACTCCGGATCAATTTAAAGCGACCAATGACGTCAAGGAGGATATGCAGAAGCCTTACCCAATGGATCGATTGATTTGTGGAGATGTTGGTTTTGGAAAAACGGAAGTAGCGATGCGGGCCGCTTTTAAAGCGGTAGTCGGCGGCAAACAAGTCGCGATTCTGGTGCCAACCACGATTTTAGCTTTACAGCATTATAAAACTTTTCAGGAGCGACTACACGAATTTGGTGTAACGGTAGATTATATCAATCGCTTTCGTACCACAAAAGAAAAGAAGGAAATTTTTGCCAATTTGAAGGCCGGAAAAATTGATATCGTAATCGGCACACACGGTTTACTCAACAAAGATATTGGTTTTAAGGATTTAGGCTTGCTCGTAATTGATGAAGAGCAAAAATTTGGCGTCGCGGCAAAAGAGAAATTGAGAAACTTACAAGTCAATGTAGATACCCTGACCTTAACGGCAACACCGATTCCACGGACAATGCAATTTTCTTTGATGGCCGCAAGAGATTTATCGGTCATTCGTACGCCACCGCCGAATCGTCAACCAATTCACACCGAGCCCAGAATTTTTAGTGATGAATTGGTCAGAGATGCGATTTACTACGAAGTCAATCGGGGTGGTCAAGTTTTCTTTGTTCACAATCGGGTAAAAACGTTGCCGGACATGGCAGCAATGATTACGCGGATGTGTCCAGATGTAGATATTAAAATGGCGCACGGTCAGATGGAGGCAAAAGGTTTGGAAAAAACGCTACTCGATTTTATCAATAAGAAATTTGACGTATTGGTTTGTACCAATATTATCGAAACGGGTTTGGATATTTCAAACGCTAATACCATTATGATCAATAATGCTCATCAGTTTGGGATGAGTGATTTGCACCAGTTGCGGGGTAGAGTAGGTCGATCTAATCGAAAGGCATATTGCTATTTGTTTAGCCCTCCTTTATCCGTTTTGACTTCTGATGCTAGAAAGCGACTCAAGACCTTGGAAGAGTTTTCTGACTTGGGAAGTGGTTTTAATATTGCCATGCGAGATTTAGATATTCGCGGCGCTGGAAATTTATTGGGTGGAGAACAAAGTGGTTTTATTTCAGATATTGGTTACGAAACTTATCAAAAAATATTAGAAGAAGCGATCCAGGAATTAAAAGAAAATCAATTCAAAGATCTGTTCAAGGAAGATTTAGAAAAGAAAAGAGAATACGTACGTGATGTTCAAATTGAAACGGACATCGAAATGTTGATTCCAGACGATTACGTGACGAATGTGCAGGAACGTTTGAATCTTTATACAGAACTGGATCAGCTCAAAACAGATGAAGCCGTTGAAGCTTTCGCCAAAAAATTAGAAGATCGTTTTGGAAAAGTACCCCGCGAGGTTAAAGAGTTATTTAATGGATTGCGGTTGCGGTGGCTGTGTAAGCAATTGGGGTTTGAACGTCTTACCTTGAAGAACAAAAAAATGCGGTGCTACTTTATTTCTAATCCACAATCTCCGTTTTTTGAAACGCCGTTATTCAATCACTTACTGCAATTTGTTGCCAAAAAAGGACCACGGCATAAACTTACCTTTAAAAAATCTGTACGTCACTTTATTTTAATTCGCGACGAAGTCAAAAACTTAAGGGAAGTGCACAATATTCTAAATTTACTAATCAAAAATGTAGATGCTGCGATGGGTAATGCCTAATGCAATTATTTTCATTACGCACTGCGAGGCTTGTTATGCTAAAAGAAAAAACGCTCCTCTTCCTCTTAGGTATTCAAATTGCGATGGCGATTTACTACCTACCGCTCTCCATCGATAATTTCTATCAATTGCTGGATGGCAGTGTTATTGATAATTTAGGTTTTTTGATTGGGAGTATTTCTCGGTATGGATTTACAATTATTGGTGGAATAGGTTTGGTGAAATATTTTCAAGATAAAGATATTAACAACCATTACTTGAAATTGTGCTTTTTCTTCTTCGCAATAGAATTTACGCTGAGTGCACCCGCCACGTTGATGATTTATCTTCGCTTCGATTTGAGTACGAATTTCGTCTTTTTTATTTTTAATCTTTTAGGCGTGATCAAACTGATTCTTATTGCGCTTGTTTATGGTACTCAAAAAAGACCTGTTCAATCCGAAGAAAAAGCGACTACAGGAATTCGCCTGAGTCATCATTTCGTAGATAGCTTTGTGCTAATTTTACTGGTTCTTCAACTAAGAGAATCGTATCAATTTTTATTAGGTATTGGTATCCTATCAGAATTTTATCTTATTTATTTTTTGTCGCGCTTCTTTTATTATCTGATTGCCGAGAGCATTTTTCAGCAGACTTTCGGTAAAATGATTACCAAGCATTATGTCGCAGATCTTGATGGTGGCAAAGCGAGCTTTGGTCAGATTGTTAAGCGAAGTCTAGCGAGACTGATTCCTTTTGAAGCGGTATCGCTCTTGGCGCGACCATGGAAGGGCTGGCATGATAGTTTGTCCAATACGAATGTATATCCTTTGTCAGTGCGAAGAGAAGTAGCGATAGAAGATTACTTACTGGATCATTTAGTAGAAAAAGAAGATGTTTAGTTAGGCATTCCTAAATGCACAAAAGCTTTGTCAGTCGAGCTTGTTGAAAGAAGCGTATAATAACATCCATCAAAAGGATTGCAGATTGGTAGAAATACTGAAATGATTCACACCACCCGCAATGTGATAAAAGCTCCGTCCATAATCAATTCGAAAACGATTAATTTTAAAACCTAAACCTAGGGAAAATCCAGATAGACTTCTAAAGTTTTCAACCGATAACTCTTTTCGTCTAAAATGATTGTAACCTACCCGTAGGCGGAAATTTTCTGTTTTTCCAAATAAAAACTCTCCGTTGAAGATAAAATGACGAAATAAATTGTCGAAGAAAATGGAAGTATTACTACGTTCCGAATTACTTTGGTCGTCGCCAAATAAGAGCGTAGTTTCTTCTTGATTCGGATCATCGTAGAGAATATTCCAGCGTTGTAAATTGTGTGCAATAATGGAGAAGCGAAAAGGGAGATACTTCAATTTTTTCGAAATACCGAATTGTAAATCCAAGGGAAGAGACTCTTGGCGACCTTCTTCGTAAGTGCTCAGTTGTGTCCCCAAGTTTCTAACGACGAGCGTCGCACTAAAACTCTTGGACGAATCTTGATAAAAAGCGGCTAAATCTGTCGCAATACCAACCGAGTGGTACGCTTCCAGTTGAGAACTAATGACTTTAACATTCGCACCAATCGATAAGTTTTCATAAAGTTGATGCGACGCACCCATCGTAATCGCGTATTCCGAAGCTTTGAAATTTCCCGTCACATTGCCAAATTCATTAGTACCAACAAAGTCACCATAACTAGTATATTGAATGCCACCGTGGACATTGATTTTCCAAGCTTTGATCTCGTGACCATAATTGACAAATCCGTGTTGAATACCTGCTAAGTGGAAATTGTGGTTGAAAGAAATTGCCTGATGCATACTTGAATTGAGCAAGGCTGGGTTTGCTTGTGCTAACGAAACATCATCATCCTTAATGGTGATCAAATTTCCCCCCAAGCCAGTAATTCGAGCAGCGCTAGAAAAGTTTAAAAATTCGTAAACGTTATCTCCGCCAATTTGCCCCCAAGAGTAGTTGGAGCAAAATAAGAAAGCTAAAAAAAGTAAAACTTTATTCATAGAGCAATGGGTATATTAGCACTTAATTATGAAGTTGTTTAGTAAAAACGGCAATCCATTTTTTTAGAAATTTATTCTTCCTTATTTACGGCTCCGTCTTTTTGTGTCCAAGTCGTTACACAAGCACCGTAGTTACAGTTCATTTTCTTAACTAAGGTTCCCGTTTCATCAAATAATTCTAATAAGCCATGTTCTTTATTTGGATTGACGGAGCCTTCGAGCGTTTTATAATTTCCTTTAGCTTTAATTGTTCCACTCTCGTAATACTCTTCGAAAGGACCATCCTCTTCGTTCTCTTTGAAAGCTACAATTTCTTTAATTCTTCCGTTAGGATAATAAAACTTCCAATTGCCCGTCATTTTACCGGCTACGTACTCTCCTTCACTCTTAAGGCTATTATTCTTTTCGTAAAAAGATTTGTAGGGACCTACAAAGATGCCGTTTTCATAGTTTTCCAAGGCTTCTACAGTACCATTTTCGTAAAATACTTTTCGCTCTCCGTGCAGTACATCATTTAAGTAGTGCGCTTCTTCAACTTTACGCTTACCAATGTATTTCGTACTGAGTCCATTTCTCAAGTTCGTTTTAGGATCTTTTGCGTACTTTTCGATGAGGTTACCTTCTCCATCGCGCACTTCCGCAATTTCTGTTTGCTTGCCACAAGCAAAGCATAAAAAAGAAACCAAGACTACAAAAAAGCTTAATCTTACCATAGTTTTTATTTTTCTAGACTGTAAACAACTTATTTATCTTTTAAGGAAAACACTAAAATCAGTGCGGACAATTTGCCAAACAAAGATAGTCGTTTTGGTAAAAAATAAGTCGACTATTTTTTACCCGCATCAACGAACATAAAATATTCAACGAATAAATACTAAGACAAATTACTTTGCCATTAAATTGTGTTAGTATTTGATCAGTATCGAGGTACGAAAACCGCCCTAAGCCTTTGCTTAGGAAGGCTTTGAGTAA
>CALFBG010000041.1 GCA_937951685.1 uncultured Saprospiraceae bacterium | reverse complement strand
TTTTATTTAAAACGGATCGCTTTGACGGGGGTAATCTGAGTAACCAAGTAAGTTGGGATGATCAAAAATAAGAGCGTGAGCACCAACGTGCCGATATTCAACGCCAAAATAGCCCATAAGTTAAATTCGATCGGCGCGACGGAAAGGTAATAATCTGCTTCGGAGAGTTTAACAATCTTGAATTGTTTTTGTAAAAAACAAAGTAAGCAACCTATTAAATTTCCCCAAAACAATCCTGTCAAAATAATATAGCCCGCGTAGTAGAGGAAAATTTTCCGAATATTGTAATTTGTATTGCCCAAGGCTTTAAGAATACCAATCATATTCGTACGCTCTAGGATGAGAATCATCAAAGCCGTGATCATATTGATAATGGCAACGATTATCATAAGCATAATGATTACCTTTTCATTAATGTCCTGCAATCCCAACCACTGAAAAATGCTGTCGAATTTATCCTTGCTATTAAGGGCAAAAAGATTCGTCGGAATTTCTTCGATGTAAATATGCTCCGTTAAGGGTTCTAAATCTCGAATATCATCAATAAAAACTTCAAAGCCGCCGACTTCCTGTTCACTCCATCCTAAAATGCCTTGAATTTGACGAATATCAACCAGTGCAAATCGCTTATCATATTCTTCGATTCCCGTTTTGTAAATGCCGCAAACTTGTAAGCGCCGTTTCAGTTGTTCGCCGTCTTGTACAAAGTGAATGGTAAACTTATCCTGCAATTTTAACTGTAGGCGATTCGCCGTTTGCTGCGAAATGATAATATCGCGAGAAGGCATCGAGTCTTGGAGCGCAATCGGTCTTCCTTCCATCAGGTAATCTTCAAGGTATTCCCAATCAAAATCGGTACTGATGCCTTTGAGAATAATGCCTTCAAATTCATCTTTGGTTTTAATAATTCCCGGTTTATGCGCAAAGACTTGAATGTGTTTGATGCCACCGTAAGTTTCTTGCGCTACCAATTCCTCCGAGACCTCCACCCCAGCTACGCGCATTTTGTCGAGGTAAGTCACTTTCTCAATCGTATCCAAGTGCGGATAAAAGCTTTGATTAATATCAATGGGCACCGATTCGAAAGAACGATTGACGTTTGTATCCATGATATGAATGTGTCCCCAAAAACCAAACATCTTACTACTAATCTCATTCTTAAATCCCCGAATCAAAGAGGTCGCCACAATCATCACGGTCATACTCAAAGCAATCGCCACTATCGCAATTCGGATAATCAAGCGAGCAAAGGATTGTTGTCCCGAGGCGGCTACTCTTTTGGCAATGAAGTATTCGAGGTTCATGAAAAAATTTACTTGAAGATTAAGACGTTATGGAATACGATGATCAACAACTTCGAATGGAAGTATGAAAGCGTTGCAAGTTTACAAACTTAATTGAACTTTTTGTAATAAAAAAACGGTTGTTTCCAAAACGTCCTCATTCACACCGCTACGATTGTTCTATCTTTTAACGCTAAAAAGGATCTCCCTTATTGGCTAGACAGCACATCTTTTAAGGAAGTTATTTAAATTTAGGCAAACACCGTACGAAGACATATAGGACAGAATATCGAACTTACGCGTTCGTCTTCTCGTAAAAAGTTTGAATCGCTTCAAAGTATTTAATACTTTTGCGCAACTATTATAATTAAAGCGTACACTTAAGCTATCCTCAATTGCCGACAGTTGAGAGTTTTAATCAAACGCAAAAAAGATCTTGCTATCATGAATTTTATTGAAGAATTGACTTGGCGGGGAATGCTCAACGATATGACCCCCGAAGCTGCAGCCGAATTAGAGAAAGGAATGGCCACGGGCTATATTGGCTTCGATCCCACTGCTCCTAATCTCACTATTGGGAATTTCGTACAAATTATGCTCTTGAAGTTATTCCAACTTTCTGGTCATAAACCAATTATTTTGATGGGCGGTGCTACGGGCAGAATTGGAGACCCTTCTTTCAAAGACGAGGAACGCGCACTAAAAAGCTACGACGAATTAGATGCTAATCTCGCTCGACAAGCCAAAATGTTTAGCAAATTCTTAGATTTTGATGCTCCTGAAAACGGCGCAACCATTGTCAATAACATTGATTTTTACAAAGAGATGAATGTGCTAGACTTTCTCAGAGATGTTGGGAAAAATCTTACGGTCAATTATATGACGTCCAAAGAGTCTGTAAAAAAACGTTTGGAAACGGGACTTTCATTTACGGAGTTTAGCTACCAATTATTACAAGCTTACGATTTTCAACGTTTATACACCGATCGCAATTGTAAGTTTCAAATGGGTGGTTCTGATCAGTGGGGAAATATTACCTCGGGTACTGAATTTATTCGTAGAGCGGGTGGAAAAGCTTTTGCCATTACGACGCCGCTTCTGACCAAAGCGGATGGTTCGAAATTTGGAAAATCAGAACAGGGCAATATTTGGTTGGCACCCGAAGGAACTTCTCCGTACAAATTTTACCAGTTTTGGGTAGACTGTGACGATCGAGATTTGCCTAAGTTTATTCGCTACTTCACCCTAAAATCGAAAGAAGAAGTGGAAGCACTCGAAGCAGAATACGCCGATAATCCTAATGCTTTAAAACGAATTTTGGCGGAAGAGTTGACGATTAGAGTCCATTCTCAAGCAGCGTTTGAAGCAGCAAAAAAGGTTTCGGAGTTGATGTTTAATAAAAAAGCAAGTTCCGTTTTATTAGAAATGGATGCTGATACACTGGCCATCGTTGCCAACGAAATTCCAACCTATACCATTCCCAAAGCAACGATCACTGATGGCTTAAACCTAGTAGATTTATTGGCAGATCAAACGGAGATACTCGCTTCCAAAGGAGAAGCACGAAGAGCAATTAAGAACAACGCAATTTCCGTAAACAAGTCAAAAGTCAATGATGCCGCACGCACGCTCACGACGACAGATTTGTTACAAGGAAAATATATGATGATCGAAAATGGTAAGAAAAATAAATTTATGATCATTGCGGAATAACTAGTAATCGCTACGATCCAAATCTTAAAAGCGACGATGATTGGTAATCATGGTCGCTTTTTTTCGCTGATCTGATCGCAAATTGAGCAACTGCAAGTCCTACTCACAACCCAATTCTATTTTAGAAAGCGCATCATTATTCGGAAAACAGTTGCCTGACAACACCGATTCTGGTACGTAACGCTGCAGATTAGGGTCGCGTAAGCCTATTTCCAAGAAACGCAATAACGAGGCTTTTTCCTCATCGCTTAAGTGTAATGGTCGAAAAGCCGGTGATAATTTGTCGTTGGGTACATTAGGATTTTCGGAGACCCCCGCATTGAAATAATCAACTACTTCCGCTAAGGTCGTTTTGCTACTTCCGTGAAAATAAAACGGCGAATCTTGCAAATTGTACAATTGTGGCACTTTGAATTTATATAAATCTTCTGGATTTTCGGTAAACCCACCGCGACCTAAATTTCGTTTATCCGCAAAAATGTGCGCATCTTCGTGCTCGTGTAAATCTTTTACCCCAAGCGCATAAAACTCCACGGCACTCAAACCTGGTCCTTGATGACAATTCGCGCAAGCAGCTTCACTAAAAAACAAAATAGCACCTTCTTTTGTTTGTCGATCCATCGCAGATTTATCGCCGCGTAGCCAAGCTTGGAAAGGAGCTTCGTTGGTAAGTAAGGTTCGCAAATACGCAGAAAGTGCAAAGCTTGCCGTGTGCTTATTATAACGTTCCTCAACCGGAACATCACCAAAAGCAGCATCAAACATTGGCGTGTAGCCCAATTCGTCCATCAGTGCTTTATTCACCACCAAACGGTGCAAATCCATTCCTTCTATATTCTGCGTTTCTAATCCTTGTAGTCCTTCAAAATTGACTTCCGCCCCGTTTTCTTCTGTCCAAGCGTGTTCTGTCCCTTCATTTTTATATCCCGCTCCAAATTGTCCACTCCACAGTGTATTTTTAGCAACGTAGGCAACGTTCAAGACACTCAGAGCCCGCACTTCCTGCACATCCAATTCTTCCGCCGGATAAGATAAATATTGCCGACGACCTGCTCCCTTAAAACCCGTGCCTACTCCACCATCGCCAATTCCCTGAATTCTTCCCGGCCGAAAACCAGCGGAAGGTACGTGACAACTCGCACAAGAATAAGTTCCTGCATTGGATGCCAACCGAGGATTTTGAGCCAAGCCCGTTTCAAAAAACAACATTTGTCCAAGCGCCACCTTCGCCTTACTCAGCGGATTCTTAGGTTCTTGTGGAATGGAAGTGAAATCGGTACTTGAAGGCAGGAGAAATTCTTTCATACTTCCAGATTTGGAAGCACGCGCAATGACGGTTTCTAAACGTTCGTCTAGTTTGTCAACTCGTTCTTTGACACAAGAAAGACCTACGAAAATTAGGAGGCAGAGTAATATGCCAGATTTGTTCATGATACTGTTGCTTTGGGACTATAACTATAATCTATGACTTGATAGAATAAATTTATAGTACAAAAGTAATGGCATTTTTGCGATTACACAATAATCTAAATAGGGTATTTTTTAATTTATAAATGCTTCCGCTTTAAGGCGTTTTTTTGCGCTGTTGCCAAGAACAGGAAATCCCCTAGATCAAACAAAGGCACAAAAACGGAAACCCGTCTTGTGCCTTGTGTCATTCCTAAAGTTATAATCTTAGAATATTTTCACCGCTACTAGTCATCTAACTAGTAATCGTTTTTGGTATCTACGGAACAGTCCAACTTAACCAAGACGAATTTGCTTGGGCAAAGCGTTAGTAAATCATGGTGATGAATCCGTAGTACTGAATAGTTGTTTGAGTAAATTTTGTATACTTTGTAGTAAATCCGAGTAAGTAGGTTTACCTAATAGATTGGTGATTTTGACGGAAGGAAATTTTGCTTCAATCGAGGCGAAAAATGCAGGAAACCATTGGTTTTCAAGGCTTTTTAACGAAGAGTGAAACAAAATTTACTCGTCACAAATTAGTGAATTTATTAGGTAAACCTACTTAAGTACTAAGACAAAATTACTTTGCCATTAAATTGTGTTAGATTTTGATCAGTATTGAGGCACGAAAACCGCCCTAAGCCATTGCTTAGGAAGGCTTTGAGTAACGAAGAGACTGGTCAAAAGATGATGCAAGTTAATAAGTGATTTAATTTGTCTTAGTACTTACCATGGATTAAACTTATACCTCATTAATATTGTTATTAAGTTGAGTATAAACTTATTCTTCGCCAAAACCTAACCAAGATGTCTGTTACCACTCCTTCTACTACGCACTACTCTCCTGGCGTACTTAGCTTAATTCCACTTTTTTACGTCGGCTGGGCCGATAATGTTTTGAGTCCCACAGAAATTGGATTGATTCGCAAGCACATTGATAGCTTTGATTTTTTGTCTGAAAAGGATAAAAAGCTTTTAGCTTCGTGGAGTAATCCTAAAAAAGTGCCTAGTCCACAATTATTTAAGGAATGGGTAGAGTTGATCCGTGCGGCTGCGCAAAGTGTTTCCCCCGAAGGAAAGCAGTCTTTAGCGAAGTTAGGCATAGAGATGGCGCGCAAAGGTGCTCCGGAAGGAAGCGATCAAACTTGGTCGGATCCAAAAACGCAAGCCGCATTAGAAGACTTGGAGACCGCGATTGGCGTGGCTAATTTAGCCGACTTTCGTAACTTGTTTTCTGTCGCACAACGCGAAAAGATGGCCGCTAATCTGCAAGACACGCCCAGCTTTGACATTCAAAAAATGACGGCAATATTAGACGATGATTATGCCGAAGATCGCAATCGCCTAAAAACCTTACTCAGCGATCCCGTTTTTAAATATCAAACCCTTCCCGATAAGGAAGACTACCGAAATCAAATCCTACATTGGTGTAAAATTCTTGCGGATAATGGCTATGGTGCCATCTCCTATCCTACTGCTTACGGAGGGCGAGACAACATGGGCGCTTACGCAGCTGTCTTCGAAACCTTAGGCTATCACGATTTAAGCTTAACTATCAAGTTTGGTGTACAGTTCGGTCTTTTTGGGGGGAGTGTCATGTGGTTGGGTACGCAAGAACATCACGATAAATACTTGGAAGATATTGGTAGTATGAAGCTCGCGGGCTGTTTTGCGATGACCGAAACGGGG
This sequence comes from uncultured Saprospiraceae bacterium, assembly GCA_937951685.1. Classification (GTDB taxonomy): domain Bacteria; phylum Bacteroidota; class Bacteroidia; order Chitinophagales; family Saprospiraceae; genus CALFBG01. The sequence goes on along the minus strand of CALFBG010000041.1, from coordinate 22,776 downwards.
CATGGCTCCAACGTTCGAAATTTAGAAACAACAGCCGTTTACGATGCAGCTACGGACGAACTTATTATCCATTCCCCTACGGAAAAAGCGGGCAAAGAATATATTGGCAATGCCTTGCACGGAAGAATGGCAACGGTCTTTGCTCAACTGATCGTCAATGGCTCAAACCATGGCGTACACGCCGTACTCGTTCCTCTACGAGACGAAAACCACCAAGAGCTTCCGGGCGTTCGGGTTGTAGATTGTGGATATAAGCTAGGATTAAACGGTGTAGATAATGGTAGAATTTGGTTCAATCAAGTTCGAGTGCCTCGTGGTAATTTATTAAACCGATTTGGAAATATCGACGCTCAGGGCAATTATAGTAGTCCCATTGAAAATCCTTCACGCAGATTTTTCACGATGCTAGGCACGCTCGTTGGTGGCCGAGTTTGTGTGCCGCGCGCTGGACTAAGTGCAACGAAGGCTGGGCTGACCATTGCCATTAAATATGCACTTCGCCGGAGACAGTTTGCGCCTAGTGAAAATGAACCGGAAACCTTACTTCTTGATTACCCAAGTCACCAATTGCGACTTATGCCTCGCTTAGCGAAAACTTACGCGTTAGATTTTGCTTTGACTTATTTGACCAAAAGATACGTTGAACGCAGTGAAGAAGATATTCGAGAAATCGAAACAATGGCCGCCGGATTGAAATCTTATGCAACTTGGTTTACGACGAGTACCTTGCAGGAATGTCGAGAAGCTTGTGGCGGGAAAGGATATCTCTCGGAAAATCGCTTTGGCACGCTGAAAGCAGATACCGAAATCTTTACCACTTTCGAAGGCGATAACACAGTATTGATGCAACTTGTGGCCAAAGGCTTATTATCAAACTTTAAAGCCGAGTTTCACAACGAAGGCTATCGTGCGGTACTGCGCTTTCTCGTCGAACAAGTATCTTCTAAACTTAATGAATTTAATCCATTTTTCACTAGAAATGTAGAAACGGAACATCTTTGTGATTTTGAATTTCACTTAGAAGCGTTTCGATTTAGAGAGCGACAAATTGTAATTTCTATTGCGAATCGTATGCGCGCTTTGATCAAAAGACAAATGAAAGCCTACGATGCTTTTTTACGTTGTCAAACTCAAATGTTGATCTTGGCGCAAGCCTACACGGAACGTTTAGTACTTGAACAATTTGTTTTAGCTGTAAAAAATTGTGAAGACGAAGCTTGTCAAAAATCTCTGACGAAACTCTGCCAATTATTTGCCCTTTCTACGCTTGATAATAATCGAGCTTGGTTTTTAGAAGCAGAGTATATGCAAGCCGTCAAGACTAAAGCCATTCGAAAAATGGTTGCAAAGCTTTCTCAGGAAGTTCGACAAGAAGCAGCATTTTTAGTTGATGCATTTGCCATTCCAGCGAGTTGTTTGGATGCGGAAATAATTCGCTAAGGAACTTTGAGGAATCGCTTGAGGCCAATTTGCGTTTCGTTTTGGATTTGTAAATAATAGCAACCCGGTGGAAGAATTTCTGGCAAGCTAAAAGTATAATGCTTGTCTGTTTTTTGTTGTGGAAACAATTGTTGGAGTCGCTGGCCTTGTGCGTTAAAAATTTGAAAAACTGTTTTTTCGTTGACCGTTTCCCTTTCCCATGTTAAGCTAAAATCCGACTGCATTGGATTGGGAAAAAGTTCAATTTGTGTTGCTAAGTCAGAAAGCTCCTGCGTACGCACAAGCTGTACGGAAGCATCTCGAATCAACACTAAATCTTTGCCCGCCGCATTGGCAACATAAAAATCAATATAACCATCTTTATCAAAGTCGCCGGGAACAATTCCAAAAGCTTCTACCGCACCGAGTGGATTGGTCGCTGCGGCACTGACAGGATGAAATTGGTTATCAATATTCAATAAAATGTTAACTGGATTTCCAAAAACATTTGCGGTAACCAGATCTAAATCGCCATCTTCATCTAAGTCAATAAAAACGGCATCTAAAGTTTGGTTGTTCTTGTTGGGCAAACGTTCTGTGGCGTCCGTAAAATAGCCTGCGCCGTCATTTAAAAATAACCGATCTTGCGGGTTAGTCGCTAAGCTAAATTCTACGTTGCACAAAAAGATATCGGGAAAACCATCTTCGTTCACATCTGCAATCACTGCCTTACGCGTATCTAGGGTCAAGCCGCTCGGTAGTCTTGCCGCCGAAGCATCTACAAAAAAACCAGCACCATCGTTGATCATCAAACGATTCGTTCCTTCGTTGGCTACAAACATATCCATATCGCCATCGCCTTCAATGTCCAACATTTTGATATCGTGCGTCTTTTCGGTTAACAAGGGTAAGCGATTGGGATCAACGAGTAAATTACCAAAACCATCATTCACCAAAATCATATTCTGATCATTATTACCCAAGATCAAATCTGGTCGACCATCATTTGTGATATCAACTGCGGCGGCGGCATTGCTGGAAGTAAACGGCAAAACGTTGGGAGAGCTGACGAAGCTACCACTGCCCGTATTCCAATAATACTCATTTTCAAAATCATCTTCACTAATAAAAATAATATCTAGAAAACTATCACCATTGAAATCCGCCAAGACGATATCTTCGCTATCGTGAATAATACTCGCAGGAATACCTTGGTTTCCCACGGAAAAGACACCGTTTCCATCGTTTAGAAAAATAGCATTTTGATCAAATTCATTCGCAACGATAATATCTAAATCATCATCTTGATCAATATCGACCGCTCGTACATCTTTGGTTTGCCAATCTTGTGCTTCGGTCGGCACGCGGGCGGGTTGCGATAAAAAGGCTTGTGCCGAAACGGAACTCAAAAAAAGTGGACTGCACAAGAGTAAAGCGAAGCTAACAATATAAGAGAAGTGATTCATGACCTAATTTTTTAAGCCTGCAAAGGTAATTTTTTTTGATAAGTACCAAGGCAAATTTTCACACTTGCCTCCAACGAAGTAACCCTACTTGATGCTCAAGGAAATCCTGCTGATCAATCCACAAATGAGCAAGACAGTAAACGATTTTAAAATGGCATTGGGAAAAGAAAAAGTAGTACAGATAATACTACCGATGTATATCAATATGAAGTTGGTCTGTTTGCGTATTTACTCGATTACATCAATTAGCCAGCACCACTTCACTTTGCTAAGATAAATAATTTTGCTTAATTCTACGACAAAAGCTGCTACTAGATCGCACCGCATTCCTATCGCTGAAGTTATCGAAGCCTTAAATTAGACGGGAAAGATTATACCGGAACGCTTGCTTTATAAAGTACCGCGTCGCTTTCCGATTCAATTTGGTAGGGAACTTCTGCGGTGGCAAAGAAGCTTTCTCCGCGTGTTCGTTTAATTTTTTGATGCCCCGCATTTACCCAAACCGTTCCTTCCAATACAATCAACGCCGCCGCTGCTGGATTCTCTTTGGCCTCATGTACTTGCGCTTTTTGAAGGACAATTTGACTCAAGGCAAAATCGACTGCGGGACAAGCATAACGTTTTTCAGTAGCACTGATCGGCTCCGCTTGAATAATGTGTGGGACAATTGCATCCGTTCTTAAGTGTTGCATTAAAGCAGGAACGTCGATATGCTTGACCGTTAACCCTCCCCGAAAAACATTGTCGGAGTTAGCCATTAATTCTATATTAATCCCTTCTAAGTAAGCGTGTGGAATACCTGCATCTTGAAAAATAGCTTCCCCCTTTTTCAAGAAAACCAAGTTAAAAAGATAGATAGAAAAAATACCGCGATCCAAGTTTCCATCGGGCAAATTGTTTTCTTGAAAAGCAAGTGCTGCCCAATAATCTGCTTGTGATTTTTGGAGCTTGCCCGCTTGTAAGGTGGTCGTTAACCGTTGCGCTAAAGGTTTTAAAATTTGATTGACGGCTGATTGTGGCAACTCCATCAAATATTGGTACAAGGCTAAAGTAGTCTTTGTTTGACAGCGCACTAACAATTCCTTTAATTCGGGAACTGCTGCTAAACTAGCTTCAATTGCGGATTTGGATTTAAAACCGTGCAACAACCAAAAATCACTCATGGCAACCATGATTTCTGGTTTATGGTTATCGTCTTTGTAGTTTCGGTGTGGTGCAGAGAGTGGAATGCCAAGTTCATTTTCTTGTGCGAAACCGCGTTCTGCGGCTGCTTTAGTCGGGTGTACTTGGATTGACAACATTTTTTTGACGGCAAGTACTTTAAACAAAAAAGGTAGTTGTGGACCGAATTGAGCAACTGTTTGCGTACCGAGTATTTTTTCGGGCTGTGCAGCAATTAGCTCCGCTAGTTGTAGCGTTTTTCCAGCAACGTTTACCGTGGCAGGACCGCGAGTATGCGTCCCCATCCACAACTCTGCGAAAGGTTGCTGTGTTTCATTTTTAATCCCTAATAATTCAGGAATAAACACTGTTCCTCCCCAAGCATAATTTTGAATGACTCCCGTCAGTGGGAAAATGTTATGGTCTAAATCCACCCTTTAATTTTTCGTTAATAAAGCAGTTGTTTAACATCCAAAAATAGTGCTGAACATTCAACAACCTCAAAGCTATGCGGACGATTAAACGCAATATTAAGTACTCGCATTTATGGTGCGTAAAATTATCCTCTCATTTTTTTGTACGCATTAATCAAGCCATTCGTTGAGCTATCGTGGCTCTTAACCGCTTCAGTGCCTGCTAACTCTGGTAAAATTTTCTTTGCGAGCTGTTTTCCTAACTCCACTCCCCATTGATCAAAACTAAAAATGTTCCAAATAAATCCTTGCACAAAAATCTTATGCTCGTACATGGCAATCAAGCTACCCAAACTTCGTGGTGTCACTTGGTTTAGCAAAATTGAATTGGTAGGATTATTTCCTGCAAAAACTTTAAAGGGCGTTAAAAACTCAATTTCTTCCGCCGATTTGCCGGCCGCTTTTAATTCTGCGACAACGGTTTCCGCCGATTTGCCCATCATTAAGGCTTCCGTTTGGGCGAAAAAGTTAGATAATAAAATAGGGTGATGATCTCCAATTGGATTATGGCTATTGGCTGGTGCCAAGAAATCACAAGGAATCAATTTTGTGCCTTGGTGAATCAATTGATAAAAAGCGTGCTGTCCATTCGTTCCGGGTTCTCCCCAAAGAATTGGTCCCGTTTGGTAATCCACTTTTTCACCATTTCGATCGACGCTTTTACCATTGCTTTCCATATTCCCTTGTTGGAAATAGGCTGCAAACCGATGTAAATATTGATCATAAGCTAAAATAGCTTCCGTTTCTGCTTGAAAGAAATTGTTATACCAAATTCCGATTAAAGCCAGCAATACTGGAGCATTATTGCGCAGCTTGGTTTTTCTAAAATGCTGATCCATCGCGTACATCCCTTCTAATAAGGCTTGGAAATGATCGAAACCAACTACCGCTGCAATGGATAAGCCAATCGCCGAAGATAGAGAGTATCGTCCTCCTACCCAAGACCAAAATTCAAACATATTTTCTCGATCCATCCCGAAGGCTTCCACACCTTTGGCATTGGTAGAAAGTGCGATAAAATGCTTTGCGACGTGTGCTTCTTCTACGGCGTGTTCCAAAAACCAGTTCCGTGCAGTGTGCGCATTGGTCATCGTTTCTTGAGTCGTAAATGTTTTAGAGGCGATGATAAATAAAGTCGTCGCAGGATTTACCTTTTTCAAAACCTCCGCAATGTGCGTTCCATCTACATTCGATACAAAATGTACCTGCAAGCCTTTTCGCCAATATGGTTTTAAAGCTTCCGTGACCATGACCGGACCAAGATCTGAACCTCCAATGCCGATATTCACGATATCGGTGATGGCTGCTCCGGTGTATCCTTTCCAAGCATCATTTTGAATTTTATCCGCAAAATTTTTCATTTTAGCCAAAACGCGACGTACGTCGGGCATCACATCCTCACCATCCACTTTCATCGGCTCATCGGAACAATTTCTGAGGGCTACGTGTAGCACTGCTCGATTTTCTGTTTCGTTGATTGCTGCTCCTTCGAACATGGACTCAATGCCAGCGGACAAGCCCGTTTCTTCGGCGAGTTCCAATAACAGATCGAGGGTTTCTGGCGTAATAATATTTTTGGAGTAATCGACGAGGATATCTTCAAAGTGGAGCGAAAAGTCTTGAAAGCGATTCGGTGCTTGGGCAAATAAATCTTTCATTTGCACCGTTTGCATCTTTTGAAAATGGGCTTGCAATTGCTGCCAAGCAATGGTTTGGGTTGGATTCTGTCTTTTTAACATTTAGTTGAAGCTTATTTTGATTACAATTTTAAGCATAAAAGCGGGATAAAACAATCCTTCTTTGTAAATTTAAACAGCGAAGCGATGCAAGTTGTTTGCAAACAGCCTTAAAGCACTTTCTTTTTAGAGCGACTGCATCGGTACGATACTAATATAAATTCCAGATGGCAAAACATTTAATACTAGGCAGGAAGGGCGAACAAATGGCGCTAGATTTTTTGTTAGCGAAAGGCTATCAGTTGTTGGAACGCAATTGGCGATTTAGTCGTGCGGAAGTAGATTTGATACTTAAAGATGGAGCAATTTTAGTTTTTGTGGAAGTTAAAACCCGGAGTTACGATTTTTATGGACAACCCGAAGAATCCATTACGCCCAAAAAAGAAAGCTTAATTGCGGACGCCGCGGCGGTTTATATGGAAGCTATTGGTCACGAATGGGAAATTCGCTTCGACATTATTTCTATCATTTTAAATGAACAGAAGAATAAATCGGTCTTAGAGCACTACGAAGATGCTTTTTTTCCTTCCATCTGAACGATAGCTATTTTTGAATCTGTGCGCTTAGATAAGCAATCACCTCCGTTGCATTTTCCTTTTTCGCCATACTCAAAGGCGTTTGACCATCTTCCATTTGCGCATCGACTTTAGCGCCGTGTGTCACGAGTAATTTCACCAAATCCAAGCGACTCTGATGTGCCGCGCTGTGCAAAGCCGTGATGCCTTTAGCTTGAGCCAAGTTGGGATTTGCCCCGTGTGCTAATAAACACTCTGTGATTGCATAGCTTCCTTTAGCTACTGCCGAATGAATAGGTGTTACTTTAAAATCGTTCTGCGCAGCTTGATTGACCTTAGCCCCTTGCGCTAAGAAATATTTCACCAACTCCAGTTGTCCAAAAAAACTAGCAAAGCCGAGTAAATAAAAACCATCTGCCGCGGGTTGTTGCAAGGCGCTAGGTTCCTTTTCCAGGATTGCTGCGATGGTAGCTTGTTTTCCGAGTGCGGTCGCCTCAAATAAAGATAACTCCCTTTTCTTTGCTCCGATCAAATGCGCCAGATCCATTTGTTGGTAATAAGCACACATCAACAATAAGGAAATACCCTGCGGCCCTTGCGCGTTCGCCAATTCGGGGTGATCGGAGAGTAACGTTTGGGCAACTTTAATTTTTTGCTGTTGCAAGGCTGTGAGAAAAGCCTCAATGTGAGCTGGATTCATGAATGAAATTTAGGAAAATATGCTTAATTAAGCTAATTTCTAACATCATTTTAAAATAACTTCGATAAATAAAGCGCAAACTTTATCTTTTTTACTAAAAATGTACTTTAGACTTCCGATAAAGGGAAAAAAAGATTATCTTTGCATTCGATTTAATAAAAAGAAATACATTTTATTATGAAAAAAGATACTCATCCAGAAGATTATCGATTAGTTGTCTTCAAGGATTTTTCTTGCGACGAGGCATTTTTGACGAAATCATGTACGCCAACTCAAGATAAGATTACTTGGGAAGATGGAAAAGAATACCCATTGGTGAAATTAGAAATTTCTAATAAATCTCATCCTTTCTTTACGGGTAAGATGAAGTTCGTAGATACTGCGGGACGTATTGATAAATTCAATAAGAGATTTGCGAAGACCAAATTTGCGTCTAAAGAGCCAAAGGAAAATGAAGGAGAAGCAGAAAAAGATAGCGAATAAACGCTTATCATCGATATAATAAAAAGCCTCAATCCAACGTATGCGTAGATTGAGGCTTTTTTATTGGGATTTTATACGAATAAGTGCTAGTACACTAGGAGCTGTTGTTTTATTTTTTGTTAGCATTGTTGCTTAACGCTCCGCGATTTTCCCAACGTTTTGTTGATGTTTTCGTTGATGTTTTCCTCAATATTCTGTTTAAACACCATCGAAAGATTGAGGAATCATAAAAATTCAAACATCCACAGCATTTTTTAAGAGAACCAAGAATTAAAACGTAAATTCGCTTCGTTTTAAGAATTTAAGCAAAAAGGGAAATATTAAAATTTTCCATTCAGACAACTTCGATACGTGATGCATTAAAGTTGTTTGAAAACTTCATTAACTTTATACCATCAATCGTTAACGTCATGGATAATATTATTCTTTTTGACGATAGTAGTCGGGATGCTTTGCTTCCCCTAACTTTCACTCGCCCAGTTTGTGATCTTCGTGTAGGCATTTTAACCATTAGAGAAAAATGGCAGAAAATGCTCAGCGGGAAAATCTCTTTCATTACTCAAGATTATCTTTCAGAACAATTTCCCATTCATTACGAAGATGAAAATCTTGTCATCAATGGTTCGGTGCTACCTTCTCCTCAATTGTGTCGCTTAATTCGCCAATTGGAACAGAACGAAGCCCTTTTGAAAGATGGTGAACTCATCGCTGCGAAGATGAATCGCAAACAATTTGAACACCTCATGAAAGAGGATGAGGATATCGAAGAGTTATCTGGTTTTGAAGTTGGAGAAACTCCTTTTTTGAAAATTAATCACCTTTGGGATATTTTCTTATATAACGACGAAGCTATTCGCCAAGATTTTGCCTTATTAACGGAAGGTCGAACGAGTCAGCCCATCAGTGCAAGCAATCAAGTATTGGGTGCAGAAAATATATTTTTGGAAGAAGGGGCAAAAGTAGAATGTGCAACACTCAATGCAACTACGGGACCAATTTACCTGGCGAAGGATTCCGAGATTATGGAAGGTTCCCTCGTCCGCGGAGGCTTAGCGCTATGTGAAGGTGCAATACTCAAGTTGGGGACAAAGATATACGGTGCCACTACCATTGGCCCTTACTCAAAAGTCGGTGGCGAAGTCAGTAATTCGGTCCTCATTGGCTATTCTAATAAAGGACATGATGGTTACTTAGGTAATTCTGTGATTGGGGAATGGTGCAATTTGGGAGCTGGAACCAACAACTCAAATCTTAAAAATAACTACGCGGAAGTCCGCGTTTGGAATTATACGACCAATAGCTTCGCTAAAACGGACCAACAGTTTTGTGGCCTAATTATGGGTGACCATTCGAAGTGTGGCATCAATACGATGTTTAATACCGGAACGGTCGTCGGCGTTTTTGCGAATGTATTTGGTGCAGGTTTTCCGCGTAATTTTATCCCTTCTTTCGCTTGGGGCGGCGCACGCGGCTTTAGTACCTACACGGTCAATAAGGCCTTTGAGGTTGCCGAGCGCGTAATGGCTCGTAGGAAGAAAGAATTTGGTCCTTTGCAACAACAAGTTTTGACCAAAGTATCTGAGCTGACGAGCGAGTATCGCGTTTGGGATAAACAACAAGATTCCTAATTTGAGTTAAGAACTTATGAAAGCACCGCTTTGGAAAAATATACTCAGCTACTGCTACGAATTTGTGATCGAAGAAGCTTATAGCGATCACAATCCATACCTACAGGTAAGCCTTTCGAGAGGACAATACCAACTTTGTACGGAAAATGCGATCTATTCTTACGGTGCGCTATACAATAATTTTGCGGAAGCTTTCAAAGCGGTTGATCTGGAGAAAGCTGCCGTTGATAAAGTATTAATTTTGGGATTAGGCTTGGGTAGCATTCCTTATATTCTCGAAAAAAGTATGCAGAAGGATTATCATTATACCGGCGTAGAAATTGATGAAACGGTTGTTTACCTCGCCAATAAGTACGTTTTAGAGGCGCTAAAGTCTAAAGTTGAGATTTTTTGTGCGGATGCGGAAATATTTGCAGCCACTTGCAAACAGCAATTCGATTTAATCTGCGTAGATTTATTTTTGGATGCGATAATTCCCAAACAATTTGAGCAAGTAACATTTCTAGCTAATCTTCAGCAACTACTCCGTCCAAATGGGATTTTATTGTACAACCGTTTAGCAACTACGCAAGCCGATATTGACAGTAGCAAGCTATTTTTTGATGGAATTTTTAAAGACCAATTCCCCGCGGCGAGCTATTTACCCATAGAAGAAAATTGGATTTTGGTCAATCGAGCGGATGCACTCAAAAAAACTTCTGTCAACTAAATATGCCCTGTACGAAATCGTACTCCATCTATTCAAACTTTATATTATGCTTTACGCTAGAATCCGAATTCTCCTCATCTTTGTCTTTTTGGTTACGGGTACGATTCTGCATTTTAAGGGAACTGCGGGTGCTTGGTATTTGTATCTAGCGGGCGTTATTTTATTGGTTACACAAGTTATTTTTGGCAACGTTTGGAGTGCCTTTAGTCTACTAAAAAAAGGAAAAGTACAAGCAGCAGAAAAGCTGGTTAATTTCACCAAGTTTCCGCGCCTGTTACTACCTCAACACCGCGCGTATTATCATTTTTGTAAAGGCTTAATTGCCTTACAACACAAAGATTTTGCAAACGGCAAGACAAACTTGAAAACGGCCTTGGACTTAGGCTTGCGAACGGATAATGACAACGCGATGGCAGCACTTAATTTAGCGCATCTTTTTTATGTACAAAAAGATTATCCCAGTGCCAAAAAACACCTCAAGCAAGCCAAGCGATTTCCGACCAATGATTTATTGTTGAAAGAAAATATTGAGAAATTAACGCAAATTCTCCAGAAACAGTCTTAGCCGCAGTGATCTCCTCCCTATTTTATCCAAAAGAGCAATCAGATCAAGCAGTTCTTTTAAAGAAGTTGTTCCAAGAAAATCAACATTTTTTGTACCTTTGTGTTCATTAATCAAGCACCTACAGAAAGTAAATGACGACCATCCTTGTCGTGTTAGGAACAAGGAAGTTGTTTAAAAACTCCAAAAATGTTTACGAATTGATCTTTTTGTCCAAGTTTTAAATAACTGAGCTGAGTGCTGCGAACGAATTAAGAACAAAAAAACTTCATTTAAATGTTTACGATCAATATATACTTACGATTTGCCTTGATTGCCTTGAATTTAGTAGGTGGCATCATCTTGGCTTTTGTTTATGGATTTTGGTATGCTTTCCCATTTCTACTCATTGGAATTGCCTTACTTGCGGGTTATATTCTGCTCGGTACGGTACAATCAACGGCGCAATTGGTGCAAGAAACCAAGTTTGCAGAAGCAGAACAACGCATTGGATTGACCATCAAGCCCGACTGGCTCTACAAGACCAATCGTGCTTTTTATTACCTCATTCAAGGGAATTTGGCGATGCAGCGCAAAGATCAAGATAAAGCGGAAGAATGGCTGTTAAAGGCTCAAACCGTTGAATTGCCTTCCGACAATGAAAAAGCAATGGTCGAATTACAACTCGCCAATATCCAAGCCAGCAAAAATAAATGGACAGCTGCCAAAAATCACTTCAATACACTCAAAAAGTTGAAGGTAACGGAGCCAATGCTCAGAGAACAAATCAAACAATTTGAAAAAGCCCTCTCCAACCGAGGAAGTATGAAGCAAATGGGTGGAAAAAGTCAAGGAGGAATGGTACAACGTGGTGGGAAGCGACGTCGACCTAAAATGAGATAAACAACCATTCTGATCAAAAATTAAACTTAAGCGCTTTTTTGTAAATGCTGCGTTGAACATTGCTGTTAATAAGCCGTTGAACCAAATGAACGTCTAAGTTATTTTGCTTAGTGCGGCTACTACAGTAGGTGGTAAGCTAAAGCTTGGTATTTTTTTTGTTACCAATCCTCAGATAATCAGTCTTAAGTAAAGACGTTTTACTATTTGTGCTAATTTTAAGTAAGTACTTATTGGCACGGCACCCATTATTAAATATCCAAATTTTATTAACAATTAGGCGTAGGGATTTTCTTCTACCAGAGCGTCTTTTGATGCTCGCATGAAAAGAGCATGAAAAGAGACAGATTCTGGTTAGTCAGCTCTCCTACCCTTAACAACCTTAGTACCTAAATAATGAAAAATCTAATTTTCCTACAAAAAACCATTTTATGCTCATTGGTGCTACTCTTAGCTATTGCTTGTGGCAAAGACGATGAAACCGTTACTCCAATTGACAATTCTCCAACGATTAACTTAGTTGACGAAGCTACTTTTATCAGTAGTGATACCGATTTAGCGCCCGGTAGTACTTTTCAAGTAAAATTGAGTGCGAGTCAAGGAACAAGCCCCTTGAATACCTTAACAATCATGGAAGACAACGTTAAAGTTGCACTTGATAGAATTAGCATCAATAACTCTACTGGTGCCGCTAACCCTGCCCTTATTTTGGGCGACGATAAAACTGCTTTGGTTTGGACGGTTGAAATCGAAGGATCTACTGACGAAGGAAGCTATGCTTACGACTTCATCGTTACAGACGAAGACGGTTTGACGGGAACTGCATTTTTAAACATCAACTACGTAAATGTCGTTGTCGCAGATCCTTTAACAATGGTGCAGACACCTGGAAGTGGTTCAAGTAGCGTTTGTACTGTTCCTAATACCCTTTTTGCCATCAATGCAGATGCCACTCGAGGCGGAAGTCCATTAAACCAACTGGCAATTTATGAAGATGGTGTTTTAGTGACGGACTTAACTCGTTTACGTTGTGACAATGTAGAATTTGATGCAAATCCAGTAACCTTAAAAACAGCAGACAAAGAAGGTTTCACGGCGAAAGAGATACTGATCAGAACACACGAACCCGCAACCAAAGTATATACCATTGAAGTAATCGATGAAGCAGGAGATCGCGAGTCTTTTGAGATTACGATCCAAACGGGAACAGAAGCGGGAGTAATTAACAATGCGGTATTAACCAACCGAACCAACTCTGGACTATTGACGGGTGGTTTAGATTTGTCAACGGGTAATCCTACAGGCACGACGAGTGCAATGGGTAACAATATGGCAGATGCTACCATTCGAGATCGAGGAAATGATGGTAGTGGAGAATGGTATCGATCCATTACTAGTATCAACGGTTCAGAAATCAGAACTCCTTTCAGTACGATTGATTTCAACGCATTAACCAAGAGAGAAGAAATTCTAAGTCAATTTAACTTAGGAAATACCATTACCAATAGTGACCCAATTCTAGTTGGTGATATTTTCTTAGTAAAAAGATTAGACAACTACTTTATCATTCAAGCGGTAGAAGTAAACGAAACTCCCGTTGGAGATCAAGATGATAATATTGTTTTCAATATTAAGCAGTAAGTAATATTGATTGGCTAGACCTTATTCTTTATCGGGTCTTATGATAAAAGCGCTTCAAGTACGGGTTACTTGGAGCGCTTTTATATTATGCCCCTTTGGGATGAGCTGCTGCTTTGTTACTTTGATTTGGTACGATTCGTTTAAGTAGGTTTACCAAATAAGCTATTTCAGTGACTACTTACTGCTTTAGTGTTTTTCTGTATTGACTCAACCTACTTTCATTGGTTGCTAAAAATTTCAAAATAGCTGGATATTGTTCCTCTACGTATTGCTGTGTTTCCTTTACTAAATGAGCCACAAATTCAGTTTTAAAGGTAGCATTTGTATACAAAGCTTGAATTGTAAGCTCGTTGGAGAGATTAGCTTGTAAGCCGTCGCAATCTTCAATTTCCTTGTGATTAATCATCCATCCGCCAAGTTTTTTGGTATTACCATCAACATCTGCAAAACCGGAACCATGTGGTGGTGGATCAAGTATCCCCAACGCTAAATCTCCGCCGAAATTCCCTTCCCCACTGAAAGTTTCTAGCGTAATGGCTAGCAGGAGATCTCTTTGCCCCGATCCTATAATAAAAATTTGCGAACTTCGGTGCTGTACATCATTGCCAAGTACTACGGCTAATTGCATTTCATTGAACGCTGGTGTTGATAAAGCTGATTCTAAGCCCTTAAATACAGCTTGGCGAATTTCTTCGCAAAGTGCTTTGCGGGCATCGTTGAGATTAGCTGCAATTGCATGCGCCGCTTCAAAGTTGCTGAGAATTTGGTGGTGCAAGGCTTTCGTGTGTTCGTCGCTCATTTGTCCCGTTATTTTTTTGATTAGGAGATAATATTGTTTGATGGTCTCTCGTAAGATTGGTTGATCTGCTGATTCCTTTTGGCAGGCTTTGAGCCAAATAAGAATATCGTGTGCGTAGCTGATTTCGTGAAAATCGTATCCTGATTTTAGCTTGAGTGCACTATAAGGAGAAGGTGATTCGCCGTTTAAAGTTAAATAGTAAACTGTGTTTTGCTCTTGTTTGTAATTATAGTAGCGAAGTACTTGCAGCTCTTGCTCTGGCGCATTAATCTTATTCTCAATGGAAAGAATATTTCCTTTTGCATCTTTTAGGTAAATATCAATACGACCGCCCGTGCTATTTTTAGCTTGCGCGCCCTTCAGGATTCGTTTTGGTCCAATGTATTTTTCTAAAATTACTTTTGTAGAATGAGGATCAAGTGTTTCATCCCCGATTTGAGCTAAGAATAATTTTAAGTATCGACTTCCCATCAGGTGGTCGCCTTGAGGATTCAGTAATTCTCCTAAAAAAGCCGAATGGGTATCATTTTCCTTCGTCTCCATTTTGAGAATCGAAAAAAGATTAAATTTTTCTCCTTTTATCTTTTCTTCGGCTTTTTCGCGTGCAACTAAGACATTTGTCGTTGCGAGCAGTTGCTTTATGCTTGGAAGTGAAACGGTAGACATTGAGTTGGATTAAAGGTTTAGAAAGCAAGTTAAGTACGATTACTCAATATGTAAGCATAAAGTTACAAATATTATATTAAAGTAACATATGTTTTTAAAAAAACCGCTTAGACCTATAACTTTCTGCCAAATATTCCTACCCCTTCACTGCTAGCAACTTCTCTTTTTTTTATATTGTGCCGATTTTTAGATTTGCTTACTCAATTAGGTATTGAACTAGTGAATGGGGAAATCGCATTTACAAAAAATTATTTTTCACCCTAAAAAAAATTAAATTATGGCAACTTTTGAGGAAACGGTAAAAGTTTTTGAAGCTGAAATGGACAAATTAGGTATTCATTACCAGCAAGCGTTATTTCACGCAGTGACAAAGTCTATTGGACCATCTATTTATCTAAATGATGCTTCAAAAGTTTCTTGCTCACAGCAGTCTGAATTAGATACTGTTAAAAATAATTTCTTAATTGGTAAATTAGGTTTGGAAGATTCTCCAGCCCTAGATGAAGCGATGCAGGAAGTATGCGCAGCAATGGGAAAATCGAACCCAAGCAAATACCGCGCTTGTTTCTACTATATGCTCGTTGCTAAATTCAACAAAGAAGACGTATTTCTATAGTAGCTATAGTAATTGTACTTCATAGCATGAATAGCGTGTGTTAGTAACATTAACACCCGCTATTTTTTTATACTGCTTTTCCTTATTGATCGCTTCAATGCTTCCCCGTAGAAATATTTCCCAATAAAAAACGCTCGCTAAAATACCGAAGTATCTAAGTGAGCGTTTGCTAATCGGCTATTAATGGCGCTTGCTTTTTAATAAAAAAAAGCAAACTACCACTTCAGCGCGAATGTTTCATTTGTTTGAGCAGCTTATCAAGCCAGTGTTTGTGATATTGAATTCGTTTTATTTTTGTGCCGAAGTCGCAAGTTAAAATATAGATACGCTATCGGACTAGATCAAAATTGTGGTGCCAATCGCTTTAACTTTATAACTTCTTTTTTAGTTCAGAACTATCTTATTAACATAATTCCTTGATTTCATTTTAAGCTAAGTACTTTATTTAGTACTTATAATTTCAATTTTAATCATCATCATAGTAAGTTTTAGTGGTTTATCTTTCCTACGCTAGCTACTACGTCCCTAAAGTATACAGACTAATTTAGCAATGACGCTACCTACATAGATACTATAAAATTATAGCTATGTACTACTTTAGTTGTTTAGAGTATTGGGTTTGATGGGGGTGGTATGGACGAATGTCAAAAGCTAGTTAGCAGCTCATCTGCAAAGGACAAACGTTGAGATCAGATCATTCGCGCTACTGTACAAAATTAGGATAAATCTATTCCAGATTGTTGTCAAAATCTTGCAAATGCTTAACATTTTGTAACATTTACAGGGTTTTTACGCCTCAGATGGCGGTTTCCCATACTTTTTCTTGAAAGTTCGAGAAAAATGTGCAGGAGAAGAAAATCCAGTTCGATAAGAAACTTCTGAGACATTTGCCTCTCCTTTCTGTAATAAATCCAAGGCGGTGGTCAGCCGAGTATCCCGAATGATTTCACTAATAGTTGTATTGGTTAGACTCTTCAATTTACGATGCAGTTGCATTCTACTAATGTTAAAATGCGTCCCAATCAAATCTCCATTCAAGTTTGGAGATTGTAAATGCTCTTTTACAAAACAGTGCAAGTCTTTCAGAAATTGATCCTCTTTCAAAAAAGAAGCAGGTGCGATCCGCTCCGTCAATAGCGGATCGGTAGTTGCTTGTGCATACCGTTGTTGCAGTGCTTTACGCGTCTCAATTAGTTTTTGAATACGCAAAATCAGTTCCGTCGAATTAAAAGGCTTAGTCAAATAAGCATCTGCTCCGTGCTTAATTCCTGCTAAACGGCTTTCTAGAGCGGTTTTTGCCGTTAATAAAATGATAGGAATGTGAGAAGTGCAGAGTTGACTTCGAATAGCCGCTACAACTTCAAAACCGTTCTTTTTCGGCATCATGACATCGCAGATAATTAAGTCGGGAATAATCGCCAAAGCTTTTTCCAGTCCTTCTTCGCCATCTTGTGCCGTAGTCACTTCGTAGATAGACGAATCTATACAACTTTGAATATAAGCCTGTAGCTCCACATTGTCTTCAATGAGTAATAATTGGAGGGCTTCTTTTCGTGGCGAACCAACGGATTTCTCTTTTTCAATAGTTACTAGCTCTGGTAAAAAACTATTTTGAGGCGCTAACTCAAACTGCCCGGGAAGTACACTCGACCTTGTCTGCTCCGGCACTGGTAAAGTCACTTCGAAAGTAGTCCCTTGCTGCGGAGAACTCGTTACCATTATTTTTCCGCTTTGCAATTCCACCAATTCCTTCACTAACGCCAAGCCAATTCCCGTTCCATCCTTTGTACGAGTAGCAGAAGCATCGGCTTGATAAAAGCGATCAAATATTTGTTGTTGAGCCATTTTTTCGACGCCAATTCCTGTATCTTTCACGATCAATTTAATCCATGGTGTAATTCCTCGATCCTCCTTGGTCAAAGATACCGCTACTTGTCCACCTCGCGGCGTAAACTTCATCGCATTAGATAATAGGTTGTAAACGATTTTGTGCCATTTATCCAAATCAAAATAAGTTTGCCAGTCTTCTTGATTCGTCACAAATGTTAGATTGATTTCTTTTTGCTCTGCTAGGGTTTGAAAATTAGTTGTTAGTTCTTTTGTATATCCTAATAAATCGCCGTAGGTAAGCTCAATTGCCATTTGCTTACTTTCCAATTTTGAAAGATCTAAAAGTTGGTTAATCAAACTCAATAAATGGCGACTATTTTTGAGGACAATGGATAACTGTTGTTGTACCTTTTTAGAAAAGTCTTGCTGAAGCAATTGCTCGACGGGTCCCATGATTAGGGTTAGCGGAGTCCGAAACTCGTGGGTAATATTGGAAAAAAAGCGCGTTTTTGCTTCGTCTGCTTTACGCAAAGCAGCAGCCTGTTCTGCGATCAATTGTTTATCCAACTTAATCTGTCGCGTACGGTTTTGAACTTCTAATTCTAAAGTCGAGCGATCTTTTTCTAGGCTATTAACCCGCCATTTAAACAAGAGAAAACCAAGCGCCAAAAACGAGAAAAAAACCGCCAAGAGAAAACCTTTGTGATAATAGAAGGGCTGCAAAACGGTAATCCCCAAACTTAATTCTTTCGCTGCCCATTCACTATTGTAGCGTTTCCCTTTTACTCTCAGCGTATAGTTCCCGTAAGGCAGATTGGTGATGCGTACGTAATTCTCCTTGGTGTGCACCCAATAGTCCGTATGCCCTTCAATCTTATAGGCGTAGCGATGATTTTTGGGCATTTCGTAATCGAGTAAGGTAAAATGTAGTTCCAACAACTTGTCGGTCGGTTGCATTTCAAGATCAGCATCTTGGTATAATAGGTGTGTTCGATCTGATATTTTCGCTTTATCCGCTTCTAATAAATAATAGGCGGTAAATTCAAAAGGCGTTTCGTTATTTTTTTCTTCCGCAAAGCGTGCAGGATCAAAACTAATTAAACCACCTAAACCACCAAAGTATAGTTTACCATCTTGTGCTTGATAATGAGCCGTCGAATTAAATTCATCATGTGGAAGACCGTCAGCCTTAAAATAGGTTTTCACTTGTAAGCTCTTCCGGTCCATTTGCATTAAGCCAAAATCACTCGGCATCCACAAGTTTTGGTACTCATCTCCATAAATTGCGTAGATATAATTATTAGATAAGCCTTCTTGAGTCCTAATTTGTTCGTAGACGGATGTATCTTGCGCGGAACGTGCCGGTTCCCAGCGAATAACGCCACCACCTTGAGTTGCCAACCAAAAAACGCCAGTTTCATCTTCGTGCAGATGTATGATTCGATCAAAAGGTAGGTGACCGTTTGCTTTACAGAAATGTTGTAAAACTGCTCCTCCTTTTTTCAATAAAAAAATCCCATTTTCGGTCGTTGCCCAGAGTCCTTGTTTATTCTCATACAAATACCAAACTCGCGTTGCTTGTAGTTTTCGCCCTAGTTCTGTATGGAGTGCACTAGAATTGTAGGGCAGTACCGTTTGTGTCGTAAGATCAATGACCGCTAAGCCTTTACTTATTCCCACTATATATTGTCCCGGCAAAGTACTCGGCAAAGCAGTGCTTGCATAAATTTCTTGTGGTGAGCCTTTGTAGCGAACTTCTTTCCCCGTTTTTAGATCTAACTGAATCCCTAAAATTTTTCTACCATAACTACCTGACCAAAGCGTACTATCTTGGTAGATTAAACACATGGCGCCTGCCGTTTTCGTGATCTGTGCTAAAGAGGCCTTCTTTGGATTCCAACGGTATATTTCTGTCTGAAGGAAATAAATATTACCCTGCTCATCTTCCGTGATGCCTCTCGTATCCGAATAGCCTTTAGATTGATGAATTAAGGTAAATGGATTTTTTTTGATGCGGGTTTTGATCACGCCCATTTCAGTCGCAATCCATAACAAATCATCCTCCACAAAAAAATCATTAAAGCCGTTTAAAAATCTTTGATAAAAAGGATCTTGATAACTGTATAACCATTCTCCCGTGGAAGCGTAAATATTTAATTCTCCTTCAATATTGGCATACCAAAAGCGATTGGAAGGACATCGCTCCAGCACGATTGGGGTTTCGTTTTCAGCAATGGCATTGGGGCGACTGGCTAAATGGAAGGGAAGATATTCCTCCGTTTGCTTTACAATCGAAAACAGTTGTTTCGCTTTCAATCCTTTAGCTCGGTCTTCTCGAATAGTCATTCCCCAAATCTTTTCTTCGTCGATCCAAAGACCTCCAATTTGTTCGGGTAACGCAATCGTTTTCAACAATTCTCCCTGAGCACTAATTTGGATCAATTCTTTGCGACCAGCCAGCCAAATTTCTCCGTTGGAATCCACCGCTAAGTACTGAAAGATTGATCCGCTTTTTTCAAATACTTTTTTAAATTGACCCGCTTTGTAGCAAAAAAGTTGACCGTCCTTGGTGCTTAGCCAAAGTCGATTTTCAGGGTCATTTCCTCGCAAATTCAGTAGCGCATCAATGGCAAAGGGTGCCTGTTCTTTAAAATAAGCTCTAAAGGGAATAGCACGTTCCGCTTTGGGATCGAAAATACTAATGTCGTACATTGTTTTTTCGTGTGGATACAAGAATCGTCCCTCGCCGTGGAACAACCATAGTTTTCCTTTTTCGTCTTCTGCAATTCGAACAATGTCTCGATTCGCACTTAGCCCATTTTTTTCTTTCGTGTATAGTTTGAATTCGTGCCCATCATAGCTATTCAATCCATACTTCGTCCCCATCCACATGATCCCTCTTTGATTTTTGTAAATAGAAGAAGTCATTAGATTTGCTAACCCATTTTCCGTAGTCAGCATTTGCGTATCAAAGAGATACGCTTGCGCAGCTAAGGAATATCCACTACCCAGGATAGACAAGATAAGTATAATATGATGGTAAGCTTTCGGCACATTAATTAATTTCGTAACGCTAAAATAGTACATCGTTGGCGATTCTTACAAAAAATGCTAACATTTTGATGAGCAGAAAGCCAATCAGCAGCATTGCCCTGAGCACCGCTGCTAAAAATGTTCTATTCAAGGCCTACTTTGTGGAGGCAAGGAAGCCTTTGAAGTGCTTTAAAAACAAAAAAATATGCCTAGCCAAATATTTTAGCTAAGCATATTTTCCTATTTCATCATGCTTAATACACTATTTCCATTCGGTGTGAAAACTTCCCGCTTTATCGATACGTTCGTAAGTATGCGAACCAAAAAAGTCACGTTGTGCTTGTACCAGATTTAAGGGCAATCGCTCTTGTCGGTAAGCATCAAAATAAGCCAGTGCACTAGAAAAAGCCATGGTCGGAATTCCCGCATCAATCGCCAATTTCAAGGTGCTGCGGAGCCCCTTTTGACTGGTTTTTAGCGCCTTGGCAAATCGTTCGTCCACCATTAGGTTGGCTAATTCCGGCTGTTCAGCGTAAGCGCTACGAATATCCTCCAATAAACTGGCTCGAATAATACATCCCCCCCGCCAGATTCTTGCGGTAGCTTCTAGGTCTAATTTATAGTCTTTTTCTTTAGAGGCTTCTGCTAATAAGGCCAGACCTTGCGTGTAAGCAACAATGAAGGCAAAATGCAAGGCTTCGCCAACGATTTTCACTATTTTCTTTTGCTCTATTTTGGTCTTTGTCGTTTTTACCGCTAAAATGTTGGAAGCCTTAATCCGTTCTGCTTTGAGCGAAGAAATACCACGCATCGTAACTGCTGCGTCGATGGTAGGCGTTGGTATCCCAAAATCCATGGCATTTTGGGAAGTCCATTTGCCCGTTCCTTTTTGCTTGGCTTTATCCAAAATCATATCAATCAAACTAGCCTTGCTCAATTCATCTGCTTGTCCAAAGATCGAAGCTGTAATTTCTACTAAGAAAGATTTCAACCGACCGCGATTGTATTTAGTGTAAGCTTTTTGTAGTGCCTCATTATCAAGTCCTCCTACGTGTTTGAGTATATCATAACTTTCTGCCAAGAGTTGCATCATTGCATATTCGATACCGTTGTGTACCATTTTGACATAATTACCCGCTGAGCCATTTCCCATGTAAGCAACACAAGGTTCGTCGTTTACTTTTGCTGAGACGGCTGCTAAAATTTTCTTGACTTTATTATAAGCTTGTTTGGAACCTCCGGGCATGATACTCGGTCCTAATCTCGCGCCTTCTGCCCCACCGGAGACACCAACGCCGAGATAAAGAATTTTTTTCTCTTTCAAATCCGCTAACCGACGATCTGTATCTACGAAAAAAGAGTTACCACCATCCATTAATAAATCGCCGGGGTCAAGGTGTTCTACCAAATCAGCGATGACGTAATCTACAATTTTACCCGCTGGTACGAGCATCATGATTTTACGTGGCGTTTTGAGTGAATTTACGAAAGTTTTTGCATCCGTAGTACCCGTTGCCTGCTTACCTGCTGCTTCGTTGGCAAAAGCGAGTACTTGCTTTTCATCTTTATCTAACCCAATGGCGGAATAGCCATTATCTGCAACGTTCAACAAAAAGTTTCTGCCCATGACGCCTAGACCGACCATGCCGAAATCGTATAATTTCTTTTTCATAAAAAACTGCTTAAGTGAGGTAATTTGAATTAAGTGCTTAAAGTTTAGATTGACCTTGTTTATTACTACAACAAGTTTAAGCTATTTAAAGTTTGAATTTTATCTTGCTCAAGATAAGGACTTCTCGAACATTATCAACATTGAACTTGTTTTAAGAAAGTGTTTAAAATCTCATATCTTTTATAGTACAAAAAAAGGTAAAAGTTTATTCGAAAAGAAATAGAAGTTGTTTTAATGTTTTTTATCATTTTTTGCTGTAATATTGAGGCGAGCGCAATAGTTTTGATTTTGCCATTCCTTTTTTTGTAAAAATGGATAAACTTAAAGCGATGCTCATTTTTCACTCATACGATCATCTGTAAGCAAAACCTGATTTTTTTTGAAATGGATGATTACAATTAAAATTTATGGACGGCGTAATTTTTGTCATCTTTGGTGCTTCTGGAGACTTAGCGGTAAGAAAACTAATTCCTGCTTTATATAAGCTACATCAAGGAAAATACTTACCTGATAATTTTGCAGTCTTGGGCGTAAGCCGCTCTAAATACAGCGATAAAGCTTTTCGGGATAAAGTTTTTTTTGATAGTGATTTTATTACTTTGGAGCAGAAAGACCAAGCGATACAAGAAGATTTTGCGAACCGACTCTCCTATATTTCTTTACAAACCGCCGAAAAAGACGATTATGCCAAACTCAAAAAATCGCTGGCGAGCTTAGATAATAAATTTAAAATCGGTGGTAATTATATTTACTACCTCTCTACGCCACCCATTCTCTACGAAACCATT
>CALFBG010000040.1 GCA_937951685.1 uncultured Saprospiraceae bacterium | reverse complement strand
TCAATTGATGGAATCTTCTAATCCTGCGAACCAAGCGCTTCCAAGGCTTTAGCCGAACTTTCACACCAATTACAATCCACCGCAGGTGCCAAGGCCAAGGCTTTTTGATAACTCTTTATCGCTTCGGCAACTTGACCATTCGCGCCGTAAGCTTCGCCTAAGGAATCCCAAGCATTTCCATCCGCAGGAAACAGTTCAACGTTCAATTTAAAGATGGCTACTGACCAAGCAGTATGGGCTGGGGTATTTATGATTTCTCCTCGCAGCAGATCGTAGCCTAAACTATTTAAGTAATCCGGACTTTTAATCGAAGCGCGGTATGTTCCTTTGATCTTAGCCGTCAATGTAGTGGATTGCTGTAAATCATTTTTTCCGATGAAGTCAAAAACAAAACGGTGGAGGTTCTTTTTGATCGGTTTCAGCTGAGCACTATTTTCAAAAATCATTTTTTCAATTGGCCAGGCGACCTCTGCTTCTTTACATCCTGCATTGGTAAACAAGATAATCAACCCTTCTTCTTCCGGCAACCAAATAAAGTCGTGGAAGTAAATTCCGTTTCCGCCATTATGAGTAATGATTTTGGTATTTCTACTTGAATTACGAATCCCCCAACCGTAGCCATAATAAGTGCTTCCTTCTTCTTGCTCTAGCAGATAAGCCGTTGTCAGTTTTTCGAAAGCACTAGCAGATAATATTTGATTGGATTGAAGGGCTTGGTACCATTTATACATATCTTCCGGCGTGGAGTGAATGCCACCGTTTCCTTTTAAGTTCCAAGTAACCGCGCCCATTTTTTGATATCGTTCGATCATCGAACCGATGTTGATCAAACTGTGCGCATAGCCTTTTGCGATTAGGCTGTCTTGCCATTGGGGAAGGAAATAACCAGTTTGATACATCTGGGCAGGTTTGAATAAATATTCGTTGAGAAAGCTTTCGTAGTCTTGTCCGGAAGTCAATTCGATAATTCTTGCAAGCACACTATATCCTGCATTGGAATAAGCATATTTTGATCCGGGCGCGTGCAGTAATTTTGTTGCGAATAAAGTTTTAAAAAATATTGCGCTGGGAATATCATCAAAATCTCCTTCTCCAATTGCCGCTATTAGTCCCGCCGAGTGGGTTAACAATTGATGGATCGTAATTTCTTTTTTGTCCGCTGGTAAGTCTTTAAAAAAATTACGGATGGGATCGGTAAGGCTCAATTTGTTTTGTGCTACGAGTTTTAAGATTGCCGTTGCCGTAAACTGTTTGGTAACCGAACCAATCGTAGCAACTGTATTTTTAGTATACGGAATTTGGTTTGCTCGATCCGCCATTCCATAGCCTTTGTTGAGTACAATTTTTCCTTCTTTTACGATCAATATAGAACCCGAAAATCCATTTGAAACACCATCGCTTAAGTATTCATCTACTTTGTTAATTAGTGTTTTATGGTTTGGAGTTATCTGTGCATTAAGCGTTATGGACAAGAGAAAACATACTAGAAGAAGGCATTGTACTAAAACAATTTTATTCATGAGTATTTAATTTTAGAAAGGTTTAAAAATGGACATAGTTATAGCGGGCTTCGGTTGACGAAAGCTCTTATTTATTGATTTAAAAAATTCAGAAAAAGAGAAAAGAAATAACTATGAGTCAGATCGAAAGATACGATCCATAAATTATTACTTAAAGTAAGTACTAGGCAAAATTGTGTCCTTCTTAATACAGCGGATAAAATACGAAGTCAGTAAAGAAAGAGCATGAATCTATGGTTTCGCACCTACGGCGCTTATATGCGCTCAGGGCTTTTGTTGTTTTATTAAGGTTTTATCCCGCTGGAATTTTATGCAAATAGCTTATGCAAATAGTGATTTTCATAGGGTTGAAAAATAATACCGTGAAGCGTAAGCTGCAAAATTTTAGGCTGTGACATAAGGAAGTTTTCAAACAAACCGATCACAAAAAATCAAGTTTCTTTTCTAAATGCTCGCTTACTTATTCTTCTACTCGTTTTAAATAAAAGGAATACGCCAAAAAGCCCATCGCAATACTAACTGCCATAATTCCAATAGAATGAATACCAAGTGGAGAAAAACTTTCTACGACGAACAAACCGATACCTGTTGATAGCAAGATGAAAAACCATTTCATATTGTGGGTTCGTTCGCTGTTGCTTGCTGTTTGTAAAAGCGCGTTGATAAATGCTTCGGACTTTTCTTTTTCAATCAATTTCGTTTTTAATTGATAGTCTAATATTTTTGTGAGCATTACTAATAAAAACCGTGCTACCACGGCAAGAATAAGTACAGTAACAATTATTTTATAAAAATCAGGATCAAGGTTACTAAAAGATAATAAGTTCATTTTTATTTTTTTTCTATGAAATGCTTCTATGATTCATTAGACCGCTTCGTCATTATTAGGTTGCAAAAAGCTTATGTTTTTTTTTAAACATCCAGCAGATTCATTTTCTTTTTGAACCTGCTGATGATATCTAGGACTAAGGCCATGGTGATAAAAAGAATCGTACTCATGATAAAATAACGCTGCGGTTCTAAAGTAGCACTTAGTATATTTTGGAGCGCATCTTTAAATAGATACAAAGTCAACAACATCAAACTTATACTAAAGCAAACGGTAATTGGAAGCAAATAGTCGGAACTCGTTTGGTTCGATTTTTCTGCGGGTAATTGAGCAATGACTAAAGCAGATAGATTATAGTCTAGCACCGGTTCCTGTTGATCTTTGAGCGAGGTAGCAAGAAAAAGGTAAGCTCCTACCCTTTTGGTACAAACTTCACAAGCCTGAATATGCTCGCTAATAGAAGCTTCACAGTCCGATCGGTCAAAGGCGTATTCTTGTATTTCTAAATCCGTTAGGTGTCTGTTTTTCATAAATCTTCTTTTTTATATTTAGCCAGCAAGTTGTCTTTCAATTGTTTTCTAGCTCGATATAAATAGCTTTTCAACGTGCCTTCTGCTAAACCGGTAATCGTCCCAATCTCTTTGTAACTTAGTTCTTCTTGATGGTACAGCGTGATAATCGTTTGATATAAAGGAGATAATGTTTCAATTGCTACAGACAAAATTTGAACGCGTTCTTTTTTGAGGAGTTCTACTTCCGTTTGATTGTTGGCATTCGCGAGCAATTCGCTTTCTATAGAATCCCAAGCTTCTCTTTCTTTCCCTTCTGCCACTTGGAGAATAGGAATCTTTTTCTTCTCAAGGTAATTCAAACAAGTATTGTAAGTGATCGTTCCGATCCAAGTCGAAAGCTTCGCCTTAAATTTAAAACTGCCAAGTTTGCCATAAACTTTTAAGTAAACCTCCTGCATAAGATCTTTGCGGTCTTCTGGATTTTTTATCATTTTGTAAACGATACTGACAACTAAGCCCTGCGTATTAGCAATAATGGTTTGAAATATTTGAGTGTCTCCCTCTAATACCTTTTTTACCAATTCTTGATCTGTTAACTTTTCTTGTGTCATAAAGTCCAATATGTGCATTAGACCATTCGAATTTAAAAATGTTGCAGTTGGTTGCTTTTTTTATGTATTCAAGATATACAAATAGTATCACCTTCAAATTTCCTTCTTTCTACAAAACAAAACCTACCATTCGCTGTTTACTCTTTATGAAGATTACCATCGAAGAAAACCGAGTGGTCACACTTGCCTATGAACTCCGAGACAGCAGCGCTGACGGCGAACTCCTAGAGCGTATGGATGCTCGTTACCCTTTCATTTTTTTATTCGGAAGTGGAAAGTTACTCAAAAGTTTTGAAGAAAATTTACGCGGACTTGGTAGCGATGATTCTTTTGAGTTTGTGCTGACTGCCGAACAAGCTTACGGGCGCAGTAATGCGCTCAACATTTTGAAAATTCCGCTGGAAAATTTCAAACGAGCCAGTGACATTCCAGAAAGCTATATTCAGATAGGTAATATGGTGAACCTCACGGATGATGAGGGACTGAGCCACAATGGAAAAATCATTGGAATCGAAGCCACGCAAATTGAGGTTGATTTTAACCACGTTATGGTAGATAAAGATTTACATTTTAAAGGAGCCATCTTAGCGATTCGGGAAGCGCGTTTAGAGGAGTTAATGAGGAAGCATTACATTGAGGAAGATGGTGTGAGGCGATAGCGTTTTTGTTTTCGCGATTTGCAATCTCGCTTTAGGCAATACTGAATTTCTGAAAATCTTGGTACTTACTCAGTTATAAAATTTCAAAACTGAAAGACTGTATTTCCCCGTTTACAACTTCAATACTCATCAATGGAACTTAATTTTTTTTTTGACCAAGCCAAACAAGAGTTGTTGCGCGCCAATCAAGACCGACGCCATCCTTTCCGCACTTTGGTTTTAGCAACGCTTTCCGATTTCCCGCAAGTCCGAACGGTTGTAAAAAGAAAGTCCCTACCCGACCATAGCGTCCTTGTTTATACCGATAGCCGAACTACCAAAATTGCGAATTTGCGTGAAAATGCAAATTGTAGTTTGATCTTTTATCACCCTAAAAAGAAGTTGCAAGTGACTTTTTATTGCACCGCGAAGATCATCGAATCCGGCGATCTTTTTGAAAAGCACCAAGCCATTGCCCTCGTTCATCCAAATGATTATGCGACAACCGCCGCTCCGAAGTCTACACTAGATACACCTGAATATTCCTACACAGCCGATACACATTTTACTTTATTGCAATTTCTCCCGCAGCAGATTGAAATTTTGCAACTGGGAAGGCCACAACACCTACGAGCCGTTTTCTCTCGCAAAAACAATTGGGAAGGAAGTTGGGTTGTTCCTTAAAAAAGGACAAGATAAAGTTGAAGTTATTTTAATAAGCTACCTTATTACTTTCTTTCTTACTTTTCCACCACATATTCATGCTGCTTCAAGTCTTCCAAACTCACCACCGTTAAAGCCTTCTCATGCGTACTCGCCAAAACAATAGGCGGAGCTAATCCAGCCTCCATCGCATCTTTCCAGCGGGACACGCAGAGACACCATTTGTCCCCTGCCTTTAGTCCCGGAAATCCATAAGCGGGTGCCGGTGTTTTCAAATTATTCCCGCAACTTGCCGAGAAGTTAAGAAATTCATCCGTCATGATGGCGCAAACCACGTGAGCGCCTTGGTCTTGCAGATCTGTATTGCAGTAACCATCTCTGAACCATCCCGTACGCGGTTCAAGACAACAAACTTGTAAGTCTTCACCAAGCACATTCAAGGCTTTTTTAGGTACAACTTTTATCGGCACACTCATGGGCACACTATTTTTTTGATTAGATAGAAAAAAGGAATAAAAGAGCAATAGGCTCGTGATGCTAAAAATAATTAAGCTGAATTTTTTCATGATTGCTTTTTAGGAAAACACCAAAAGGAAGAGATGGTTCATTGCAAGGCTTTGCACCGCAACTACTTCAGGTTTTAAGCAGCAAGGATTTCGCCTCGAATAGCTTCTTATTAGATCTTATAAAAACAGAAGAATTTTCACTCCAAATTATTTTCAGGAATAACATCCTCTTCTTTCCTATCGTGTTAAGATTGAAATATCTTGGGCAGACCACTCTTTTACCGCTGCATAATT
Source organism: uncultured Saprospiraceae bacterium (assembly GCA_937951685.1). Lineage (GTDB taxonomy): Bacteria > Bacteroidota > Bacteroidia > Chitinophagales > Saprospiraceae > CALFBG01. The sequence continues at coordinate 1,585 of CALFBG010000040.1, read as the reverse complement.
TTTGAAAGAGAATCGAGCGATTTAAAAAATGTACCAAACCTGATGGCTACACTTTGCGTAAGCGGATCATACTTGCAATACTCCAAACTTTCAATTGGCGATATTTCTAAAAATAGAAAAGATAGTAACGCTATTTGCTCACTTGCTAAATTTGTTTTAGCTAAAATCACGTGATGTGCACCTAGTTTTTGTTTACGCTTGATAATGTTTAGCGGACCAAAGAGACATTTCCTTCTGATTTCAAAACGCTTTTCGCCAAGATCAATCTTCTCGCCATTCAATAGCGTATATTGTAATACATTCCATATTGATGGAAAGAATATTGAATTTCCAGACATGGTTGACTTTTTCAATTCAACCGTCCATTTTGAAAAACCTTTCCCCCTAAACGCCCCTTTTAAGATTAGCGCCCAAGCGGATACTTTACCCTTAAGTTTACCATCGTGTTTTAGTATAAATGCTTCCCATACTTCGCAGTACAATTTATGGTCAAGGAAGAATGGAGACTTTTTATCTTGAGGAGAACCTACTTCAATTATATTTTCCAATGACTTATGCTATTTTAAAACAACTTCATGATGATTGATTAAAAAAATCAGTTTTCTTTTCGGACAAATTATGAAAAAATCAACGTTCGCAAAGCGGTCTAAAAGCAAGTAGGATATTTAGCCCTACTTGCTAGTTATGGTTTATCTTTTGCTGATTTTTCCTTTCCTCTTTAAATATAGGAATAGAGTTGTTAACAATAGTATTATTCCTAAACTAATCATCAAAACTTGTATATCTGCCATGAAATTAACAAGGATTCCTGCAAAACTAAGGCCTCCCAGCCAAATCACTGCGGAGCTCAACCAACAACAGCTTGTTCCAAGAAAAAATGCCAACAAACTTCCAAACAAGGATTTTTTGTATGACTTCATCTATTTCCGTTTTTTGGCCGTCAGGGAAATACTAGTTACGCGAGAAGCGATATCCTTTGCTGCTTCACTTTCAAGATTGAAGTTCATTTCTCCGGCAATTTTTACAAGTTGCGGATCGGTCAACATGAGCTCAAGGGGAAATGCTGTTTGGGAAACAATCTTTACGTCCTCGAAACCAGCCGCTTTTACATATTCTAAATAGTTTTCTAATTTTTCGGCTCCGGAAACACAAGCGATGTGCCCCGCCAAGGATTCCTTGATGAAATCCGGTAGCTCTTTTGCTAAAACAATATCACTAACCGATAAGCTTCCACCTCTTTTTAAAACGCGGTAAGCTTCTTGGTAAACCTTATCTTTATGCAAGGATAGATTAATAACACAATTCGAAATAACGTGATCTGCAACCTTGTCTGCCAATGGAAGCGCTTCGATATCCCCTTGTACAAATTCGACGTTCTGATAATTTCCTTTTTGTGCATTTTTTTGGGCTAAGGCAAGCATTTCGGTAGACAAATCAACCCCGATTACTTTTCCAGTTGGTCCGACGGTTCTTGCCACGATGAAAGCATCAAAACCAGCTCCGGAACCTAGGTCTACGATGGTTTCGCCCTCTTTGATCGTCGCGCGTGCAGCAGGATTTCCACAACCAACACCTAGATTCGCAT
>CALFBG010000039.1 GCA_937951685.1 uncultured Saprospiraceae bacterium | reverse complement strand
CTCGTCACCGCAGCTACGGCTGCATAAATTCTGAACAGAATTTACCGCTTGCGGATGGGATGCAAAAAGAGCTTCGTCCTGACTTACAAGCCTTTACCTTCGGTTGCTAACATCATTTTAAAACAACTTCATCATTTAATCGTTACAAGCAATGTACTTATTCAATAGTCCTGATTACTTTTTTTATTTTTTTATTTATGGAATACCATAATAGGGACTTGCTAATTGTATAAAAACATATAATAATATCAACGTAAGAGTCCCAAATTGGGGCTCTTTTTTTTTGCCCATTAGAAAATAAAATACAGTGAAAACAACAAAAAGAATCGGGATACAAGGATACTATGGTGCCTTCCATGAGATTGCTGCAAAGTACTTTTATTCGACTAGTTCCATTGCGATACAACCCATCGCTCAATTTCCGCAACTGGTTAAAGCAATCGAAAATCAAGATCAAGTAGACGAAGGACTAATGGCGATTGAAAATTCCATCGCGGGAAGTTTATTAGCTAATTATCAACTTTTGCAGGAGGCGAAGGTGCATATTTCAGGAGAGATTTTTCTAAGAATCGCACAAAATCTCATGGTACTTCCTCAACAAAAAATTGAAGATTTAAGAGAGGTGTACTCCCACCCGATTGCCCTTGCGCAGTGTAAAGCTTTTTTTCAACAATATCCGCAGATTAAGTTAATTGCACAAAGTGACACCGCCCTTAGTGCAAAAATGATCAAAGACCAAAATAAAAAGAACGCAGGTGCCATCGCCAGTACTTTAGCGGCTAAGTTATACGATCTAGAAATTATTGCACCTAGTATCGAAACACACAAAAGCAACTATACTCGTTTTTTGGTATTACGACCAAATCATCAACAAGTCATCGCATCAGAAGCGACGAAAGTTTCGACGTACTTTAGTCTGCCCCATACCGTTGGCAGTCTACAAAAAATATTGACTACCCTCGCTGCCCACAATGCTAATTTAACTAAAATCCAATCTGTCCCTTTACCAGGAAGCACTTGGCAGTATTTGTTTTTTGTAGATTTTATTATAAAGCCAAATACTAATTATCAAATCTTAATCAAAGCATTACAAAATCAAACTAGCTCATTTAAATTATTAGGAAAATACCAGATAGGCAACTACTATGAAAGTTAAATCCGCACAAAGAATTCAATCCGTAGAAGCATACTACTTCTCAAAAAAGCTAAAAGAAATTGCTGCTTTGCGCAAAGCGGGAAAAGATATTATCAATCTTGGTATTGGAAGTCCTGATTTGCCTCCCGCAAGAACAGTCATACAAGCACTGCAACAAAGTTGCCAATCAACTAATGTCCATGGCTACCAGAGTTATCAAGGATTACCCGCTCTGCGAGACGCTTTCGCAGCATGGTATGATCGCTATTTTAATGTCTCTCTAAACCCTCGTACTCAAGTCTTGCCATTAATGGGCTCGAAGGAAGGGATTCTACACCTTTCCATGAGTTTTCTAGAAAAAGGCGATCAAGTTTTAGTCCCAGACCCTGGCTATCCAGCCTACGCTGCTACTGCAAAACTGGCTGGTGCAACGGTACGTACTTACGCACTAAAAGCTACACAAAATTGGTTGCCCGACTTGGTTCGTCTCGAACGGGAAGGTTTGTCTAAAGTAAAAATGATGTGGCTTAATTATCCGCATATGCCGACGGGAGCAACGGCGGCTCTCGCTGATTTTTCGGCACTAATTCAGTTCGCAAAAAAGCATCAAATTCTACTGTGCCACGATAACCCTTACGCTTTTATCCTCAATGATCGACCTAGCAGTATTTTGGAAATTCCGGGTGCGTTGGATTGTTGCGTTGAGCTTAATTCATTGAGTAAATCGCACGCGATGGCGGGCTGGCGAATTGGTATGTTAGCCGCACGCGAAACGATTATTCAGCAAGTCCTAAAGTTTAAAAGTAATATGGATTCGGGCATGTATTTGCCATTACAACTTGCTGCAATTGCCGCCTTACAACTACCACCAAGTTGGTACGAAAAACAAAACCAGATTTACCAGCAAAGAAAAGAAAAAGCCCTGATGCTATGCGATTGCTTAGGCTTATCCTATGAAGCAGAACAAAAGGGAATGTTCGTTTGGGGAAAAGTAAACCCCAAACATGGAAATGCTTACGACCGTTCTGACCAATTGCTTTACCAAGCGAATATCTTTCTAACTCCAGGCGGTATTTTTGGTAAACAAGGAACGCATTATTTAAGAGTTTCTCTTTGTAGTTCCGTCGAAGTATTAGAAAAATCAATTCAAAGGGTAGAAACCATTTTAAAATAACTTACTCAAATATCTAAATTTTATGATCGTTACTATCATCGGTACAGGACTCATTGGAGGATCGCTCGCCATCACGTTGAAAGAGCGAGGATTCGCTACAAAAGTTATTGGTGTAGATCTAGTTCAAGAAAATCTACATAAAGCGTTACGCAGAAAAATCATCGACGAAGCAGCTTCCTTAGCGGAAGCAATTGTAGTATCCGAACTGATCATTTTGGCCATTCCGGTAGACGCTATGCTCAAAGTATTGCCTCAAGTGATGGACTTAGTGGACCAACAAATTGTCATGGACGTTGGCTCTACAAAAGTGGCCATCTTACAACAAATAGCGCACCATCCTAAGCGGGCTCAATTCGTAGCGACTCATCCAATGGCAGGCACGGAATACTCGGGACCAGAATCCGCGCTACCCGATTTATTTGACCACAAGTGTGCGGTGATCTGTGAGGTAGAAAAAAGTAGTACAAAAGCTCATCGTTTGATCAAGCAACTCTATCAAAGCTTACAGATGCGCTTGATTTACCTTACCGCCGCCGCCCACGATATGCACACCGCTTATATTTCACATATTTCGCACATCAGTTCCTTTGCCTTAGCCTTGACCGTTTTGGAGAAAGAAGACGAAGAGGAACGCATTCTAGAATTAGCCAGCGGTGGTTTTTCTTCTACGGTACGACTTGCCAAAAGTAACCCTAAAATGTGGATTCCTATTTTCGAACAAAACAGAGAAAACGTTCTTGAGGTTTTAGACGAATACTTAAAAAACCTACAACAATTTAGAGACCTACTCGCTAACAAAGATTTCGGAAACCTTGCTCAACTCATCCGAAAAGCAAATGATATTCAAAAAATTTTAAAATAAACAAATTATGACGCTTGAATTAAAACCTATTGTAAATACGACGCGCAAACGTCCTATTCTCATCGCTGGCCCTTGTAGCGCAGAATCCGAAGCCCAAGTTTTAGAAACGGCAAAAGGCCTTATTGACCATCAAATTGATTTTTTCCGAGCTGGTATTTGGAAACCCCGTACCCGACCAAATTCTTTTGAAGGTGTTGGGACGATTGGTCTGAAATGGTTAAAACAAGTCAAAAAAGAATTTGGCTTAAAAGTAATTACCGAAGTGGCCAATCAGCAACACGTTTATCAAGCCTTGAAATATGGCATTGATGCGTTGTGGATTGGTGCCCGCACAACTGTCAACCCTTTCTCAGTGCAAGAAATTGCGGATGCGATAGAAGGCGTAGATATTCCCGTTTTCATTAAAAACCCCATTAACCCGGACTTGAATTTATGGATCGGAGCCATCGAACGAATGCATAAAGCGGGGATTCACCAAATTGCTGCTATTCATCGAGGATTTTCTTCTTATGGGAACTCCAACTACCGTAACGCCCCCATGTGGCAAATTCCAATTGAACTCAAGCGACAGTTTCCAGACCTGCCAATCATTTGCGACAATAGCCATATTTGTGGTCGCAGAGACACTTTGCAACGCGTCGCCCAAAAAGCAATGGATTTAAATTTTGAAGGACTGATGACCGAGACGCACCCTGACCCAGATCAAGCTTGGAGCGATGCGAAACAACAAATCAAACCTTCCACTTATAAAGACATGATGAAGCGTATTATTTATAGAAATCCGAATGCCATAGATACGGTCTCCTTGCAAGACCTAGACGATTTGCGGCTGGAGATTGACCATTTAGATAATGAACTTTTGGATTTATTGGGCAAACGAATGATGATTGCAGATGATATTGGGCAATACAAAAAGTGTAATAATATGGCTATTCTTCAGCCAAGTCGCTGGGAAGAAATTCTTAAGCTAGCCATTCAAAAAGGAGCCAAAAAAGGATTAAGTGAACAATTCATTGCTAGTTTCTTAAAAGCTGTTCATCAAGAATCTATTAATCACCAAGAGAAGGTGATGAATTAACTAAAGCCTTAAAGTCGAATATCTACCCCTACTGCATTTACTTTTGAATAGTATTGAATAGGCTAAAATATATTGTTGAGTACGATGGAAAGCAGAACTCCTAGATAAAAGGCGAGTATTCATCGAAAAAACTTGAAGGGATAACGGTTTTTTAGCTAATATTTAGGTAAATTACAAAATTGATTTATGAGGCGCGGTAGGAATACGGAGCACATACTTCTGAGTAAAGCAACAATTGCAACAAAAATTATTTAACCTAAGTACTTAGCAATCCGCTTTAAAAGCTGAACTAAAAACGAGGAAAATTCCTCAACTTGCCTTCCGTATTTTTTGGAAAGCAAAGTACTTATCAATAACCATTAAATCTATTTAAAATTATGGGATTATTTGACTTCATTCGTGGTGAATTAATTGAAGTTATTGATTGGGTAGAACAAAGTGACGATGTCATTCTATGGAAATTCCCCGACAAAGATGCAAACATTAAATACGGTGCTAATTTGACCGTACGGGAAGGACAAGTCGCACTGTTTCTGAACGAAGGCGAATTCGCAGATTTATATGAACCTGGTCGTTACGAATTGGTAACGAATAATATGCCTTTGTTGACTTCTCTGAAAAATTGGAAGACGGGTTTTGATTCTCCATTTAAATGTGATGTATACTTTTTTAGTATGCGGACTTTTACCAACTTAAAATGGGGAACGCCGAATCCAATTATTTTACGAGATCCACAATTTAAGCAAGTTCGGGTAAAAGCTTTTGGTACTTATTTCGTCCGTATTAGTAATCCTGAAAAATTCTTCCAAGAATACGCTGGTACACGAGGTATTGTAAAAGCTTCTGACGTGGAGAACTCTTTGCGAGATATCGTTTCGCCGAAGTTTGCAGAAGCAATTGCAGAAGCAGGCGTTTCAGTGCTAGACATGGTCGCAAACTACACCGAACTGGGCAATAAAGTTGCACCAATCTTACAAAAAGACCTTGATCCTTTTGGACTGGAATTAACTAAATTCCAAATCACGAGTACTTCTTTACCAAAGGAAGTAGAAGAATTCTACGACAAGATGACCAATATGAATATGGTCGATGACATGAATAAATTCACGAATTTCCAGACGGCACAGTCCATTGAGAAAGCAGCAGAGAACCCTGGTGGTGGTGCTGGTGAAGGTATTGGAATGGGAATGGGTTTTGGAATGGCTAATATGATGATGAATAAGCAGCAACAAAATCAAGACCAACAGCCAAAAGAAGCAGCCGCTCCTAAAACGGAAACGAAAGAAGAGATCATGAATTTGTTGAAAGAGTTGGGAGGCTTAAAAGAAGCTGGCATCCTTACTCAAGAAGAGTTTGATACGAAAAAGAAAGAATTACTTTCTCGATTATAAATAATACAATGCTAATATACAAAGACTTACTAGCGCTCTTTTGCCGTTAGTAAGTCTTTATTTTCTACGAATAAATCGTTCCACCTACTCGCCGCTGAATGCAAGAATACGAACACAATAGTATGCTCCCCGATGCGATGCATCTTCCCTGCCCTTCTTGTGGTAGCCAATTGCTTTATACCGCAGAAAATCAAAAACTCTCTTGTGCCCACTGTGGCTATTTGGAAGCGATTGATCCATCCAACGATCTCGTACTAGAGCAACCTTTATTCGACGCGATCGAACAAGATCAAGACTTTAGTGCTGAAGTGCCCGACCAACAGCATTTTCAGTGTGAGAACTGTAGTGCTAAATTTGTTATTGATAGCCGCGATATTAAAGTCAATTGTGGTTTCTGTGGTTCGTCCAAAGTTAACCTCAAAGCTTACGAACACCAATATATCCAACCCGTCGGTATTATTCCATTTTACGTGGCACGAGATAAAGCGGAGGAACATTTCAAAGTTTGGATAAAGCAAGGTTGGTTTACCCCTTTTAACTTCCAACAATTTGCGAAGGTGAATAGCTTGCACGGTGTTTACATTCCTTTTTGGACCTATGATGCGCAAACTCATGCGACTTGGCAAGGAGAAGCGGGTCATTATTACTACGAAACGATCCAAGTGCGCGTCAATGGTCAAATGCAAACCCAACAAGTTCAAAAAACGCGATGGACGCATCGCTCGGGTGCTTTAAATCATTTTTTTGACGATGTTTTAGTTGTGGCTTCCGGAGGGCTCGTACAAGAAGATATCAGTCGAATCTTACCTTATCGCTTAACGGAGGTTGTCAACTTTGATCCTCGCTTAATGGTAGGCTGGGAAGCTGAAATCTACCAAAAAGGGGTGAAAGATGCGTATCAAGTGGGGGAAAAAATCATGGATCACCGACTTCGAAATATGTGTTCCGCTCAACTTGGTGGAGATACCCAGCGAAATTTGCACGTCAATAGTCGTAAATCAGATCAAACGTTCAAACATATTATATTGCCTTTGTGGGTTTGTTCCTATAATTATAAAAACCGCGTTTATCGCTTTACCATTAATGGTCAAACGGGCAGAGTATATGGACAAAAACCAACCTCTTGGATTAAGATCGTCCTAGTTGTCTTACTGGTGATTGCCTTCCTTGCGGGGATCTGGTATCTTCGAGAAACGGGTGTGATCGCGAATTTCGTCCAATAAGTGAAATTCAGGAATTTTAACGATGAAATGGTTATAACTACTAGTACGATAAGCTCTCGTTCTAGGCATAAGATCTATTATCAAACAACTTCTTGATTACTTACACCCTACTTCCGAAAGTTTTTAGATAAATTTGTGCTTTAAATTGAATCTTATTTACATTTCAATGTATTTAGCGAAGTTGCTTAAGTCGCATCATTCAATCACTCGCAATTTGCACTAAATTTGATGGCATGATCCAAGTCTTCATTACCGGAGGAACCTTTGACAAAGAATATAATTTTATCACGGGAGAATTGTTTTTTAAGGATACACACTTAAAAGAAATGTTTGACAGAGGTCGTTGTACCCAAGATATTGATATTAGAACCTTGATGATGGTGGATAGTTTGGAAATGTCGGAAGATGATCGTGAAATTATTCTACACAATTGTCGTAAATGTGCCGCCAAAAGTATTATCATCACCCACGGAACGGATACGATGGTGGCAACGGCCAAAGTATTAGCGAAAGCCAACATCGACAAAACGATCGTGCTGACTGGCGCAATGGTACCTTACGCATTTGGTACTTCTTCTGACGGTTTTTTCAACTTGGGAAGCGCACTAGCCTTTAGCCAAACACTGGATTCCGGCGTTTATGTAGTCATGAATGGTCGCTACTTCGACTGGGATAATGTAAAAAAGAATCGAAAAACGGGTAATTTCGAAGAAACCAAGACTTTAGAGCTTGAAGATAATTAACTTTCGTAAAAGACTTGTACCTCTCTATCGGTTGGCAAGCCAGTTTTAATTATTAACCTCATTTTAGAAAAACTTTATAAAAAAATATTTTGAGCTTTTTAGGATTATTCTTTGAAATCATATTTTTTGTAATTGCGGGCTACTTTTACCTACTTAGCATTGGTAAAATAGTAGTCAAAGATGCTGAAAAGCAAGCAAAATTGGATAGTTTTAGAACGGACAATGCAAGTTGGCTGAAATTACTTTCATTAGCAGTGATGGCGATTATGGCTGTAAACATCTTTATTTCTTTGCGAACCTTGTTTTCATAGGTAGCCTACTAGCGGCTCCTCTTGTTTTGAGTAGAAAGACAAGTCAATAGAAGCAAGTTTTATCCAAGGGAATAGCTATTACATCGGTTAATAATGCACCTATTCCATTAAAAATGGAGCACTGCGATAACACCTTGCGATATTAATTCGTTACTAATAAAAGAAGTTGTTTTAAGACAACGATAAAGAAAGCAAACTCCACACTATCCCACTCAAGTCCCAATATGCCAGTTCTTTAACATTTCCGTAGGGTCAATATTCCTATGGATTGCGTTAATTTTATTATTATTGCACTCTAGAGCATGTTTGAAATTCCATCACTTGGCTACAACTAGTCAATATTGTTTTGTAATGCATCAAGAAGCCTCCGGTTAGCTAAGTGCTAAAGTTGTCTTTTCTGCCTGATTCAGAATGATATTTGCTATTTTTTGCGGAGGGCGCGGAAAATAAAAATACGCTTGGCTTTTTTATAATTCGACTTGTTAGACTTTATTCGGATAAATACGCTAATCAATCAGTGATAGGATATGAAAAAATGTTTATTACTCTCTCTAATCGGGATTTTCTTGCTACAAATACAGTCATTCGCTCAGCCGAAGAAAGACTTTTATGACAACAGCAGTGTTCCTGAACTTAGACTAAAATTTGACCAGAAAAACTGGGCAGAAGATTTAGATTCTTTACGAATTTACGGCGATGGCCACTTAATTGGCGGCGCTACGATTGACGGTTCGAAATACGAAAATGTAGGTATTCGCTATCGTGGTAGTAGATCTTTTCAGACGGGAAGCAAGCGAAATGCTTTTCATATCAAGATTAACTATATCAACAAAAACCAAAACCACCTTGGTTACAAAACGCTTAAACTTTCTAACGCCTTACGAGATCCAAGTATGATCAGAGAAGTACTTTCTTACGAAATTGCTCGACAATATATGCCAGCTCCTAAAGCAAATCACATCAAATTGTACATCAACGATGAGTATTATGGTTTATTCATCAATCTGGAAGCCATCAATGATCAATTTTTAGAGCAGCACTTTGGCAGTAGTGATGGTAGTTTTTTCAAAACTTCGGCAGGCTTAGATCCAAAATCAGCGGCAAATGGCTGTAAGCAAAACTTATATGGCTCTTTGGAATATGAAAAAGGCGCTAATTGTTACCTCAACAACTACGAAATCAAATCTAAGGAAGGCTGGGATGACTTAATTGAATTAACCCGCGTACTCAACGAAGAACCAAATAATATCGAAAAGGTACTCAATGTAGATCGTGCCTTATGGATGTTGGCCTTCAATAATGTTTTAGTCAATTTGAGTAGCTATTCTGGTCAAAATAGTCAAAACTACTATTTATATAAAGATCAATTTGGGCAATTTAATCCTATCATTTGGGATTTGAACTTGTCCTTCGGAAGTTTTAAGAACATTGGTAAAGGTTCTGATTTAAAACTAAAAGAATTGCAAAGATTAGATCCACTTTTACACGTCGATAATATTTCGAAGCCATTGATTAGCCAATTGCTCAAAAACTCAATGTATCAGAAGATGTATCTATCGCACATTCGAACGATTCTTTACGATCATTTTATCGACGGACAGTACGAAAAACGAGCGAAGGAATTGCAACGATTAATTGCGGATCCTGTTTTTAAGGATAAAAATAAGTTTTACGCCCATAATGAATTTTTGGCCAGTTTAGATAATACTACGGGCAAACGTAGTAAAATTCCTGGAATTGTAGAATTGATGAAGAAGCGCGCTAGTTTCTTGAAAAAGCATCCTAAAATTTCAGTTTTTCCTCCTACAGTAGACGAAATTATGGTAGAAAAACGAGAGAAGTTCTCGAATACCATGATCAAAAACTTTAAGATTCAAGCTAAAATTGACAAGCTCCCTAAACGGGTGAAATTGCTTTATCGTTTTAATAACAACGAAGCTTACCAAACGGTGATGATGGAAGATGACGGAAAAAGCAACGATGGTAAAGCTGGAGATAAAGTATACGGCGCGACCATTGATCCTGCGGGGAAAGGAGATAAGATTGAATATTACATTGTTGCAGAAAATCCAGGAGCGGTTGGTTTCGGTCCTAGTAACTATATGTTCGAGCCTTACACCGCTAGTTTGAGCGAATTAAACAAATAAAAAATCATCCCGAAGGTTGATATTGCTCAATGCAATATCAACCTTCGTTTGTAGCGTTTAAGTAGGTGTTCAAGTTATTGTTTCCATCCTAAATCTACATCTCATGCACAGGCTTTACTTCTTACTCGTTTTTCTGATGGCGGGCCCGCTCCTCTCCGCTCAAGATTTATACGATATCTATCAAGTCAAAGAAATTCGGATTACCTTTAAGCAAGCCGCTTGGGATGTTGTTTTAGATTCACTCAAACAATTAAATAATGGCGATCGCCTTCTAGCTAGTATCAAAGTAGATGGTGTAACCTATGATAGTGTCGGCGTTCGCTACAAAGGAAATAGCTCCTACTTTAATGTTCGCAACCAAGAATCGTCCAAATTACCCTTCAATATTAAAGCGAATTACCGCAAGAAGAAGCAACGCTTCAAAGGTGGTTACAAAACGCTTAAATTATCCAACGTATTTAGAGATCCTAGTTTTTTACGAGAAGTCCTCTCCTACGAGATTGCTCGTAAATATATGCCCGCTCCCAAAGCTAACTTTACCCGACTGTACGTCAACGATCAGCTCTTAGGCTTGTACAATAATACCGAATCTATAGACAGCAAGTTTCTAAAAGAGCACTACGGCTACAAAGAAGGTGTTTTGTTTAAATGTGACCCTAGTTGGGACGCGAAAAAGCAAAAGGATTGTCCGGCTGGAGATAAAGCCTCTTTAATGTATCTAGGGGAAGATTCGCTTTGTTACCAAGGATTGTACGAGCTAAAAACGGATACGGGCTGGAATGCGCTCGTCAATTTGACCAAAGTACTCAATCAAACGCCCGAACAACTCGAATCTGTCCTCAACGTCGATCAAAGTTTGTGGATGCTGGCGTTTAATAATGTGTTGGTCAATTTAGATAGCTATACCGGACGACTTTGCCATAATTATTACCTCTACCAAGATAGTTTTGGGGTTTTCCAACCCATTTTGTGGGACATGAATTTATCTTTTGGAGGATTTAGATTCGATGGCAATGGTACCGCACTTTCCAACGAGAAGATGCAAAAGCTAAGTCCTTTTATTCATTATAAAACAAAGAATAAAAAACGCCCCTTGATCACGCAATTGCTCCGTGATAATTTATACCGAAAAGTATATATTGCTCACATTCGTACCATCCTTAAGGATTTTTTCGCAGAAAGTCAGTACGAAAAACGAGGTAAAACCATTCAGAGTAGTCTTGACTTTTACGTCAAACAAGATGAAAATAAGCTTTATCCTTACGAAAGTTTCAAACGTAACCTTAGCGAAGAAACACTTGCGGGCAAATCTAAAATCATTGGTATTCGTCAATTAATGAGTGAACGTACGAAATATTTACAAGCGCATCCTTTGCTCGCAAAAATACCACCGGTAATTAGCCAAAATAGTCACCGACACCGAGCAGAAAAGACCTACGTCAATGTACAGGTTAAGGATGCAACCGAAGTTTATTTGGTTTATCGTGATAAACCAAACGCCCCTTTTCAACGCATTGCGATGAAAGACGACGGTACACAAGAAGATCGAGCAGCGGGTGATGGCTATTACGGCATTGCCATTGACAAAAAAATTGGTAGCCAATACTATATTATCGCGGTAGATGAAAAGACCGCGAGCCTTTCTCCAGAGCGAGCGGCTAGGGAGTTTCATGAAATCAAATACTAAACATAACTAGCTTTACTTAGCAAAGAAAATAGTCGACGATAAATTCAGAAAAAAAGAGATTTTTTCAAAATGAGACCAGAATCATAAAATGGTCGTATTTTTGTACTTGTAACGACTAAGCCTACCAGTTGGTTGGCTGCATATAATTACGCAAAGACTGAATGTGAGTGGTTTACGGCATTAAATTATTTTTTGTCCCCCACTTATTTAAATGCGTGTTTAATACACAGTGTATTTAAATTGAGAAACACGCTATAGTTTTATGACTTCGAACCACTTTGCCATAAAAAGCGCTGGTAAAGTTTCGAAAGATAAAAAACGATTGTACATCCCATAACGATTACTTAGCTTTATGAAACAAATCATTACCTTCCTGGCGATTAGCATCTATTGCGGCGCCCTTTCCTTATCTGCACAAAATGCTGAACATCCCAATGCCTTAATGTTTAAGAGGCTCTTGATTGACTACACCTCTCCCAACGTCGGAGGATTCACCGATTTTGATAGAATCACTGGTGGTTGGGAAGTAGATTATATTCGCAATTTTAATAAAAACTTCAACGTTGCTATCCCGCTAAAAGTCGGCGTAATTCGCCTTCCAGAAGAAATCAACAATCGTACAATTACGGGCTTAGACATTGTCGGACAGCTACAGTATTATACGGAAGAGAACGTTGTTACGCCTTATATCATGGCTGGTTTAGGTGGCGTCATGGAAGATTTTAAAGACTTGGATATTCAAATTCCACTGGGAGTTGGCTTTAATATCAAATTGTGGAAATTTGCTCTCGTCAACGTACAAGGTGAGTACAGAAAATCAATCGCCGATGGAACAGATAATATTCACTACGGAGTAGGTTTAGGATTTATTCTCGGGGCATTGCCTAAAGAAGAATTGCCCGAGCCACTCAGTACTTTAGATAGTGATCAAGACGGAATCGTTGATACGGAAGATCAATGCCCACAAGTAGCGGGTTTATCCGCTTTCTTTGGTTGTCCGGATACTGATCGAGATGGGATCATGGATAAAGACGATGCGTGTCCGACCGTAGCCGGCGATCCAGCCAATAAAGGTTGCCCAATTTTGGATTCGGATGGTGACGGCGTACTAGATGCGGATGATAAATGTCCACAAGTCGCTGGTACCGCAAAAGGCTGTCCAGATGCCGATCAAGATAAAATTGCAGATCAGGATGATGCTTGTCCCAATGAGTTTGGTTTACCCGCAAACAATGGCTGTCCCGCTCAATCGGTCGATAGTGATAACGATGGTTTTGCCGATAATGTTGATGCTTGTCCGACTACTCCGGGTAATGTAAAAGGTTGTCCAGATAGTGATCAAGATGGTGTTGCAGACAAAGAAGATAAGTGTCCAACGGTAGCAGGAGTAATTCGTTTTATGGGATGTCCCGATACGGATGGTGACGGTGTAGAAGATGCGCAAGATAATTGTCCTAAAGTCTACGGTGCCGCTTCAAATCAAGGTTGCCCTGTCATTACCAAAGCAGAAAAAGCCATTTTAGATTATGCTAAATATGCCGTACAATTTGAAACCAATAAAGCGACTTTGAAGGCTAGTTCTTACGAAGTCTTGGATCAAGTGAGTAGCATTTTAAAGACAAATTCAGGCTATTACCTAACCATTGAAGGGCATACGGATAATAAAGGAACGGAAAGTTTCAACCAAGATCTTTCTTTAAAACGGGCCAAAGCTTGTTATGATTATTTGAGAAGTAAAGGTATTCTTGGGACGCGAGTTGGGTATGGTGGATTTGGAGAGACACAACCTATTTCAACTAATGATACGGAAGAAGGACGCGCCTTGAATCGTAGAGTAGAGTTTCGAATTGATATGAAATAAGTAGGACTTTAAGTAGTTCACAGAAT